>JAFRWU010000039.1 GCA_017441705.1 Clostridia bacterium | reverse complement strand
TGGGCAAACCGGCGGTCTCCGGAGCAGATCGAAGAGGCCATGCGCCATTCCTCCTGCTACGGCGTCGCCGTCGACGGCGGGAAAAAGCTGGTCGGCTTCGCCCGGGTGATCAGCGATCACGCCACCACCTTTTATCTGTGCGACGTGATCGTCGATCCCGCGTATCAGCGTCAGGGACTGGGAAAAGCGCTGCTTTCTCATATCCTGGCTCTTCCGGAATACAAAGGACTGCGCGGTCTGCTTCTGACCCGGGATGCGCACGGGTTTTATGAGAAGTTCGGATTTCAAAGCGCGGACGGCCGCGCCATGACGAAATCCCCGGAGATCTGAGCCCGCGGAGGCTCTTCCGGCGCCGCAGCCTTGACAAAAGGCACCGGGCTCCCTATAATCACAGGCGGGAGGCGACGATCATGGAAGAATACGTCAGACGTGCCGCGGACGCTTTCGATAACGCGGAAAACAATCTGGGATCCTTTCCCTTTTCCTTCGTTTACGAAGGGAAGAAATACCGGGGCTTCGGCGGGCTGCCCCTTCTGGAAACGCGGGAGGAAGCCGCCGACGGGCGGCGGACGAAGTATTTCGATTTCGATCTGGACGGGATCGTGCGGGTCACCCTGAAGCTCGGCTTCTGGACCGGCTTCGGCGCCACCGAATGGACCGTTTTCTTTGAAAACCGGTCCGGGACCGACAGCGGCGTCTTTGAAAGCCTCTGCACCCGGCTGGAATTCGAAGGCGCGCTCCCGATGGTGGATGGCATCATGGGCGACCACGACAATTTCTACCGGCCCTATACCCACGACCTCACGCGCGCGCCGCTCCATTTTTACAACGACAGCGGCCGGGCGACGCACGTGACCTTCCCCTATTTCGACCTGAAGGCCGGCAGGGGCGGCGCCATGCTGGCCATCGGCTGGGCGGGTTCCTGGCGGGCGGATTTCACGTTCGACGGTCAAAAAACCGTATACGAGGCCGAAACCCCCGCAAGGCTCCACACCTTCCTCAAGCCCGGCGAAACGATCCGGAGCGCCCTTTCGCTCCTCTTCCCCTACCCCGAAAGAGAGGGAAACGCCGCGGCCAATCTGTGGCGGCGCTGGTTCATTCGCTGCAACATGCCGAAAGCAAACGCCGCAGGCGATCCGCTCCGCCCCTTCTCCACGGCCTTTCTCGCCTACGACACCGGGCGGCACAACACCGACGGCAGCATTTCGGAAGCGTACGATTCCTGGAAGCCCTCCATGGACAAGATGATCGCGGAGGGACTGAAGGCCGATTTCCGCTGGTTCGACGCCGGATGGTACGCCGCGCCGGACGGGACCTCTCCGGACGGCTCCTCCTGGGAAAAGGATTGGTACGCCACCGTCGGGACCTGGGAGCTGGATCCGAAGAAATGGCCGGGCGATTCCTTCCGCCAGTCGACCGACTATGCCCGTGCCAACGGGATGAAGACCCTCATGTGGTTCGAGCCGGAACGGGTCTCCATGGTGGACGCTCTCGTGAAAAATCACGGGTACGACCCGGGCTGGGCCAAGATCCAGAAGGATCCCGGCGGCCGCCACCGCTACGCCAACAACATCGGCGATCCCGCCTGCTACCGGTGGACGGTGGACCGGATCAAAAAAACTCTCCGGGAAAACCGGGTGGAGATGTACCGGGAGGACAACAATATCGACGCCGGCGCCCAGTGGCGCGGCATGGACGCCGAGGAGGGCGAGAACCGCGAGGGCATCACCGAAATGAAGCTGATCACGGCGCATTACGCCATGTGGGACGAAATCCTCCGGTGTACCGAAAGCTACGGCGGCTGTTCCTTCTGCGACAGCTGCGCCAGCGGCGGCGGACGCAACGATCTGGAGTCCATGCGCCGGGGCGTTCCGCTCCTTCGGAGCGATTTCGACCGCACCACCACCGGGATGCGCCTTTCGATGACCACCTCCTTCAACCGGTGGATCCCCTTCTGCGGCGCCAATACGCGGGAACAGGCCGGGCAGGTGGATATGAAAGGACGGACCGATCAATACGTCTGGCGGGCGAGCTACCTGCCGATTCTCAACATGTCGGTCCAGTATCTGCACGACGAGACCATCGATTTCGACGTGCTCCGGGCGGGATTCGAAGAATGGAAATCGATCAGAGAGTATCTCCTCGGCGATTTCTACGTGCACACGCCCTGGCGCGCGCCGGCGGACCTGTCCGGCTTTGTGGCTTACAGCTACGTGATCGGGGACGGAAAACGCGCCGTGCTCTTCCTCTTCCGTCAGGAGCGGTGCGACGAAGAAGTCTTCCGCTTCACCCCTCCCTATATCCCTGCGGGCGAAAGCTATACCCTGCGGGACGCGGACACGGGAGAGACCGTCCTTCGCCGGGGCGGCGAGGAGATTTCCTTCTCCTTCTCCGCTCCCCGGACCAGCAAGCTCCTTTTCCTCGAAAAAAAATGAGCGGCTTCCCGCGGGAAGCCGCAGGCGCCGGAGGAATTTCGGGCGTCCTCCGTAAAGAAGCTACTTTGAGGCAGCAATTCTCGGCTCAAAAGAACAGGAAACCGGCGTGACCGTAACGGCCACGCCGGTTTTGTCTTTTGGATTCTTTGGTGCAGAATCCGATGCTCGTTAAGACCGCGGACAGAGGTGCGTCTCCACCTCATCCGTTTCGGCTGACGCCGAGCCACCTTCCCATCAAGGAGGGAAGGCTTTGGGGAACGAGGATGGGGGGCTTCCCCAATGAGGGCTTCCCCTAGAGGGACGCGAAGCGGCGACGCGGGAGTGAATGACATGCCGGGGGCATGTCAGAGCCGCGTCGTGACCGAGCCGCAGCGAGACAGCTGTCAGCGTAAGCTGACTGACGAGGTGGTATTGCGTTTTCCGCGTTCGCCGGGGACGGAGCAGACATCGGGGTCCCACCTCATCCGGGTCCTTCGGACCCACCTTCCCCTCGAAGGGGAAGGCTTTGGGGTACCCGCGCCCCTCGAAGGGGAAGGCCTTGGAGACCCGCGCCCCTCAAAATGAGAAAGAGGCAACTTCCTTACGAAGCGCCTCCCTTCCGGCGCCTTTTTGCTCAATCGATCCTTTTGACGTATTCCAGCGAGATCCATCCGGGTTCCTTTTTCCAGAGGATCCTGCCCCAGCCGTTCTTTTCCTCCCGGACCGTGGTCCTCGCCCCGCAGGACAGCGCGCCGCGTTTTGAAAAAGAAAGGCCCGGCCCGGTCCGGACGTTCAGGCCGGCTCTGGCGGTCACGCGCACCTTGAAGGGGACGAATTCCGCCGCCGGCGGGATCACAAGCACCCAGCCGGTGCGGATATAGTCGATGGTCATGGAGGGATGCTTCCGGATATTCGCCGCGATCAGGGCCTCCGGCGTGATCCCGAACAGGCGCGCGATCTTTTCGGGGGTGTCGCCCTTCCGGACCCTGTAGGTCGTCTCCTTCGGCGGCGTCACCCCGAAAAACACGGTCAGGGCGTCGGCCTCCGCCGCGGCAAGCTTTCCGAGATTCTCCTCCTCCATCAGCCAGCGGCAGGTTTCGGGATTGGAATGGAAGCTGTGCTCCGCGATCACCGCCGGGACGCCCACCAGCCGCGCGCCGTGCAGGATCCCGTAATAGTTGTCGTTTTTCCTGCCGTCGCCGTCCCGGTCGGACGACGCGAGGCGGTCGTAGTTTTTCCACCGGAGCGCCGAGCCCGGGTCGGGCGGGATCCCCATGGCGTCGGCGATGGCGGGCGAAAGATTGTCGGCCGCTTCCCGCGAGACCTCGGCAAATCCGCCGCGGTCGTCCGGCACCTGATAGATGCAGGCCACCCGGCGGACCTTTTTGTCGGAGGCGCTGTTGGTGTGGAGCGACAGGAGGAAATCATATCCCTTCGCCGCCTTTCCCCGCGCCACGACGTCCATCTTTTCCCCAATGCTTTTCCGTGTTTTTCCCACGGCGAAGCCGCGCCGTTCCAGTTCCGCGGCCAGCTTTTCCTGAAGCGCCCACACGACCGCCGATTCGTAATATCCTTCCTCGGCGCCCTTGTTCCAGCGGGTCCCCGCGTGTCCCGCATCCAGCATGATCCGGACCTTTTTTTCCGCCTTTTCTCTTCCCGCGCCGATCGCGCGCTCCGGCATACCGATCTCTCCTTTTTCCCGGAATCGCTCCGTTTTCTTTATTGTATGCGCGGTTTCCCCGGATGGTTCCTCTCTCCTTGCCGTCTCCGACGTTTCTTGACATTTTTCTGCACCCGTGGTAGAATTTTCCGGTAAAGACCGGCTTCCGGCCGTGAAGAAAAGGCGGAAAAGGCTTTGCCGCTTCCTTCTTTCAGGCGCGCCGGACGACCGGATGAAAAGAAGATGTAGCATATGAAACGGACCGTGCTCTATAACGTTCTGGCCGGCAACGGCGCCGGCAAGGAACGGGCCGAAAGCCTTCGTTCCCGCTGGACCGACGGCGAAACGGTTTTCCTGGACATGGCAAAGATCGATTCCTACGCCGATTTCTTCGCATCCCTCACTCCCGAAGACGAGCTGATCCTCACAGGCGGCGACGGCACCCTGAACCGCTTCGTGAACGATACCGAGGGTCTCGTTCTTCCCGAAAAGATCTGCTACTATCCCACCGGAAGCGGCAACGACTTCTGGCACGATCTGGAGCTTCCCGAAGGCTCCGGACCTCAGGAGATCAGCCGCTATCTCAAAAATTTGCCCACCGTCACCTGCCTCGGGAAGACCAGGCGGTTCCTCAACGGCGTCGGCTACGGCATCGACGGATACTGCTGCGAGGTGGGCGACAAACTGCGCGAGACCAGCGACAAGCCGGTCAATTACGCCTCCATCGCCATCAAGGGTCTGCTCTTCCACTACAAGCCGACCCGTGCGACCGTCACGGCGGACGGGAAGACGCAGGTCTTCGAAAAGGCCTGGCTCGCCCCTACGATGAACGGGCGGTTTTACGGCGGCGGCATGATGCCGACTCCCCGTCAGATGCGCTTGTCGGACGACCCGAAGGTCTCCGTGATGGTGATGCACGGAAGCGGAAAGCTCAAAACCCTGATGATCTTTCCCTCGCTTTTCAAGGGCGAACACGTAAAGCATGAAAAATTCGTCAGCGTGACGGAGGGCAGGGAGATCACCGTTTCCTTTGACCGCCCCACCGCGCTCCAGATCGACGGCGAGACCGTCCCCGGCGTCAGCGAATATACCGTCAAAACGGCGAAATAGCGGCGACTGAAGCCGCATCCGCAAGGAGGCGTCTATGAAATACCTTCCCTTCGTCAACATCAAGATGGGCACCCGGTCGGTCAAGCGCTTTTCCAAAGGCAACACCCTTCCTCTGACCCAGCTCCCCTTCGCCATGGCCGCCTTTGCGCCGCAGACCGAGGGGAACGATTCCTGGTTTTATCACCCCGATCATCCCTACCTGGAGGGCGTGCGCCTGACCCATCAGCCGAGTCCCTGGATCGCCGACTACGGCACCTTCCTGATGACCCCGCAGAACGACGTGATCGCCGACGATCCGAAGGATGCGTGGTCCGGCTGCCGGACGCAGAATTCGATCCTGCGCCCCGATTATCTGAAGGTCACCTTCCTGCGCTCCGATTCCGACTTTGAAGTAACTCCCGTCGAGCGGGGCGGTCTTCTGCGTCTGACCTTCCACGACGACCGGCCGTCTTTTCTCTCCTTCTTCCCCACGCTGGGGAAGTATACCTACCGGTTCGATGAGGAAAGCGACACGCTCTTCGGCACGACCGACGGTCATTCCCAGGACATCGCCGTGGATTTCCGGATGCATTTCGTCCTCCGATTCCCGCGCGGGAGCGTGGATCACGCGCGCACCCGGGCGGCAAACGAGGGAAAAGACGGGATCTTCCATCTTGCCCTCGCCGAAAAGCGCGTGGAATTCCGCCTTGCAATCTCCTATATCGACGAGGAAACGGCGCTCCGGACTCTGGAGAGGGAGACCGGTTCCCTGACCTTCGACGAGGCGAGATCTGCCGCCGAAGAGATCTGGGAGGAAAGACTTCACAGGATCGAGATCGAGCCGGAGGACGAGCGGCAGATGCGCACCTTCTATTCCTGCCTCTACCGCGTCTTCCTGTTCCCCCACAAGGCCTACGAGCGGGACGCGGCCGGAAATCCGGTCCATTACATACCGGCCACCGGCAAAACCGGGCCGGGGGTCCGGTATACCGACAACGGCTTCTGGGATACTTACCGCACGGTCTATCCGCTTTTCGCCCTGATCGCCCGGAACGAATACGCCGAAATGCTCGAGGGCTTCGTCAACGATTACGAGGAATGCGGGTGGCTTCCGCGCTGGCCGTCGCTGGGCGAGGTGGGATGCATGCCCAGCACCCTGATCGACGCGGTGATCGCCGATGCCGCGGTCAAGGGGATCGGCACCCCCGCCCTCTGGGAACGGGCGCTTGCCGGCATGCTGCATCACGCGAACTGCGCCGCCGGGGATCCGCGCTACGGCCGGAACGGCGTCCTTGCGTACAAGGAGCTCGGTTATGTGCCCCGGGACGAGGAGCGGGAATCGGTCAACCTGACCCAGGACGCCGCCTACGGCGACTGGTGCATCGCCCAGGTCGCGCGCGTGCTCGGCAAAGACGAGCTGGTCCCGGAATACCTGCGCCGCGCAAAAAACCACAAAAACATCTTCGATCCCGCCTCGGGCTTCATGCGCGGGCGCGACCGGAAAGGCAAGACGGCCGATTTCTTCGATCCCGTCTCCTGGGGCGGCGAATATACCGAAGGCTCCGCCTGGCAGAATTCCTTCGCCGTGCCGCACGACGTGGAAGGGCTCGCCGCTCTTCACGGCGGGAAGGACAGGCTGATCCGGAAGCTGGACGAGCTTTTCGCGACTCCTCCCCGTTACCGCGTCTTCGGTTACCGGAACGAGATCCACGAGATGACCGAGATGGCGGCGGCCGACTTCGGCCAGTGCGCCATTTCCAATCAGCCCTCCTTCCATCTGCCCTGGCTGTTCGCGGCGCTCGGCGCGCAGGAAAAGACCGATTTCTGGGTGGAAAAGCTCGCGCGTGAGGGCTTTGGCCCCGACGATGGCGGATATCCGGGCGATGAGGACAACGGCACTACTTCCGCGTGGTTCATCTTCGCCGTGCTCGGCTTCTATCCCCTCTGCCCCGGCAAAAACGAATACGTATCTTCCAGGCGCCTCGTAAAAGGCGCGAGGATCCTCGGCAAAGAGATTTGAAAAAGAGCGGTGAGGGAACCGGCCGCAGCCGGTTCCCTCACCGCTCGTGCGCTTTTGACCGATTCAGCGGAAAAGGAGTTCGTTTTATGAAAAAGATCACCTTCGGCACCCCGGAGCCCCTGGTCCCCACGCGTTTTTCGGATAAGTTTTCCTTTGAAGAGACGCCGGTCTCCTTCGATGAAACAAAGATCGTCTTCAAAAAGATCCGCGGCGGCGTGCTTCTCGAGTACCCCGCGGAGCCGGACACGCATTTTTACGGGTGCGGTCTGCAGATCTGGGAATTCGACCACGCGGGGCACAAGCTGACCCTGCGCACGAACGCCGATCCCAAGACTCCGAACGGCGAGAGCCACGCTCCGGTGCCCTTCTTCGTCACGAACAAGGGGTACGGCGTTTTCCTGGACACCGCACGGTACGCGGAGATCTATTTCGGCGCCCAGAAGCCCGGAGACAGCTTCGCGCCGGACGAGAATTACACCGTGAAGCTTTCCACCGACGATCTTTACGCCGCCCGTATGGCCGCGGAAAACACCTACGTCTCGATCTTCATCCCGCACACAGAGGGCGTCGACCTCTACGTGATCGAGGGCGAAAGCATCCGCGACATCGTCGCCCAGTACAACATGGCCTCCGGCGGCGGTCCGGAGGTGCCCTCCTGGGCGCTCGGCGTGCTCTACCGGTGCAACGGCCGGTACTCCGCGGAACAGATCCTGGAAGTGGCGGGATACATGCGGGAAAACGAGATCCCCTGCGACATCATCGGCGTGGAGCCGGGATGGCAGACCCACGCCTACGCCTGCACCTACGTGTGGGATCCCGAGAAATTCCCCGATCCCGCGGGATTCGTCGCGCGGCTGAAGGAAATGAATTTCCACGTGAATCTCTGGGAGCACGCCTACGTCTACCCCACCTGCCCGATCTACGACGAGCTGAAGCCGCTCTCCGGCGATTATACCACCTTCCGCGGCCTCGTGCCCGACTTCGCCCTGCCGGAAGCGCGGCGCATCTTCGCCGATTTCCAGAAGAACCTGACGAGGATCGGCGTCGACGGCTTCAAGGCCGACGAATGCGACGGCAGCGACAACACCGGCGGATGGTCCTTCCCGAACCACGCCTCCTTCCCCTCCGGCCTTGACGGCGAGCAGTATCACAACCTTTTCGGCGTCCTTTACGCGAAAGCCATGCACGAGGCGCTGGATTATCAGCCCACCCTGTCGGAGATCCGGAGCATGGGCGCCCTGGCAGCCCCTTACCCCTTCGTCCTGTATTCCGATCTTTACGATCACAGGGGATTCGTGCGGGCGCTGGTGAATTCCGGCTTTTCCGGGCTTCTCTGGGCGCCGGAGATGCGCGGCGTCGGGAGCAAAAAGGAGCTTATCCGGAGACTGCAGACCGTGGTGTTTTCCCCGCAGTGTCTGATCAACGCCTGGAGCTGCCCGAAGATCCCCTGGGTGGACTTCGACTGCGTGGAAGAGGTCCGGGAGATCCTGACGCTCCGCGAAAAGCTGATCCCGAAGATCAAATCGGCCTTCGACCGTTACCGCGCGACCGGCGTACCGCCGATCCGGGCGCTGGTGATGGAACACACCGACGATCCCGAGACCTACGCGATCGACGACGAATACTATTTCACGGACGATCTTCTGGTGGCGCCGATCATCGGGACCGAGAGCGACACGCGCGAGGTTTATCTCCCCGCGGGAAAATGGGTCGATTTCTTCACCGGCGAGAGCGTTCCCGCCGGAAGATTCACCGTCACCACCGGGAATATCCCGGTTTACAAAAAGATCGGGTGAGCGGCGGGAGATCCTCCCGTCAAAAAACAAAGGACGCCCTTCCTCCGCAAGGAAGGCGCCCGAGAGGACCGCTTCCGTTCAGCAGAACGCAAAACCGGCACGACCATGGCGGCCGCGCCGGTTTTGTCTGTCTGCTGCGGATTTGGGGACACAGGATCCACGCCTGCTGAAACCGCAGGCAAGGGTTCGCTGAAATCGCAGAAAGCGCTCGTTTCCACCTCATCCGGGTCCTTCGGACCCACCTGTCTCGCCTGTCGGCTCGGTCGGCGCTTTTGAGCTTGCGCTCAAAGGTCTCCACCGGAGACCCGCGCCCCTCGAGGGGAAGGCATTGGGGTGCTGCGCCTCTCCGAGGGGAAGGCTCCTTGAGAAGGCGGCGCCTGACGTCCGCCTGCGTTTCCGGCATGAAACACAACACGGGAAGGCCGGGCGATCCGCCCGGCCTTCCCGAAGCTTTCACTGATCAGACGATCTGCAGGACGTTGACGCTGTGAGGCGGAAGGGTGATCTTCATACCCTTCCGGTAAAGGCCGAGATCGGTTTCGGTGATCCCCACCTCGTTCCTTCCGATATCGTTGCAGGAATCCTTGTCGGGACCGTTCAGCGTGTAAAGGGTCGCGCGCCGGCCTTCCTCCGGAAGCGCGAGGACGATCTCCGCCGCCTCCTGCGCATGCTTGTTCACCGCAGATAGGGCGATCCCCTTCCGGTCGCTCCAGGCCGTGGCCAGAAGGTCGAGGGTCCCGACCTTCTTTTCTCCGCCATCCTTTCCCTTCACGCGCCACGTGGGGGCCGGTTCCGGGTGGAAAAGGTCCACCACCTTATCGCCCAGCTTATTCGCGAAGAGATCGAACACGTGATAGGTGCTGCGCAGCACGATCCCGTCCCGGTAAGTCATGATCGCGCCGCGGGTATTCACGAGCGGCGAGAAATTCGCCATCCGCACCAGATCGCAGTTCCGGTTCATGGCGTTCAGGAAGCAGGCGGAAAACACCGCGTCAGCCATGGTATAGGTGCGGTTGTCGTCGTTTTTGTCCCGGGGAGAAAGATACGATTCCTTTTCCGTGCCGTAGGGGAAGGAGTGCACGCGGGGATGGTGCCAGCTTCGAAGATTCCACTCGTCGAAGGCGATGGAGATCTTGTTTTCCAGACCGAGGGAGGTCAGCATCCCCCGGGCGATCTCCACCGACCGGTCGATCCGGTCGGTATAGGCCATCGCCGCCTCGTAATCCGCGGGCTCGTGCTTTTCGGGCATCATGTCCCAGTACTGGTGCAGAGAGATCCATTTCAGATACTGTCCGCAGTTTTTGAGAAGCCCGTAGGTCCAGTCGAGATCGGCCAGCGCCGCGGCCGAGAGCTCGATCGCGGGATCCACATGAAGCATGAGCTTCGCCGCCTCGCCCACGAGCCTCGCCCACTCGCCGGCGCTTTTCGCGCCGAGCTCCCAATGGCCGTAATTCTCGTTGCCGACGCTCCAGTATTTCACTCGATAGGGCTCCAGCGCGCCGTTCGCGATCCGCATCCGCGCAAACCGGCCTTCGGAAGGCAGATTGCAGTATTCCACCCAATCGCTCATCTCTTCGATGGATCCGGTGCCGGCGTTGGTGCAGATATAGGGCTCGCATCCGATCTTCCGGCAAAGCTTCACGAATTCATCGGTGCCGAAGGTGTTGGGATCCTCCACCCGCCAGGTCTTGTCAAAAACCGGAGTCCGCTCTTTCCCGACGCCGTCGGTCCAGTGATACGTGGAAACGAAGCATCCGCCCGGCCACCGGATCACAGGGACCCGGATCTTCTTCATAGCCTCGATCACGTCGGTGCGGAAGCCGTCCTCGTCCGAAAGAGGATTTCCGGGATCGAAGACGCCGCCGTAGACCTGGCGGTGAAAATGCTCCAGGAAATGGCCGTAGAGCATAGGGTCGCGTACGCCCTTTACCCGGCGGGGGTCGATTTCCAGCGTAAGAAACACGGCCTTCTCCTCCTTATTTCCCGGTGAAAACCGACATGGCCGTCTTCACGTCCTCCATCATGGCGTTTTCCGCGTCGAAAAGCGCATCCTGGAACTGCTTGTACTCCTTGCCGGAGATGGCCGCCGCACCCGCGCGGGACATATAGGTGTAATAATTGATCTTGCGGACGCCGCGGCGGATGACCTCCCGGTAATCGGCGTGGCTGACGCCGCTGCCGCCGTGCATCACCAACGGGAATCCGCCGGTCAGCTCCCGGATCCTCGAAAGGCGGGCCATATCCAGCTTCGGCTCCCTCCGGTAAAAGCCGTGCACCGTTCCGAAGGCGCAGGCCAGGGCGTCGATCCCGGTTTCCTCCACGAATTTCTTCGCGAGCTCCGGATCGGTATAGATCGACTCGTCGTCCTGCACGCCGCCCTCCCGCGCGCCCATGGAACCGATCTCCGCCTCCACCGAAGCGCCGGTCTTCTTCGCCGCTTCCACGGCGATCCGGGTGTTTTTCGTGTTCTCCGCGGGCGAAAGGGCCGACCCGTCGTACATCACCGAGGTAAAGCCCAGCGCCAGCCCGCGCTTCACATAATCGAGATCGGTGCCGTGGTCCAGATGGACGCACACCGGCACCGCCGACCTTTCGGCGGCGCGGAGAAGGATCGGCGCGATCTCCTCCATGGTGCAGAGTCCCATCTCCTCATGAACCTCCGCGTGCATCAGGATCACCGGCTCCGCAAGCGATTCGGCGGCGCGCAGGATGGCGTGCAGGGTCTGAAGATTCGGGGCGTTGAACGCGCCGACGGCAATCTGCCTCTTTTCGGCGTCCAGAAGGACGTCCTTCATGGTTGCGAGCATGTCTTTTCTCCTTATCGATTATCGTTCCTGCTCCAGCCCCTTGACCGCCTTGTAAAGACCGGCGTACCGGGCATAGAGCGCGTCGTAGGTTTTCTTTCTTTCCCCGTCGGGAAGGAAGAGCTTTCTGACCGGCGCCATCGCCGCGGTGATCTCCCGAAGCGAGGAATAGATCCCGAGGGCCGTCCCGGCCAGAGCCGCCGTTCCGGCGGCGCCCACCTCGTCGCAGGCAAGAGCCGCGATCCGGACGCCGAGCACGTCGGCCTTGATGGAAAGCCACAGGTCGCTTTTCGCGCCGCCGCCGGTGGCGCGCAGTTCCCGCACGCCGTGCACGTAGGGGCGGAGCGCGTCGAAATTCAGCCGCATCTCATAGGATGTCCCCTCCATCAAAGCGCGGTACAGGTCGGTTTTCGTGGTCTCCAGCGTCATGCCCACCACCGCCGCGCGGGCCGCGATGTCCATATACGGCGTCGCCGCGCCCGCGAAATGCGGCAGGACCAGAAGGCCGGACGGCTCCCGGGAGACCTTTCGGTCCAGAAGGGCGTAAACGCTTTCACCCCGCTCCTCCGCCTCCTCCCGCTCCTTTTCGGCGAAGTTGTCGCGGAACCATTTGAGCATCGCCCCTCCCGTAAAGGAAAAGGCGTAGCAGGCGTAACCGATCCCGAGATAGGGCACGGCCGAGTATCCCTTCTCATAAAACGCCGGATCCAGAGGCTTTTCCTTCAAAACCAGGGGGATACATTCCACCGTTCCGGTGCCGTCCATCACGCGCCCGTCGTCGAAGACGCCGGAGCCGATCATGGCCGCCACCTGATCGTGGGCGGCGGAAATCACGGGGAAGCTCTTTTTCGCGCCGAGCTCCTCCCGGACGGCGGGGAGCAGGACCCCCGCCACGCTGCCGGTCTCCACCGGCGTCGAAAAGAGCGCTTCGTCGATCCCGGCGGCCCCGAGGATCTCCCGGCTCCACGTCTTTTTTTCGACGTCGAAGGCGCCGGTGCGGGCCGCGAGCGTATAATCGATCTTCCTCTCCCCGGTGAGAAGATAGACCACGTAATCCTGGCCGAGAAGGATCTTTTCGGCTCTTGCAAAGCGGTCCGGATCCTCTTCCTTCCGGTAAAGGAGCTTGCCGATGGAATACATCGACTGGGGCGCGACGCCCGTGATCGCCATATAGCGCTCTCTTCCGATCTTTTCTCCGATCCTTTTCGTCTCTTCCTCTCCCCGCGGGTCGGTGTAGAGAAGCGAGGGGAACAGGATCTCATCGTCCCGGTCGAGAAGCGCGAAGGTCTCGCCGAAGCTGGTGACGCCGAGGGCGTCCAGCTCGCCCGCCGCCCGCGCCTCCCGCAGAAGCGAGAAGACCTCGGTCCTGAGGGCGCCGAAATCCATTTCATGCCGTCCGAGATCTTCCCGTGCGGCGTATTCCCGATAAAAGACGCCTTTGGGTCTTCCGGTCCCGTCGTAAACGGCGAGCTTTACCCCGGTGGTCCCTACGTCCAGTCCGCCGATCCTCATGGTCTCAGCCCTCGATCGACGTCACGTCGTAGCCGAGATAGGTGCCGAAGGCCTCTTCCAGGACGTTCTTCACGTGTCCGCGGGCGACGGTGGTGTGATGCTTGAAGCCGCCGCGGGCCAGGCGGATCAGCTTATCCTGCAGACCCGCGATCTTCGCCACGCCCGCGCAGCCGAAATACCCGTCCTCGATGGGTTCGCCGGTGAATTCGCCTTCGCTGAAATAGATCGTGATCCTGCCGTCCTCGGTCTTGCAGTTGGAGAAGGTCATCGGGAAGGCCGCGATGCGTCCCTCGTTGGTGCCCCAGCCGCTGCCCGGATCGGTCTTGTCAAACATTTTATGGGAGGTGACCCTTCCCTTCCCCGCCATCAGAGACTGCGCCGTAGAGCCGCAGTGGAACAGGATCACCTTGTCGGGATCGTCGCCGTAGTTGTTGTTCCAGTCGAGGCAGGCCGCGCTCCCCTCGGTGGCCAGCGCCATGGCGCGCATGGTGACCGCCGAGCACATGTCGATTTCGCAGGAGGCGACGATCCCCCGGTCGTTCAGCTCCGAAAGCAGAACGCAGGGGCAGACCCGGAGATAGGTCTCCATCTCGTTCCAGCAGCGAAGCGCCAGGGCGTCCAGCTTGTATTCCTCGATGTATCCGTCGATGACCACGGCGATCTTCGCAAGCGTCAGCTTCTTGTCGTGCGGCACGCCGGAAAAATCGGTGTAAGCCTCCAGATCGGCGATCTTCCGGAGGACCGCCGGATCGTCGTCGACTTTTCTTTCCACAAAGGCGAAAAGCTCCGAAAGGTCAAAGGATTCCACGTTGATCCCGTGGCGCTGCAGGGTGATCTCGTCGAAGCGGACCGTCTTGAAGGCGGTGGTGCGCGCGCCGATGCAGCCGAGGTTCATCCGCCGCATCCCTCTGACCACCCGGCACACGGCCGCGAAATCGTCGAGGTTCCGCCGGAAGGCGGGGGTCAGCGGATGGACCACGTGGGGCTTCATCACCGTGAAGGGGATCTTATACTGGGAAAACACGTCGGTGACCGAGAATTTTCCGCAGAAGGCGTCGCGCCTGTATTTGAAATCCATTTTGCCGATCTCATCGGGATAGGCCTGCATCAGAATGGGGACGTTCGCGTCCTGCAGCGCGGCGGCCGCGCCGTTTTCATCCACGAAGATCGGCATGCAGAGGATCACGCCGTCGAATTCCCCTTCGTGGGATTTGAGCCAGGAGGCGTAGATCCGTCCCTCCTCCCGGGTCTCCACCGCGCCGTAGCGGGTGGAATTTTCATCCATCATCAGGTAATCGTACCCCGCGTCGGTGACCGCCTTGACCATATCGGCCCGGGCGTCCTTGATCAGTTCCGCGGGCATAAAGCCGCGGTTGCCGAAGTACAGGGCAAAGGTCTGCTTTCCCATCATAACAACTCCTTTTCCAACGTTCTGACTCATTTTAGCATCCTGCAGTCGGGAAGTCAATCATGACCGTTCTGAGAAAGGCACACTGCGGAAAACTCCGCCGTGTGCCTTATCGTGTTTTCAGTTCTTAGTTTGTGTCTGCTACGGGCGGGGAGGGGCTTCTTCACACTTTCTGCGCTTCGAACACTTCCCACATGGCGATCACGTTTTCAGGGATCGCGTCTCCCGGGATATCATGGGTCGGTGCGGCGATCAGTCCCCCGTGCGGGAATGCGGCGAGGAGCTCGCCGGTGACGCGCCGGATCTCTTCCGGTGTGTCGAAAGGAAGATCCCGCTGAGTGCTGAGCCCGCCCCATATGGCTATCTTCCCGAAGATTTTCGGGGCGTAACTGTATCCGTAGATCTCAGGCTGGAAGGTATTGTAGGCGTTCAGGCCGATGTCATAGAGATCATCCATGATTTCCCGGATATCGCCGCAGGAATGCTGCAGAACGAATTTGCCGGCCCTGCGCACCTTTCCGTACATTCTTTCAAGGCATGGCCGGATAAACTCCCGCCAGCACTGCGGCCCCATGATCAGGCCTTTCTGCTGACCCCAGTCGTCACCAAAATAGAAGCCGTCGAAATCGTGCTGCAGCGCGATATCGATCAGGGCGAGATTCCTCTCGGTGATCTTTCCGAGAAGCTCATGGACGAACTCCGGTTCGGCGATCATATCACAGAGAAGATTCTCCATTCCCCGGAGAGTCCATGCCCGTTCAAACAGGGAAAAGCCGATTCCCGCGATCCTGAAGCGGTCGCCGGCTTCCTTCCCGAGCTGCAGCATCCGGCCGTGGATGTATCCTTCGTCTATGGGAGGGAGCGTGACCGGGTCTTCCGGATCCTCTATCAGATAACGCTCCACGACGCCGATATCCTTGTCAACGCCGGACTTGTTCCAGATGACGCCGTATTCGTCCACCGACCGCTCATTGCCGAGATCCCGTTGAGGTTTGGAAAGATCGATCTGATACAGATGATTGTCGATCTTTGAAAAGAACTCTTCTCCGGCATACTCCTTCATTCTGTCTCTCATCCGGCCTGTGAAATTAATCTGGTACGGAATAAAGTCGGGTTTCTCAAACCGAAGCGCGGCGATCACCCGTTCACGTCTTGTCATATCACACGGTCCTTTCCATATACCGGTACCATATGCTTCCTTTCGCTGACTCTCTCTTTCCGGTTCAGGCCTCCGCCGGGACCGGATCGGGCTGGTCCTCCTTCGGGAATTTCCGTATCTCGCGGAAATAGGCGATGATCAGGACGATATCGGCCCCGATCCACGCGGCGGGACCCGCAAGGCACACCCCGGCGAAGCCCAGGACGCCGGGCAGGAAAAACGCCACCGCCACGCGCATCACCATCTCGATGGTGCCGCCGATCAGGGTATAGATGCTCTTGCCGATGCCCTGCAGGGTGCTGCGGAAAATGAACAGGGCGTTGAAGGGCAGGAAGAACCAGGCGAGGATGGTGAGGAAGGTCTGGCCTGCCTGGAGCGTTTTCCAGACCGAAACCGGATCGCCCGTGACGAAAAGCCGCATGACCGGCATCGCAAGGAACAGACAGAAGATCGCCGATACCGTCGACCACACCAGAATGATCCCGCAGCCGCACCGTATCCCGGCGCGGACGCGGCCGTACTTCTTCGCGCCGAAGTTCTGTCCGGCGAAGTTCGCCATGGCGGTGGACAGGGCGAAGCCCGGCATGGTGACGAAGCTTTCCACCTTGTTGGCCGCGGTGTAGCCCGCCACGGTGGTGGAGCCGAAGCCGTTCAGGGCCGATTGCAGGATGATCATGCCCGCCGCAGTGATGGAGGACTGCAGGGCCATAGGAAGGCCGAGGCGGAGCATCGCGCCGATCAGCTTCCGATCGAGGCGGAAATCGCTCTTCCGGAGGCGCAGCTCCGGATAGCGTTTAAAGGCGTAGACCACGCACAGAAGCCCCGAGACCCCCTGCGACAGGATGGTGGCGATGGCCGCGCCGGCTACGTCCATCTGCAGCGGCACGATAAAGAGGATATCCAGGCCGATGTTCAGAAGGCTGGAAAAAATCAGGAAATAGAGCGGGGTCCGGCTGTCTCCGACCGCGCGCAGGATGCTGGCCACAAGATTGTAGGTCGCCGAAAAGGCGGTGCCCGCGAAAATGATCGAAAGGTAGGAAACCGAAAGGCTCATGATGTCCTCCGGCGTGTTCATCAGCCGGAGCATCGGCCGGGCCAGAGGGATCGAGACCGCAGTGACCAGGATCACCAGTCCCGCCGTCAGCATGACGGCGTGCGCTTCGGCCTTGCGGAGGCCTTCCCAGTCCTTCGCGCCGCGGCGCTGGGCGATGGTGATGGAGAACCCCCCGGTCAGCCCGTAGAGAAATCCGAAAATGAAAAAGCTCAGGGAACCGGTGGCGCCTACCGCCGCCAGCCGTTCCAGTCCCGCGAACCGTCCCACGATGGCGGTGTCGGCGGCGCTGTAGAAGGTCTGGAAGATATTGCCCAGAATAATGGGCAGCGAATAAAGAAAAATCAGCTTCAACGGGTTCCCGTTGGTCAGGTCTGTGGCTTTCACGCGTTCCGTCTTCCTTTCGTCTTCCCGAAAAAATCGCTTTTTTTCATTGTACCACTCTCTCTTCTTCCGCGCAATCGACAGAATGACAGAAGCCCGCGTTTTTTTCGTCCTTCCCTTGTCCAATCTTCCCCGTTCCGCACTCCCCCCGGAAGACGAAAAGCGTCCCGCGGCGGTATGCCGCGGGACGCGTCGCATCTGTGACCGTCAGTCGCTTTCGATCAGGCCGTACCCGCCGTCTTCGCGTTTGTAAACCACGCAGAAGCGTTCGTCGTCGGCGCTGTTGCGGAAGGCGTAGAATTTGTGGTTCAGCATATTCATCTGCAGGATCGCCTCGTCCACGGTCATCGGACGGATATCGAATCTCTTGACGCGGATGACGTCGTACTTTTCCGGTTCCGGTTCGGGCTCCATCGGAGTGAACTTGTCGAAGGCGCCGGAGCGCAGTCTCTTTTCCAGATGGGTCTTGTTCTTCCGGATCTGCCGGTCGATGGCGTCCACCGCCGCGTCGAAGGAGGCCGTCACGTCGCCGCTCTTTTCCTGGGCGCGGTAGACCATTCTGTCGGCATTGACGGTGACCTCCGCCTTGTAGATCCCGCGTTCTTCCGAAAGCTTCACGAAGGCTTCGGCGTCCGCCCTGAAGTAACGGTCAAGCTTGGAGAGCTTGTTGTCGATCCGGTTCCGGGTCCATTCGTTGACCGATAACTTCTTGTCGTTGACGGTGATTTTCATCCGATCGCTTCCTTTCGTCTTGTTTGTATTGATTGTACCATAAAAGCTGCGCCAATGCAAGGGGCTTTGTGCAAAATTTCGGCGTCGTGCGAAAAGGGCGGAAGGCGGCGCCCGACAAGCCCGCGCATAAGATCCTCAGCGGCTTCGACACCCTGCGCTTTCGCGCCGGGAGCCCGGGGACCGCCGGGCTTCCTCCGGGTGAAGAAGCAAGTCTTCTCCGGAAGGCGAAGACGCCGCCGGGAGGGCTCCCGGGGAAAGCCGTTTCCCGGTTTTTCGCCTTTTTCGCGAAAAAAGCGCTCTTTTCTATTTTGCACAAAAAGCAAGGGGCAAATTTGGACAAATGAACGGTTTTCCCTTCAAGACATTTTGTCATACTTTTTTGAAAAAAGGCTTGCCATCCACACCGCTTTCCTTTATACTGCATAGAGATAAAAAACTGCGGCGCGCGGGAAACTTTTCCGAACCTCCGAAGCGCCGTGAAAGGAAGGTGCCGGATGTATACGTACAAATGGGTCTGGCAGAACTTCAAAGGATATCACGGGCGATATATCACGGCTCTCGTGATGCAGATCGTCATTTCGGCGATGGTGGTCGTCACCCCGTCGATCACCGGACGCATCATCGACCGCGTCGTGGTGGGCGTGGACAACGGATCCGGCGTGATCGAACGCCATCCGGAAGAGCTCGTCACCCTGATCCTCCTGATGATCGCCGTCCATTATTTCCGGATGGGCGCAAGCTACCTGATGATCGTCCTGTTCGAGCAGGCGGCGCAGGGCATGAAGGTGTCGCTGCGCACGTATCTTTATGAAAAGCTGCAGAGCCTGGATATGAGCTATTACAGCAAGAGCCGCTCGGGCGACCTGATGACCCGGCTGACCGGCGACCTCGATATGGTCCGCCACTTCTCCACCAACGTGATCCGCATGCTGACCAACGCCGTCGTGATCTACGTGGCCGCGATCATCTATCTTTTCACCATCAACTGGAAATTCACGCTGATCCTGGTCCTGACCAGCCCGCTTTTCATGATCGCCAGGAACCGCTTCTCCAAGACCGCGCGTCCCCTTTTCCGCGCCACGCGCGACAGACTGACCGAGCTGAACGGCTTCGCGCAGGAAAACATCGAATCCAACCGCGTGGTCAAGGCCTTCGCCAAGGAAGAATACGAGTGCGAACGGTTTGACAAGTTCAACGTCGCCTTCCGCGACGCCAATCTGAAGGCGACCTTCACCTGGCTGAAATTTTACCCCCTGATGGAGACCTTCTCCCAGTCGCTGGGCATCCTGATCACCTTCTTCGGCGGTCTCTTCTGCATCTGGGGCGACCTTTCCATCGGACAGCTCGCGATCTATCTTTCGCTTTCCTGGGCGATCTCCAATCCGATGAGCACCATCGGCATGCTCCTGAACGACTTCGAGCGCTTCCTGACCTCGGCCAACAAGGTCATGGAGCTTTACTACGCCAATTCCTCCATCGTGAATCCCAAGGATCCCTACAAGAAGGATGAAAAGCCTGCGGGCCGGATCGATTTCGACCACGTGACCTTCGCCTACGATTCCAACGTGGTGCTCCGGGATATCGATTTCCATCTGAAGCCGGGCGAGACGCTGGCGATCATGGGACCGACCGGCTCCGGCAAAACCACCATCGCCAGCCTCATCGGGCGTTTCTTCGACGTGAAGGAGGGCTCGGTCAAGATCGACGGGGTAGACGTGCGGAAATACGATCTCGCCTATCTCCGAAGCAACATCGGCATGGCGACTCAGGACGTTTTCCTCTTCTCCGAAACCGTGGACTCCAATATCGCCTACGGCGACGAGGATCTGCCCGAAGAGGACGTCAAGAAATTCGCCGTGGCCGCCGACGCCGACAGCTTCATCCGGAAAATGCCCGATGGCTACTCCACCATCGTGGGCGAACGCGGCATCGGCCTTTCCGGCGGCCAGCGTCAGAGGATCGCCCTGGCCCGCGCGCTTGCGGTCCGGCCCTCCATCCTGATCCTGGACGACACCACCAGCGCCGTCGACGTGGAAACCGAACAGTATATCTGGAATCAGCTCGCGAAAGACGAGTTCAAATGCACCCGCATCGTCATCGCCAACCGCGTCAGCTCGGTCCGCGACGCCGATCAGATCCTGATCCTGAACGCCGACGGAAGCATCCGTGAGACCGGCAGCCACGACGAGCTGATGGAAAAGAAAGGCTACTACTACGAAACCTTCATGCTGCAGAACGAGGGCATCATGTCCGGCGTCACCGAAGCAGCAAGCGAAGGAGGTGCAGACTGATGGCACGGAACAAGTTCGATATCGACGAAACGCTGGAAACCCCGTTCAGTCTGAAGCATCTCGTCCGCGCTTCGGCGTATATCCTCAAGCACAAGTGGAGGATGCTTCTGGCCCTTGCCCTTTCGGCTCTGGCCAGCATCGCTTCCCTGATCAACCCCCGCCTGACCAAATACGCGGTCGACGTCGCCATCCCGGGCAAGGATATCAAGATGCTTGTCATCGTCTCGGTGCTCCTGCTCGTTTCCATGTCGGCCACCATCTGGCTGAACGTCCTGCGGTCCCGGATCATGGCACGGGTGGCGCAGACCATCATCTACGAGATCCGTACCGACCTTTTCAAGCATCTGCAGTATCTGAGCTTCGACTACTACGACAGCCGCCCGCACGGCAAGATCCTGGTCCGCGTGGTGCAGTACGTCAACAACGTCTCGGATATCCTTTCCAACGGCATCCTGAATTTCTTCATAGATATCATCAACATCGTCTTTATCGCGGTGTTCATGTTCCTCACCGACGTGACCCTGTCCTTCGTGATCGTGGCGGGCCTGCCCTTCTTCATCGGCATCGTGGTCTTCCTGACCCCCGCGACCCGCAAGGCCTGGCAGAAGGTGTCCAACAAGAATTCCAACATCAACGCCTACGTGGCCGAAAGCATCAACGGCATGAAGGTCACCCAGATCTTCGCCCGCGAAGAGCTGAACGCCGGCATCTTCCGCCGCCTGTCCGAAGAATACCGCAAGGTCTGGATGATGCAGGTCTATCCCTCCAACGGCGTGTGGCTTTCGGTGGAATGCATCTCGATCCTGATCACCGCGGCGATCTATCTGACCGGCATCCGCTGGATGGTGCCCGCGGTCTCCTACGGCACCCTGGTCGCCATGACCAGCTACGCGGGCAGATTCTGGGGGCCGATCTCCAACCTGGCCAACATCTACAACAGCTTCATCAACTCCATCGCCTATCTGGAACGCATCTTCGAAACCATCGACGAGCCCATCACCATCCACGACGAGACAAACGCTGAAGAGCTTCCCGATATCCAGGGCCGCGTCACCTTCGAGGACGTCACCTTTGCCTACGAAAAGGGACACAACGTTCTGGAGCACGTGTCCTTCGACGTGAATCCCGGCGAACGGGTGGCTCTGGTCGGGCCTACCGGCGCGGGCAAGTCCACCATCGTGAATCTGATTTCCCGGTTCTACGATCTGACGGGCGGACGGGTGCTGATCGACGGGCACGACATCTCCAAGGTCACCATCCACTCGCTCCGGGCGCAGATGGGCATCATGCTGCAGGACAGCATCATCTTCTCCGGCACCATCGCCGACAACCTTTCCTACGGCCGGCTCGACGCCACCGAGGAGGATATGAAGAAGGCCTGCGACATCGTGCGCGCCTCCGAATTTATCGAGGCCATGGAGGACGGATATCACACCGAGCTTTACGAGCGCGGCGGCCGTCTTTCCCAGGGACAGAAGCAGCTGATCTCCTTCGCGCGCACCATCCTTTCGGATCCCCGGATCCTGATCCTGGACGAGGCCACCTCTTCCATCGACACGCAGACCGAAAAGATGCTGCAGATCGGCATCAACAACATGCTCAAGGGCCGCACCTCCTTCATCATCGCCCACCGCCTTTCCACCATCAAATCCTGCGACAGGATCATGTATATCGCGGATAAAGGCATCGCGGAAAGCGGCACCCACGACGAGCTGATGGCGAAGAAGGGCAAGTATTACGAGCTTTACATGTCCCAGCTGATCAAGAAATGATTCCCCCTGTCCCGCAGGCGGAACGCGCCGAAAGCGCGTTCCGCCTTTCTTTTTCGCTTCTTGACTTCTCTCTTTTCAGGGCATATAATGAGGAAAAGCAGACAGACGTCCCGGAAAAGAGGGTGCTTCGATGCGTATTCCTCCCCTGCCCCGCGAAAGCAAAGCTCTGGAAACCCAGTATACCTCGCCCGTGTTCCTGGAAGGATCCGGGCTTTCCTACGATGCGCTGATGAAAAAGTGCCGCGGGATCTTCGCCGACGAATCGATTCCGCTTCCTCTCCGCAAGGCGGAGGCCATGCGCGTGATCCTCACCGAAGGGCAGCTTGCGCTTTATGACGAGGATATCTTTGCCGACCGTCTCAACTGCGCCTTTGCTTCCGCCGTTCCCGCGAAAACCGTGGAGGAGGACGACCGGGCGCGCCAGTCGATCCTGGTGACGCTCCGGGAGGAGCGGCTTCAGGCTCTCCGCGAAGGAGAGATGCGGGCGATCCTTTCGGAAAACGAGCCCGCCCTCTCGGAGCTTCTGTTCACCGGAGACACCGATTTCGGCCACACCTGCCCCGACTGGCCGGCGGTTATCACTCTCGGGGTGCCGGGACTTCTCCGTCGGGTGCGCGATTTCCGGGAAAGCGACCCGGAAAACCTCCTGTATCGTTCCGCCGAAACCGTGCTCCTCGCTTTTCTCGCCCTGATCGGACGCTTTGAAGTCCTTGCGCGCGAAAAGGGGCGGGAGGCGCTTGCCGACTGTCTCGCCTCTCTCAGGGCCGGCGCTCCCGGAACGCTTTACGAGGCCATGGAGCTCTCTTTCCTCTACTATCTCGTGCAGCACACGGTGGAGGGGGAAAACCTGCGTTCCCTCGGGAATCCCGACGGTCTGTTGTTCCCCTATTACAGGAAGGATCTGGAAGAGGGGACCCTGACCGGGGAGGACGCGGCGAATCTGGTCGACCGGTACCTCGCGAAATGGTCCTCCATGAAGATCCAGGCCAACATCCCCCTGTACCTCGCGGGCTCCGACCGGGACGGCCGCGACAAATCCAACGCCCTGACCCGTCTTTTCCTCCGGGAATACGAGAAGCTCGGCCTTTACGATCCCAAGATCCACATCCGCGTCACGGGAGACACGCCCGCCGACCTCATCGAAACGGTCCTCCGGATGATCCGTGCGGGCAAGAATTCCTTCGTCTTCATGAACGACCGGGCGGTGGAAAAGGCGCTGATCTCCCTTGGCGAAACGCCCGGGGACGCCCGCGATTACGTGATCATCGGCTGTTACGAGCCGGCCAGCGCCGGGCGGGAGGTGCCGTGCACCTGCAACGGACGGATCAATCTGGCGAAGGTCCTGGAGATCACCCTCACCGGCGGGTATTCTCTGCTGTCCGGGCGGCTTCTCTTCCCCGCGGCGTCTTTTGACGAAAGCTCTTTCGATTCGCTTTTCGACGCGTATCTGGAAACGCTCGCGGCGGTCGCGGAAAAGGCCGCGGATCAGATTTCCGCCTACGAACGGTTTTATCCCTCCCTCAATCCCGCGCCGCTTCTTTCCGCCACCTATCTCGACTGCCTCCGGAACGGCGCGGACGTCTACTCCGGCGGCGCGAAATACAACAATTCCTCGATTTCCGCTTTCGGCCTTGCCGACGCGGCGGATGCGCTCTGCCAGATCAAGCGGATCGTTTATGAGGAAAAAGCCCTGACGATCCCTTCTCTTCTCACACTTTTGAAAAACGACTGGCGGGGAGCGGAGATCTTCCGCCTCCGGATCCGCAAGGATCCCCGGAAATACGGCAACGGCCTCCCCGAGACCGATTTTCTCTCCCGGAGGATCGTCGAAACGCTTGCCTCGGCGGTCAACGGCAGGCCGAACGGCCGGGGCGGCGTCTTCCGTCTCGGCGGGTTCTCCATCGACTGGCGCTTCGCCTTCGGAGAAAAGACCGGCGCGGGCGCCGACGGCAGGAAGGCCGGGGAGCCGCTGGCAAAAAACCTGTGCGCCGCCACGGGGCAGGACCGGGCAGGCGCGACGTCCCTGATCCTGTCGGCCACCGCCTTCGATCACGCCCTGATCCCCGACGGGACGGTGCTGGACCTTTCGCTGCACGCCTCCGTCTTTTCAGGCGCGGAGGGGCTTGCGGACGTCCGGCGGCTGATCGACACCTATTTCGACCGGGGCGGGATGGCGATCCAGATCAATGTTCTGGACGAGGCGACCCTCCGGAAAGCCAAGGCGGAGCCGGAAAATTACCGGAATCTGCAGATCCGGGTCTGCGGCTGGAACGCGCGGTTTGTCGATCTTCCCGAGGAGGAGCAGGACGACTTTATCGCCCGCGCCCGGCACGTGGGGTAATAAACGGCAAAAAGAACTCCGGCGAAGCTTCGCCGGAGTTCTTTTCGTCTGTCTTTCGATCAGAGATTTTCGAAGTAGAAGGGCTTGCCGCTGGCGGCGGATTTGTAGATGCCCTCCAGGATGCAGGAAACCACGTAGGCCTGCTCAGGCAGGACCACCGGGGTGCCGTCGTCGATCACGGCCTTGATCCACTGCTTCGCCTCCACCACGGCGGGCGCTTCGTTGCCGACGCCTTCAAAGAAGGCGGCGCCGCCGGCTTCGAGGTTCGGGGAATACTGATACTGGCGGTTGTGGGTGATGCCGTTGATCCGGAGGCCGTCGCGCATATCGGCGCCGAGCTTGGTGCCGGAGAGCGAAACGCTGGCTTCGATCACGTCCAGCGTATTCAGAGCCCAGGAAGCCTCCAGATTGATGGTGGCGCCGTTTTCCATGACGATGAAGCCGAAGGCGCTGTCTTCCACGGTGAACTTCGCGGGATCCCAGTTGCCCCAGGCGTTGCCCTGGTTGGTATCGTTGTTCAGCTTGTGATAGGTGGTGCCGACGCAGTATTTCGGTTTGTAGTTGTCGCCGATCCAGAGCGCCAGGTCCAGAGCGTGGGTGCCGATGTCGATCAGCGGACCGCCGCCCTGCTCATGCTCGTTGAGGAACACGCCCCAGGTGGGGACGGCGCGGCGCCTGACGGCATGGGCCTTGGTGTAGTAGATGTCGCCGAATTCGCCGTTCAAAGCCATTTCCTTCAGGAACAGGGAATCGGGGCGGAAGCGGTTCTGATAGCCGATGGTGAGCTTTTTCCCGGTCTTTCTGGAGGTTTCCAGCATTTTCAGCGCCTCGGCTGCGTTGTAAGCCATAGGCTTTTCGCACATGACGTGGCAGCCCGCTTCCATGGCGGCGATGGAAATCTCGCTGTGCTCGCGGTTCGGGGTCAGGACGTTGACCACGTCCAGCTTCTCTTTTTCGAGCATTTCCTTGTAGTCCCTGTAAACGCGCGCGCCTTTCGCGCCGTATTCCTTCGCCGCCTTTTCAGCCCGCTCCACGATGATGTCGCAGAAGGCCACAAGCGACACCTCGGGGACCTTTTTCAGCGAGGGAAGATGCTTGCCGTTGGCGATGCCGCCGCAGCCGATGATACCGAGCTTCAATTTTGCCATGATCCATATCCTTTCTCTGTAACAATAATCAGACCGGCGGCATAGCGCCTTCCGTCTTCTTTCATTATAGCGCATATTTTCACTTTTTCAACCCTTTATTTCCCCGCTTTTTGTGGATTCGTCCAATCCTTGCCCCGCCCGGCAGTTGCCGCTTGACTTCTTCTCTGCAGTTTGGTAGAATCAACGTAATTCAAAAGGGGAAAAAGCGCATTCTGCCGTCCTTCGCAGATCCCGCGCCGGGGCCGGAACGGGACGGCAAACCGCGGTCTTCCCCGCCGTTTTCTTCTTTTTCGGCGAAAGGATGGTCAGCTATGGATGATCGAATTACCTTCATTGCGGAGCGGCTTCGCGGGCTTCGCGATCTTCTGGATATCAGCGAGGAAGAAATGGCGCGCGCCACCGACGTTTCCCTGGAGGAATACAGAGAGTACGAGAAAGGCGAGCGGGATTATTCCTTCACGTTCCTCTTCCGGGCGGCCGGCCGGCTCGGCATCGACATCACCGAGCTTCTGACCGGCGAGATGCCGAAGCTTTCCCTGTATCAGTACGTTCCCGCGGGCGAAGGTCTGCCCATCGAACGCCGGAAGGGCTTTCATTACCAGCACATGGCCTACCTCTTCAAAAACAAAGGCGCGGAGCCCTTTGTCGTTGTCGCCCGCTTCGAAGGCGACGACGTCCCCATCCCCTATTCCACCCACGAAGGGCAGGAATTCGACTACGTTCTGGAAGGGGAAATGCGGATGAAGGTGGAGGATCACGAGTTCCTGATGAAAAAGGGCGACTCGGTGATTTACAACGCCTCTTCCCGTCACGGTATGGCCGCCGCAGGCGGCGCCGACTGCAAGTTTCTGGCCGTCATCATCAAAAACACCTGATCTCTGAAAGAAGGCAAATTCCAAATGGCATATGATTTCCATAAAAAATACGTCCGGGAGGTATTCGACGAGAACGGCGTCCTCACCTCTCTCTCCTTCGCCGTTCCCGAGCATTTCAATTTCGCCTACGACGTGGTGGACGCGCTCGCCAAAAAGGAGCCGGACAAGCTCGCCATGCTCTGGATCGGCGAAACCGGCGAAAAGAAGCGCATCACCTTCGGCGACGTGTCCCGGGAAAGCGACCGGATCGCCTCGGCTCTGGCGGCGGAGGGTCTCAAAAAGGGCGACAAAGCGCTTCTGATCCTGAAACGCCGGTATGAATTCTGGTACACCATCATCGCGCTGCACAAGCTGGGCGTCATCGGCATCCCCGCCACCAATCAGCTTGCCGCGAAGGACATCGAATACCGGATCGCGGCCGCCGACGTTTCGGCCCTGATCGCGATCCCCGACGAGCATCTGATCGGCGAATGCGAGGCCGCGTTCGCCCGGATCGACCGCCCGATCACCCACATCACCGTGGGCAAAAAGCACGACGGCTGGCTCTTCTACGACGAGATCGCGGAGAAGGCGCCGCCCTTCGTTCCCCCCGCAGAGCGCGCGGAGAACGGCGACACGATGCTCCTCTATTTCACCTCCGGCACCACCGGCATGCCGAAAATGGTGATGCACGATTTCTATTATCCCATCGCCCACATCACCACCGCCAAATACTGGCACAGGGTGGATCCCGAGGGACTGCATCTGACCGTGTCCGAAACCGGATGGATGAAGGCCATGTGGGGCAAGCTCTACGGTCAGTGGTTCATGGAAGCGGCGGTATTCGTCTACGACATGGACCGTTTCCACGCAGACGACCTGCTCCGGAAGATCGGCGATTACAAAATCACCACCTTCTGCGCGCCGCCCACCATTTACCGCTTCTTCATCAAGGAGGATCTTTCGAAATACGACCTTTCCTCCCTGAAGCACGCCACCACCGCGGGCGAAGCCCTGAATCCCGAGGTGCACGACAAATTCAAGGAGGCCACCGGACTTTCCCTGATGGAGGGGTTCGGTCAGACCGAAACCACCCTGACCGTGGCCAACTTCTACTGGATGAAAAACCGTCCCGGCTCCATGGGCAAGCCCTCCCCCGTCTACAGTCTGAAGGTCGTGGACGCCGATCACAAGCCCTGCGCCCCCGGCGTCGTGGGCGAGATCGTGATCGACATCCGGAACGGCAAGCCCTGCGGCATGTTCTCCGGCTATTATAAAGATACGGCGGGACTTCTCGACAGCGTGATCCGCGACGGGTATTACCACACCGGCGACACCGCCTGGGTGGACGAGGACGGATTCCTCTGGTACGTAGGCCGCACCGACGACATCATCAAATCCTCCGGCTACCGCATCGGGCCCTTCGAGGTGGAAAGCGTCCTGATGGAGCACCCCTCGGTTCTGGAATGCGCCGTCACCGGCGTCCCCGATCCGGTCCGCGGCCAGATCGTCAAGGCCACCATCGTCCTGGCCCGCGGCTACGAGCCCTCGGAGGAGCTCAAAAAAGAGCTGCAGAATTACGTCAAGAACCATACCGCGCCTTACAAATACCCCCGTGCGGTGGAGTTCGTCGACGAGCTTCCGAAAACCATCTCCGGCAAAATCAAACGCAATGAGATCCGTGAACGGGATCATCAAAAATAAGGAGTGACGATTATGTCTTTGATCGACATGCCTCTGGAGGAACTGCGCAAATACCGCGGGATCAACGAATGTCCCGCCGACCTGGACGAATTCTGGGACCGCTCGATCGCCGATATGGAAGCCCTCGGCACCGACTACGAGCTGGAGCCCGCCGCATTCCAGGCGCCGGGCGCCGAATGCTACCATCTCTGGTTCACCGGGATGGGCGGCGCACGAATCCACGGCAAGCTCCTGCGTCCGAAGGCGCGGGAGGGAAAGCTCCCCGCCGTCCTGATGTTCCACGGGTACACCGGCGACTGCGGCTCCTTCTCCTCCAAGCTCGGCTACGTGGGTGCCGGCTACGTGGTGGCGGCCCTCGACTGCCGCGGGCAGGGCGGCCTTTCGGAGGATATCATTCCGGTCAAAGGCAACACCCTGAACGGACACATCATCCGCGGACTGGAGGACGAGCCCGAAAAGCTGTATTTCCGCAACGTCTTCCTCGACTGCGCTCAGCTTGCGCGCATCGTGATGGCGCTTCCCTACGTGGATGAGACCCGCGTGGCCGCCACAGGCGGCAGCCAGGGCGGCGGACTGACCCTCGCCTGCGCGGCCCTGACCCCGACCCTGAACCGGGCGGCGCCGGTCTATCCGTTCCTTTCCGACTACCGGCGGGTGTGGGAAATGGATCTGGCGAAGGCTGCCTACGAGGATATCACCCAGTTCTTCCGCCACACCGATCCCACTCACGCGCACGAAAAGGAGACTTTTACCAAGCTCGGTTACGTGGACAACCACAATCTGGCCCACCGGATCCGCTGCCGCGTGCGGATGTATACCGGCCTGATGGACACCATCTGTCCTCCTTCCAGCCAGTTCGCCGCCTACAACCGCATCGAAAGCGACAAGGAGATCGTCCTCTATCCCGATTTCGGACACGAGGGACTTCCCGACTCCGACGACGACATCATGAAGTACATCCTGGAGATGTAAAGCGTACTCTGAAAAACGGAGATCCCTTCGGGCGTGCTCCATAAAGAAGCTGCTTCGAGGAGGCAATGATCGGCTCAAAAGAACAGGAAACCGGCGTGACCGTAACGGCCGCGCCGGTTTTGTTTCTTGGATTCTGTGAGGCAGAATCCGATGCTCGCCAAGACCGCAGACAGAGGTGCGTCTCCACCTCATCCGCGGGGAACACCTCATCCGAGCCGCTTCGCGGCCCACCTTCCCCTCAAAGGGGAAGGCCTTATCACCTCATCAGTCAGCTAACGCTGACAGCTTCCCCTCCGAGGGGAAGCCCTCATAAGGGAAGCCTTCGGTTGACGATACTATTCAAGCCTTCCCCTCCGAGGGGAAGGCTTTACAGGGCTGACTGATAAGGTGTCTTCTCATACTTCTTCAATAATGTGATCTGTTGATATGAAGATACCATGCACATGCGGCGCTTTCAAGTATCTCCCGTTCAAATGAGAAGGAGGCACTTCCATACGAAGCGCCTCCCTTCCGGGGGATCTCCGTTTTTGACAACAGCGGCATATCCGCTGCATGAGCGGCGGCAAAGCCCGCGGAGAGGCTCCCGCAGCGTTTCGGAAGGCCTCCGCAAAACCCCCGGCCGGATCGGTTTCGATCCGGCCGGGGGTATTTTCAATCTTGTATTCTTTTTTCAATCTCCCGCACGATATCCGCCATAGGCACCCTTATCGCACGGCTGATCCTGAAAAGCGTTTCCAGCGTCGGTTTCCGTTCTCCTCTTTCGATCGCGCTCAAATGCGTTCTTCCAATATCGGCAAAGCCGCTGACAACTTCCTGTGACAAGCCTTTGCTCTTCCGGAATTCTGCAATTACATCGCCGACAACGACAGGGTCCAAATAGATCATCGCCATACATATCCCCTCCCATGGAGATATTGTATTTTATTCCCCGTCGTTGATTGAATACATATGTTGACATACGAACACATTTGTGTTATTATGTTTCTATTCTCAAGGAAACGGGCTGCTTATGAAGAAAACGAACCTTTTCTGTTTGTATCAGTGCTTTGTCTCTCTGTTTGCGGGTGGATGTTTGTACGTTTTCCTGTATCAGGATGATCCCATGAAGCTTCATATGTCCCTTGCGTTTCCCTTCCTGCTCCCGGGATCCTCCCATATTGCCCGGGTGATTCGGTACTATATGGCAGATTTTCTTTGGGCATATGCCATGTTCTTCTCTCTGTATCTTCTTTGGAAACTTGTTTCCGTGTCTTTCTTGTTATCGTCGGGCATTGGTTTTGCTTACGAAGTCTTTCAGCGGCTCGGTATAATACCCGGAACTTTTGATTTCGGGGACATCATCATGTATCCCGCGGCGGGATTGATCGCCGTATTGATATTATACGTTTGGAGGAAAACACGTCATGAAGAAAACCGTTCGGGTCATTTTGACGATCCTGATCGTCGCTCTGTTCACCCTGATGGCTGTCGCCAGTAATTCAAGCGATACCTCAGACAATTCCGCTTCTTCAAACAACAACTCATCTTCCCAGGATAAAGCATCCAAGCCAGAAGCGCCTGATGAAGAGGGTGTTGGCATTCTCGGGAATTACAAGGTGGAAATCAAGAGTTCCCGCCTTGCTGAGGATTTCGAAGGCAAACCTGTTATAATCGTAACCTATGGCTTCACCAACAACGGGGAAAACGCCATCAGCTTTATGATTGCTTTGGACGATGAAGCATATCAAAACGGAGTCGGACTGAATAAATCCTATTTTGTCGACGACGCCGCAAAATACAGTTCAGATAATCAAACGAAAGAAATCCGTACCGGCGTAACTCTCGATGTCGAGGTCGCTTATGAATTGAACGATGCCGAAAGCGACGTGGAGATCGAAGTAAAGGAATTCATCAGTCTCAACAAAAAGTCCGTGACGAAGATCTTCAAAATCACCGACTGATTCTCATACGAAACACATGAAAACCCCCGGCCGGATCGGTTTCGATCCGGCCGGGGGGGTATTCTGGAAGGAAGGAACTTATTCGTACTTCTTGCGCGGAGCGTAGTGGGTATGCAGAAGCTCATGCGCTCTGTGGCCGTTGGGCTCGCCGAGGTAGGAGCCTTCGCCGTAAAGCGCCATGACCGAGGAGTTCTCGTGGGATTTGCGGACCGCCTTGTCGGCGTCGATCCGGTAAAGGGCCTTCGCTCTTTCCGCCTTGACGTTGAGATAGGCGCGATCCTTGGAGGAGACGATCGGGGTGCCGCCGCCGCAGACGCATCCGCCCGGGCAGCCCATGACCTCGATGAAGTGATACTGCTTCTCGCCGCTCTTGACCGCGTTGAGGAGCTTCTCCGCGTTGCCGGTGCCGTTGGCCACGGCGACCTTCACGATGGTGCCGTCCACGTCGACCTCAGCCTCTTTGACGCCTTCGATACCGCGCACCGCGGTGAAGTTCACGTCCTCGAGGGTCTTGCCGGTGACGATCTCGTACACCGTCCGGAGAGCCGCTTCCATAACGCCGCCGGTCGCGCCGAAGATATCGGCCGCGCCGGAGGAGGCGCCGAAGAAGGAATCGAAGTCCTCGTCCGGGAGACGGGCGAAATCGATGCCGGCCTGCTTGATCATGCGGGCGAGCTCACGGACCGTAAGGACGGCGTCCACGTCGGGAAGTCCGTCGACGTTGGCAAGCTCGGCTCTCTTGGCCTCGAACTTCTTGGCCGTGCAGGGCATGACCGAGACCACGAAGATATCCTTCGGATCGATGCCCGCCTTTTCGGCGTAGTAGCTCTTGATCATGGCGCCCAGCATTTCGTGAGGCGACTTGCAGGAGGAAAGATTCGGGATGAATTCGGGGAAGAAGGTTTCGCAGTACTTGATCCAGCCCGGCGAGCAGGAGGTGATCATCGGCAGGACCGCGTTCGGATCCTTCAGGCGGGAGATGAATTCGTTGCCCTCTTCGATGATGGTGAGGTCGGCGCCGTAGTTGGTGTCGAACACCTTGTCGAAGCCGAGTCTCTTGAGAGCGGCGGCAAGCTTTCCGGTGACCGGAGTGCCCATGGGAAGGCCGAACTCTTCGCCCAGGGTGGCGCGGACGGCCGGAGCCGGCTGCACGACCACGTGCTTCGCGGGATCGCCGATGGCTTCCCAGACTTCCTGGATGCTCTCTTTTTCATGCAGAGCACCGGTGGGGCAGGCCAGGATGCACTGTCCGCAGTTGACGCAGGGGCTGTCGGCAAGGCTTCTGCCGAAGACCGAACCGATGGTGGTGTTGAAGCCGCGCTTCGAAGCGCCGATGGCGCCGATCTTCTGGATCTTGTTGCAGGTGGCGACGCAGCGGCGGCACTTGATGCACTTGGAGTTGTCGCGGACGATGGAGTAGGAGACCTCGTCGATGGTCGTCGGGGTCTTCACGCCGTCGAAGGGATAGCCGTCCACGCCGTATTCGCGGCAGAGCGCCTGGAATTCGCAGTTCTCGCTGCGGATGCAGGAGGTGCATTCGCGGTTGTGGTTGGCGAGCAGCAGCTCCAGGTTGATCTTTCTCTGCTCCCGGATCTCCGGCGTGTTGGTCTTGACGACCATGCCGTCAGTGGCGGGCAGCACGCAGGCCGCGCCGAAGCCTCTGGTGCCGGTGGCTTCCACCAGGCACAGACGGCAGGCGCCGATCTGCTGCACTTCGGGCAGATAACAGAGCGTGGGTATATTGACGTTGGCAGCTCTCGCAGCCTCGAGAACGGTCGAGCCGGCGGGGACGCTTACCTGAATGCCGTCGATGGTAAGAGTGATCATATCCATTCTTTCATTTCCCCTCTTTAGTTTTTCGAGATGGCGCCGAACTTGCAGGTGTCGATGCAGGTCCCGCACTTGATGCACTTGGTCTGATCGATGACGAAGGGAGACTTGAGCTGGCCGCTGATAGCGCCGACCGGGCACTTTCTGGAGCAGGCGGAGCAGCCCTTGCACTTTTCGGGATCGATCTCGTAGCGGGCGAGCTTCTGGCACACGTGCGCCGGGCATCTCTTCTCGCGGATGTGGGCTTCGTATTCGTCGCGGAAGTAACGGATGGTGGAAAGCACCGGGTTCGGAGCGGTCTGACCGAGGCCGCAGAGAGCGGTGGCCTTGATGGTCTTGGCCAGAGCTTCCAGACGCTCGATGTCGCCTTCCTCGCCTCTGCCGTCGGTGATCCGTTCCAGGATCTCCAGCATCCTTCTGGTGCCTTCACGGCAGGGGGTGCACTTGCCGCAGGATTCGTCCACCGTAAAGGTCAGGAAGAACTTGGCGATATCCACCATGCAGTTGTCTTCGTCCATGACGATCAGTCCGCCCGATCCCATCATGGAGCCGATGGCGGTGAGGGATTCGTAATCCACGGGGGTGTCGATCAGGGATGCGGGGATGCAGCCGCCGGAAGGACCGCCGGTCTGCGCAGCCTTGAACTTCTTGCCGTTGGGGATGCCGCCGCCGATGTCGTAAATGATCGTGGAGAGCGGGGTGCCCATGGGAACTTCCACCAGGCCGGTGTGATTGATCTTGCCGCCCAGCGCGAAGACCTTGGTGCCCTTGGATTTCTCGCTGCCGATGCTGCTGAACCATTCGGCGCCCTTGAGGATGATCTGCGGGATGTTGGCGTAGGTTTCCACGTTGTTGATGATGGTCGGCTGTCCGAACAGGCCCTTGACCGCCGGGAACGGAGGACGCGGACGCGGTTCGCCGCGGTTGCCTTCGATGGAGGTCAGAAGAGCGGTCTCTTCGCCGCAGACGAAAGCGCCGGCGCCGAGACGGATCGTGATATCGAAGTTGAAATCGGTCCCGAAGATGTTCTTGCCGAGCAGGCCGTATTCACGCGCCTGAGCGATGGCGATGGAGAGACGCTTGACCGCGATGGGATATTCGGCGCGGACGTAAACGTAACCCTCGTCGGCGCCGATGGCGTAAGCGGCGATGGCCATGGCCTCGATCACGGCGTGGGGGTCGCCTTCCAGAACCGAACGGTCCATGAACGCGCCCGGGTCGCCCTCGTCGGCGTTGCAGACCACGTATTTCTTGGTGCCCGGTTCGCCGCCGGCGGCGAAGAGCCATTTCCGGCCGGTCGGGAAGCCCGCGCCGCCTCTGCCGCGCAGACCGCTGGCCAGCACCAGGTCGATGACTTCCTTCGGGGTCATTTCGGTGAGGACCTTGCCCAGAGCGGCGTAGCCGTCCATGGCGATGTACTCGTCGATGACTTCGGGGTTGATGACGCCGCAGTTGCGAAGCGCCAGGCGAAGCTGCTTCTTGTAGAATCCGGTTTCATTGAGGGAAACCGGGCCTTCGGCCTTCTGACCGTCGCCGGTATCGTTGTAGACGAGTCTCTGCACCGGGCGGCCCTTGAGCAGATGCTCTTCGACGATTTCGGGGACGTCGGCCACGGTGACGCGGCTGTAGAAGGTGCCGTCGGGATAGATGATCATGATGGGGCCGAGCGCGCAGAGGCCGAAGCAGCCGGTCTGGACGACCTTTACTTCTTCAGCAAGTCCTCTGGCCTCGATCTCCTTCTCCATTGCCGCGCGGATCGCCGGAGAATCAGAGGAGGTACAGCCGGTACCGCCGCAAACCAGTACGTGTGTACGAATCATAAGTTTTTACCCAACCCTTTCCTTAGTTGTTGCCGATGGTATATTCAGCAACGGGCTTGCCGCCCTTAAGATGCTCTTCGACAACGCGCTTCGCTTTTTCAGCGGTCATCTTGACGTAGGTCACCTTTTCCTTGCCGGCCTCGAAGACCTCCACCACCGGCTCGTACTGGCAGATGCCGATGCAGCCGGTCTGGGTGACGGTGACGCGGTCGGAGAGGTTTTCGTTCGCGACCTGCTCCACAAAGGCGTTCAGGACCGGACGGGCGCCGGCGGCGATGCCGCAGGTGGCCATGCCGACCACGACGCGGGTCTCCCCGCTGCCTTCCCTGAGAACCACGCGGTTTTTCATTCTGTCTCTGATCGCGGCAAGTTCTTCCAAAGATTTCATAGCTTCGTTCCTTCCTTTTTCTTACTGATTTGCGTTGATTTCTTCCAGTTGCTCGCTGATATATTCACCCGCCCAGGCAAGGACCTCGGGCGAGGAGAGCGCTACGTCGTCTCCCAGAAGCTCCCGCATTTCAGCGGTCGAGAGCCCCGCGGAGCCGGATTCGTTTTCCCAGGTGAAGTCGTAATCGATCCCGTCGGCTCCCTGGATCAGGGAAACGAGGGTCGAGGCGATATCGCCCATGGGAGTATAATCGATGCTGTCTTTGTAAAACAGAGCGAAGACCCGCGTCCCGGGGTCGTCCGGGAAATCCTCCCGGCTCCGGCTTTCCACCTCGATCCGGCCGCCGGACTGCTCCGCCGCCAGCTTCAGAAAGGGAATGCCGAGGCCCACCTTGCGGGTGGTGCGCGTGGTAAAGAACGGATCCACCAGCTTTTCGACCTGCTCCGGCTTCATGCCGCAGCCGTCGTCCACGATTTCAAAGCTGAGTTCCGGGCCTTCCTCCTTGACGTGGATCCCGATATGGCGCGCCCCGGCCTTCACCGAGTTCTGCGCGATATCCAGAATGTTCAGGGAAAGCTCTTTCATAAAAACGCCTCCAGAACCGCGCGGCGTCTTTCGTCCGCGCCGCCCGTCTCCGGGCACTCCGCGCGCATGGCGTCCTCCCCTTCCGCGATATCCCACAGATAGTGGGCGTCGGAGGAAAAGATGAATTTCGCGCTGCCGAGACGGTATTTTTCCCGGTAGGGTTCCGCGTTTTTCCGGTCGTGGAATTCGTAGCAGGAGAATTTCGGCTCCTCCGGAATAAATCCCAGGGTCGCCAGGATCCCGTTCGCTTCCTTGTCGATGTGCGCCGGGTAAGCCAGCGCGCCGTAAGCCCGCGCCTTTCCGACGGTCTCCTCCAGATCCATCGAGAGGGCGTTGATCAGAAGGTCCTCTTCCTCCCCCACGACGTTGTCGTCTTCATCCATGATCCGCTGCTCCCCGAAGATCCCGGGGCGGTTTTTGATGCGGATCCTGCGGGTGTCCACGTACCGGTCGAAGTCCATGGCCGAAGCCAGGTCGGGAAACAGCGCGATCACGTGGATATCCTCCGCCGTGGTCATCTCCATCCCCGCGACGGGAAGGATCCCGAGCCTTTCGCAGGCCCTGAAAAAAGCGGGGCAGTTCTTCGACGTGTTGTGATCAGTCAGCGCCGCGATCCCCAGCCCTTTGAGAGACGCCATGCCTGCGATGTTCGCGGGGGTCATGTCGTTGTCGCCGCAGGGCGAGAGACAGGAGTGCAGATGCAGGTCGCACGCGACGTTCATTTCGCGAGTTCTCCGGCCAGAGCGCAGAGCTCAAAGGTGCTCTTTTCGCTGGTAAAGACGTTGATCCCCTTTTCCAGAGCCGACGCGGCGTCCTTGTCCGAAAGGGTCACCCCCTCGGCGAGGACCACCGCCGAAAGATCCACCAGAGAAGCCACCGCCAGAACGTTGACGTTGCTCATGATGGTAAACCAGACGTTTCCCGCGTTCGCGCGGCCCATGACCCAGCTCAAAAGATCGCCCGCGTAGAAGCCTTCGACCTCCCGGTCCCCGTCGGGGAGCGAGAGAGGCGCAAGGTCCATTTTTTCCGCCAGTTCACGAATCTTCATGGTTTTTTTCCTTTGCCGCCTTCTGTTTCTTTTCGCGCATCATGACCACGCATTCCGAGATATCGGCGTTGCCCTTCACCACGTCCTCCGCGAAGCAGTAGCACGTGGGCGATCCGCAGAAGCCGCAGTCGATATCGGGAAGCGTTTTGTGGATCTCCTGGATCCGGGCCATTTTTTCCATGGCCTCCGACATGTTGCTCGAAAGCGCCGACACCGGCGCGTATTTCACCGGATCGGAGAAATACTTTTCGGGGATATCGGAGTTTTCCCCGTCGTCCCGGAAGTCCCAGTTTTCCGAAACCGGCAGATACCGTTTCAGGGTCTGGAGACGCGCCTTGGCGATGTAGGGATTCTCCACCGTCATCATGCCGCCCACGCACCCGCCGCTGCAGGCGTTGAGCTCGATGAATTCCAGATAAGGGAAATTGCCGTTGTCGATCTGTTCCAGGACGCGGATCACGTTTTCGATGCCGTCGGCCGCCAGATACTTGTCGTTGAAGATGGCGGTCGCTTCTCCTCCCGTCGAAGCCCAGCTGACGCCGATCATGCCGGTGCGGGAGATGGGTTCGGGCGTGAGCTGTTTTTTCATCACGCCGATCAGATCGAAATAGACGTCGCTCATGGAAAGCACCAGATCGATGTCCGATTTTTTGCCGCCCAGGCCGTTTTTGATGTAGCTCACCTTGGCCGGGCAGGGAGAAATGAAAACCACGCCGACGTCCTCGGGCCTGAGACCCGGGTTCTTTTCCAGGGCGCGTTCCCGCGCTCTGGCCGCCGCCAGATCGATGGGCGGCTGGATCGGCAGGATGTTTTCACACAGATAGGGATATCGAAGGGAAATCAGACGGACGATCACCGGACAGGCCGAGCTGATCACCGGTTTTTCGATATCCTTGCGGTTGAGGTAGAGACGGGTCATGCCGCTGACCACCTCGGCCGCGCGCGCCACCTCGTAGATCTCGTCGAATCCCAGGTCCAGAAGGCCCTGCAGGATGTAATCGATGTCGTCGAGGTTGTCGAACTGGCCGTAAAGCGACGGGGCGGGAAGCGCCACCGTGTATTTGAATTTCTTCAGATCCTCGAGCTTGTCGCTGGTGGCCTTTTTCGCCTTGTTCGGACAAACGTCGATGCACACGCCGCAGTCGATGCAGCGGTTGGCGTTGATCTGCGCCTTTCCGTCGCGGATACGGATGGCCTCCACGGGACAGCGCTTCAGGCAATGGGTGCATCCCTTGCACTTGTCGCGGTCCAGGGAAACCGAGTGTCTGTATTCGTTCGTCATATCGTTACCGCTCCGTCAGGCGACCTTCACGGTCATGGTAATGGTCGTGCCGCGCCCCACTTCGGTGTCGATCTCCATGGTGTCGGTATACCGCTTCATATTGGGAAGCCCCATGCCCGCGCCGAATCCGAGCGAACGGATGTTGTCCGGGGCGGTGGAATACCCTTCCCGCATCGCAAGCGCCACGTCGGCGATGCCGGGGCCGTGGTCGGTCAGGACGATCCTGACCTCCTCGGGCGTCACGGTGACGTCGGCGCTCCCGCCGCTGGCGTGGATGACCATGTTGATCTCGCCTTCGTACATGGCGATGGACACGCGCTTGATGATCTCCGGGGGAAATCCGAGTTGGCGGAGCTTTCTCTTCACCTGCACCGAGGCGTTTCCGGCGGAGGTGAAGTTTTCTCCGTCGACGTCGTAGTGGAAAGTTATCGCTTCTGCCACGTCTTCTCCCCCTTTCAGTTCACTTCGCCGCGCAGTCCGTTGAGATACAGTCTTCCGCAGGCTTCAAACAGAGTGAACCGGGTAGCGAGCAGGACCAGATCGGTTTCCGCGGCAAGACGGAGCATGTCTTCGGTGGGGCGCTTGCTCCGCACGAAGACGATGCACCGCATGTCCATCATCTCCGCGGTCTTGATCACCTGGGGGTTCACAAGCCCGGTCAGGAGTACGGCCTGATTCTTCACGTAAGCCAGGACGTCGCTCATCATGTCGCAGCCGCAAGCTGAGCACAGCTCGGTCTCCAGATCCTCTTCGCAGCAGAGGACCTCTGCGTCGAGAAGCTCTTTGACTTCAGAAATCTTCATAGGTTCAAACCGGACGTCCGGTCAATAGGAGGCGAGAATGCCCTTCACGTCGGCGGGGACCAGTCTGCCGTATACTTTATCGTTGATGGTCATGACCGGGGCCAGACCGCAGCAGCCGAGGCAGCGGGTGTCCTGAATGGTGAATTTCCCGTCGTCGGTGGTTTCGCCGGCTTCGATGCCGAGGATCTTTTTCACTTCGTTCAGAACGTCCTGGGAGCCCTTGACGTAGCAGGCGGTGCCGAGGCAGACGCTGATGATGTAATCGCCCTTCGGTTTCAGGGAGAACTGCGAATAGAAGGTCGCGACGCCGTAAACGTCGGTGACCGGAACGCCGACGCGGTCGGCGATAAAGACCTGGGTCTCCAGAGACAGATAGGTGAAAAGCTCCTGCGCCTTCTGCATGATGGGCATCAGGGGGCCCTTCTCGTTTTTGTGCTCATCGATGTAAGCGGCAAGCTCTGCGTATTTCTGCTGCTTTTCTTCTTCGGTGAGAGTCATGTTTGTTCCTCCTAACTCTTTGTCGATGGGGTTGATTCTTTCGCGGGGTACTTTATTCATTATAATATAAAGCAGAAAGAAATACAAGCCTTTTTTCGCGTTTCCGGGGCGGAAGTTTTTCCCGGGACCCGGTCTGCGCAGGCCTTCCCCCGCCCGTCCTCCCCCCGCGCCGGAGCCGGCGCCGTCCGGGCCGGAAAGCGCCGCGGAGGCCGTGACAAATCCGGAAAAACGTGGTATACTGGATCCGTCAAGTTTTCCCGGCGCAAGGCGCCGGGAAGGGAGGATTTCAAGATGAAGCGATACGATCTTCTGGTGACCGGAGGCGGCTTCACCGGCGTGACGGCGGCCATCGCCGCGGCGCGGGAGGGGCTTTCGGTACTGCTCGTCGAAGCGGGCGGCTGTCTCGGCGGCGCGGCCGCCTGCAATCTCGTCAACCCCTTCATGCCCTACTCCACCGCGGTGAACGGTGAAAGGCTGGAATTGACCCGCGGTCTTTTCAAAACCATCGTGGAGCGTCTGAAAGCCGAAGGCGCCATCCGCGGAGACGTTTTTCACGAGGAGTACCTGAAGCTGATCCTGGACCGCATGACGCGCGAGGCCGGGGTGGACGTCCTTTTCCACGCGCTCCTCACCGGCGTCCGGCGGGAGGGCGGAAAGATCCTTTCCCTCACCTTCTCCGGCAAATCCGGCTCCTTCGCGCTGGAGGCCGACCGGTACGTCGATGCCACCGGAGACGCGGATCTGGCGTTTCTTGCCGGCTGTCCCTTCCGCCTGGGGCGGGAGGCCGATTCACTCTGCCAGCCCATGACCCTCTGCTTCCGGGTCGCCGGCGTCGACAAAGAGGCCTTCAGGCAGCACAGGAGCGAGATCAATCCGCTCTACAACCGCTTCCAGGCCGAGGGCAAAATCAAAAACATCCGGGAAAACGTTCTGATCTTCGACAATCTGGTCCCCGGCGTCCTGCATTTCAACTCCACGCGGGTGGTGAAGCTCAATCCCACCGATCCCTTCGATCTTTCCCGGGCCGAAACCGACGCCAGGGAGCAGATGTTCGAGCTGTTCCGCTTCCTGAAGGAAAACATCCCCGGCTTTGAAAACGCCGAGATCGCCTTCTCCGCTCCCGCCATCGGCGTGCGGGAAAGCCGCATGATCGACGGTCTGCACGTCCTCACCGCCGAAGAGCTGAAGGCCTGCACCCGCTTCCCCGACGCGATCGCCGCGGGCAATTACGACATCGACATCCACAATCCGGAGGGGTCCGGCACCAGCCATTATTACTTCCCCGCCGGGACCTATTACACCATCCCCTACCGGTGCCTCGTGCCCCGGGGCGTCGAGAACCTGCTGGTGGCCGGGCGATGCCTTTCGGCCACTCACGAAGCGCAGGCTTCGATCCGCATCATGCCGATCTGCGCCTCCACCGGCGAAGCCGCGGGCGTCGGCGCCGCGGTGTCCTTCAAGAGCGGGAAACCCGTTTACGAAGCGGACACCGCCGAAATCCAGCGGATCCTGAAAGAAAACGGCGCGTTCCTCGGCTGAATGTTCCGTTCCTTTTTCAAAGACGATGCCGCCGGCCCGGTCGTCCTCCGCGGGGAGGTCGCCGGGCCGGCGGTTCTCATCTTTTGATGCGGCTTCTTTTGAAAAGCGGCGAAAGCTCTTTCGGCCGGAAGGGGAAGAGCGGGGCGAGATAGGGTTTCCCGTCGTCGGTCTTCATCCGCGCCGTTCCGAGAAACAGCAGGGACGCGGAGAAAAGAAAACCCCCGAGTCCGCCCAGAGCGACGGAGGTCAGAAGAAGGATCCGCATGAATTTCAGAGCGTACCCCAGCTCCAGATTCTGCTGTGCGTAGACGCTGACCGACACAAAGGACATCAGATAGACGACCTCCGGGGACGCCCAGCCCGCGCTGACCGCGAATTCCCCCACCACCGCGCCGATGACGATCGACATGACCGTTCCCACGTTGTGCGGCGTGTTCAGGGCGCTGAGCCGGAGCACGCCGAGCATGAACTCGTAAAGCAGGAACTGCAGATACAGCGGGATCTCCGCCGCCTTGTCGACGAGAATGAAATCCCACGCAGGGGAAAGAGCCTCCCGGTTGTAATTCGCCAGAAGCGCAAGCGGCGTCAGGAACACCGCCGTGAAAATCATCAGGAGACGGATCCAGCGGTAATACGAGCCGATGAACGGCGGGAAGCAGTAATCGTTGGCTTCCTTGAAAAAGTCGATGAACCGGGCGGGCAGGATCATCCCGGTGGAGGCGTTGTCCGCCAGCACCACCACGTGACCCTCCAGGATCGCCGCCGCCGCCATATCGGGCCTTTCGGTCTGGCGCACCTTGGGAAAAGGGTTCCAGAAGCGCTGCTTCACCAGATACTCCGCAAGCGATTCCTGATTCATCACCAGCCCCTCCGAACCGCAGGCGGCGATCCTTTTCCGGAGGCTTTCCACGTACGCTTCGTCGGCTCTTCCCCGCATATAGCAGACCAGAACGTCGCTTTTGAAGGTCTTCCCCGCCTTCAGGTCCTCGATCACCAGATCCTCGCTGTGAATCCGGCGGCGCAGCAGCGCGCTGTTGATCGAAAGGATCTCCACGAATCCGTCGTGGGAGCCACGCAGGGTGCGTTCCTTGTCGGGCTCGGTGCTTTTCCTTTGCGGGATGTTCCGTGCGTCCACCATCAGAGCGCCGTATCCCTCCAGAAAGAGCACCGGAACCCCCGAAAGGAAGGACGCGACCGCCTGATCCGGATCCGGAAGCGGCTTGATCTCCCCGAACGGCATAAAGCTCCCGAGGATCTCCCGGACCTCCCTTTTGCCTCCTCCTTCCGGCGCGGGGCAGGCCATCAGGCGTGTGAGAAGCAGAGCGATCTCGTCTTGATCGGTGTTCCCGTCGATCATGTAGAGCACGCACTCTCTGCCTCCCGCCAGGAATTCCCGCCGGAAAACGTCGTAGGATCTTCCGTAATTGACCCTCTTTTCAAAGGCGGCCGCCGCCATCGTGTGTTCGGTCACGGTTCGTCTCCTCTCCGTTTTTCCTTATCTTTGGCGTTTTCCCCTCCGTTTATGCGCCGTTCCCGCTTGTCGCTTGCATAATTCTCCGTTCCGTGCTACAATACAGAAGAAGTGAAAACTACGCGGACGGGCGTTCCGTTTCGCCGCGGACCGTCCGTCCCTTTCCGAAAGGATCCGACATGCAGCACAAACGACACGCGTTGAAATACAGCTTTTACAAGCTCTTCCTCGCTCTCTTTTTCGCGGGGGCGGCGCTCCTGATTCTCTGGGCCTGCCGCTGGAGCCCGGCGGACTTCGGCGCCGGAAAGCTCCGGCCTCTGGCCGGTCATATTCTCGGCACGCTTTCCTCCTTTTTCGCTCTCCTGCCTTTTTCGGCCGCGGAGGTCCTGCTCTACGTGCTGGTCATGACGATCCTGATCGGGATCGTCGGGCTGGTGTTCCGGATGATCACCGAAGAGGGGCGGCTCCGCCGCCTTTTCGCGTGGTTCACCTCGATCGCGCTCTTCGCGTCGGTGCTGTTCCTGATGTTCGAGGCGCTTTTCGGCGGACTGTACGCCGCCGAGCCCCGCATCTCCTCTCTCGGCCTGACGGTCAAAAAGCGGCCGGTTTCCGAGCTGGAAGCTCTGTGCGCTTCCCTGGGGGAGGAGGCGAACGCGCTCTCCGCGGAGCTCCAATACGACGTCGCGCCGCCCGATGAAAAGTGGTTCGTCGAAACGGCGGACAACGTCGCCTCGATCGTTTCCGCCTACACCGGCGTCGAGCAGGCGCCGCCCAAATACGTGCTGGCCTCGAAGCCCATGTCCTATACCAACATCACCGGCTTCTTCTCCCCCTTCACCGGGGAGGCCAACGTCAACAAAAACGACCTGACCGTCGCTCTTCCCTTCACCATGGCTCACGAGCTGATGCACCGCTGGGGCGTGACCGCCGAAGACGAGGCGAACGCCTACGCCTTCATGATCCTTTACGAATGCAAGGATCCCTTTTACCGGTATTCCTCGGTCTATATGGGGCTTCTTTACACGCTTCCCAAGCTCCGGAGCGCCGATCGCGAAGCCTACGACCGGGTGACCGCCGGCCTTTCGAAAAAGGTCCGGGCGGATATCAACGCCTATTACGATCACTGGAAGCAGTACGAGGGGAAAACCGCCGACGTGGCCGATTCGATCAACAACGCCTATCTCGTGATCAACGGCGAAAACGACGGGGTGAAATCCTACGGCAAGGTGGTGGACTGGCTGCTTGCCTACCGGGAGAAAAAGGCCGGATGAGTTCGTTTCGGCGCGCCGGAGGGAGGGTCCCTCCGGCGCGTTTCTTTTTCCCGGCGGAAGACATTTTCTCTTTACACCGTCTCCGGTTTGTGCTATACTCAGAAAAAGCGATCCCCGATCCAACCGCGGAAGGGAAATGCGTTTCTTTTCCCTCCGCATCCACGCGCCGCGATTCTTCGTCCCGGGATCATTCCCGGGACTCTCTTTTTCCGGCGCGGACGTTTTGTATTGCGGCGGATTCCCGCCCCGGAAAGGCATGGTCTTGACTATGAAAAAACTGATGCTGGGCAACGAAGCGGCGGCACGCGGTCTGTATGAGGCCGGCGTGACCTTCGCCTCCAGTTACCCGGGCACTCCTTCCACGGAAATCACCGAGTATTTCTCGGGATACGAGGGCGTTCACGCCGAATGGGCCCCCAACGAAAAGGTGGCCTGCGAAGCGGCCTTCGGCGCGAGCCTGGCCGGCGCGCGTTCCTTCAGCGCCATGAAGCACGTGGGGCTGAACGTGGCGGCCGATCTTCTCTATTCGGTCTCCTACACCGGCGTCAACGGCGGCATGGTGGTGGCGGTGGCCGACGACCAGGGGATGCATTCCTCCCAGAACGAGCAGGACAGCCGCAACCACGCCAAGGGCGCGAAGATCCCCATGCTGGAGCCTTCCGACTCGGCCGAATGCCGGGATTATGCGAAGCTTGCCTACGAGATCAGCGAGACGTTCGACACGCCGGTCTTTCTGCGCACCAGCACCCGCGTGGCCCATTCCCAGAGCCTTGTGGAGGAGGAGGAACGCGTCCTTCCCCCCAAAAAGCCCTACGAAAAGAACGTCGCGAAATACGTGATGATGCCCGCCATGGCCCGTCCGCGCCACCGGATCGTGGAGGAACGGACGAAGAAGCTTGCGGCATACGCGGCCTCCTCCGGACTGAACCGGGTGATCCCCGGATCCGGAAGGATCGGCGTGATCGCCGCCGGCATCGCCTTCCAGTACGCCCGCGAGGCGCTGGGCGACAGGGCGAGCTACCTGAAGCTCGGCATGGTCTATCCCCTCAACGCCGAAGAGATCCGCGCCTTTGCCGCCACGGTGGAAAAGCTCTACGTGATCGAGGAGCTGGATCCCTTTATCGAGGATTTCTGCCGCGCCGCGGGCATCGCCTGCGAGGGCAAGGCGCTCTTCTCCCTCTGCGGCGAATACACCCCCGCCATGATCCGGAAGGCGATCCTCGGCGAGGATCCTCCCGTTCCGTCTCCCGCCGCGATCCCGGTCCGGCCGCCGGTGCTCTGCCCCGGATGCCCGCACCGCGGGATCTTCTACGTCCTGCACAAAATGAAGCTGACCGTTTCGGGCGACATCGGGTGTTACACCCTGGGCGCTCAGGCTCCCCTCGCTTCGGTCGATTCCACCATCGACATGGGCGAATCGGTCAGCGGTCTGCACGGCTTCCTGACCGCCGATCCTTCCATGGAAGACAAGACGGTGGCGGTGATCGGCGATTCCACCTTCGTCCATTCCGGCATCACGGGCTTGATCAACGCGGTCTACAACCGTTCCAACGTCACGGTCCTGATCCTTGACAACTCCATCACCGGCATGACCGGGCACCAGCAGAACCCCTGCACCGGCCTGACCCTGCAGAATCAGCCGACCCACGCTCTGGATCTGGAAGCGCTCTGTCACGCCGTCGGCGTCAGGCGCGTCTCCACCGTGGATCCCTACGATCTCGACAAGGCCGAAGCGATCCTGCGGGAAGAGCTTTCCGCCGGAGAACCCTCGGTCGTCATCGTGAAGCGTCCCTGCGCCCTTCTCAAATGGGTCAAGCGGCTGCCGCCGCTCACGGTCGATCCGGACAAGTGCCGGAAATGCCGGAAATGCATGTCGATCGGCTGCCCTGCGGTCCTCTTCTCCAAAGAGACCGGCGCATCCATCGACCGCACGCTCTGCGTCGGATGCGGGCTCTGCGAAAAGCTTTGCCCCTTCGGCGCCATCGAAGGAGGACAGAACGCATGAAAAAGGACATTCTGATCGTCGGCGTCGGCGGGCAGGGCTCGCTCCTGGCCAGCCGGATCCTCGGCGCGCTCTTCCTCTCCCAGGGACTCGACTGCAAGCTTTCGGAGGTGCACGGCATGTCCCAGCGGGGCGGAAGCGTGGTCACGTACGTGCGCGCGGGCGACGAGATCTCCTCCCCCATGGTCTCGGACGGCGAGGCCGACCTGGTGATCTCCTTTGAAGCGCTGGAGGCGCTCCGGTACGCACACACCCTGAAAAAGGGCGGTACCCTGGTATATTCCACCCAGAGAATCATGCCCATGCCGGTGATCACCGGCGCCGCGGTCTATCCGGACGATATCGCCTCCCGCCTCGCGGCATACGACCTGAAGGTCCTCGCCTTCGACGCCGAATCGGCCGCCGAAAAGGCCGGGAACGTCCGCGCGGCAAACGTGGCTCTGCTCGGCGCCGCCTCCCCCATCATCGGCGGCACGCCGGAGGAATGGGAAGCGGTCATCCGCGCCACCGTCCCGCCGAAGTTCGTGGACGTCAACCTCCGCGCCTTTGCTCTCGGTCTGGAGGAGGCCGGGAAAAACTGAGTTTCCCTCCCGGGATCACCCGCCTTTCCCGCGGCGCGGGAAAGGCGGTTCCCCATGTATAAACCGATCCGCCTCTTTCCGGATCTTCATCGAAAAGGAGAATCTGCCGTGCCTTTTTCCGAAACGATTTCTACCCTTGCCCTCCGGGCGGAAGAAGCTTCCCGGCCGCTTTTCGCCGCGATCGACAGGATCGCGCTTTCCAATACCGAACGCGTGCTGGACGCCTTTGCCCGCTGTCGGGTGGGCCTTCCCCATTTCGCCCCTTCGACCGGCTACGGCTACGACGACCTGGGCCGGGACACGCTGGACCGGGTCTATGCGGAAACCTTCGGATGCGAAGACGCCCTGGTGCGTCCGCAAATCATCAACGGCACCCACGCCATCCTTCTGATGCTCCGGGGGATCCTGCCTTCCCGGGACGGGCGGATGCTCTCGCTCACGGGCGCGCCGTACGACACGCTTTCCGAGGCGCTCGATTCCTTCCGCAGGGAAGGTCTCGTTTACGGCGAGCTCCCCTTTCAGGGCGCGCCCGATCCCGATTTCCCCCTTCTCGCCGCAAAGAAGGTGAAGGAATTCGATCCCGACGTGGTCTATATCCAGAGAAGCAAGGGCTACGGCGACCGGATCACCCTGTCCGTGCGTGATATCCGCCTCCTCGCAGCCGCGGTGAAGACCGCGAAGCCCGGCGTGATCGTGGCGGTGGACAACTGCTACGGCGAATTCACCGAGGCAGACGAACCCTTCGGCGCGCGCTGCGAAAGCTGCGGCGGGCCGCGTCCCCTGCATTTCCGGGCCGGTCCGGAGGCCGAAGCCGATATCGCCGCGGGATCGCTCATCAAAAATCCGGGCGGCGGGCTCGCCCCCTGCGGCGGATACGTCGCAGGAAAAAAAGAGCAGGTGGAAAGGATCGCGGAGGTCCTGACGGTTCCCGGCATCGGACGGGAAGCCGGCGCGAACCCGGCGGGGTGGCGGCTTTACTACCAGGGCTTTTTCCTCGCGCCGCACGTGACGGCCCAAGCGCTGAAAACGATGGTCTTCGCGGCGAATCTTTTGAAGCTCGCGGGATTCGAAACGGCGCCCGCGGGAGACGAAATGCGTTCGGATATCATTCAGACGGTGCGCTTCGGGAAACCGGAGCCCCTGATCGCCTTCTGCCGCGGGATCCAGGCGGCCTCCCCGGTGGACAGCTTCGCCGTATGCGAGCCGTGGGCTATGCCGGGTTACGCAGATCCGGTGATCATGGCCGCCGGCGCTTTCGTGCAGGGGGCGAGCATCGAGCTTTCGGCCGACGCTCCGCTCCGGGAGCCCTATCTTCTCTACATGCAGGGCGGCCTGACCTACGAAAGCGGAAAGCTTGCGGTGATGCGCGCGGTGGAAAAAGCGCTTTCGTGAAAACCTTCCCTCCTTCTCCCCGGTTTCCCCGCGATCGTTGGGCAAAAAGTGAAAAAATAATGCTTGACTTCCCGGTCACGGCTTGCTATAATAGGTTTTACCGCGTGGTGCCGGCCAATTTGATTTGAGCAAGAGAACGCCCCGGCGTTCCGCCCGCAACAGCGTGACTCAACATACGAACGAGGTGAAAAAAACAGTGTACGCAATCTTTGAAGCATGCGGCAAGCAGTACAAGGCTTCCGAGGGAGACACCCTCTTCCTGGAAAAGCTGGAACAGGCCGCCGGTGACGAGGTCGTTTTCGACAAGGTCCTCTATATCGGCGACGACGCTTCCTCCGCCATCGGCGCCCCCTACGTGGAAGGCGCGAAGGTCACGGCGAAGGTCGTGAAGGAAGGCAAGTCCAAGAAGATCATGGTCTTCAAGTTCAAGGCCAAGAAGAACTACCGCAGACGTCAGGGCCATCGTCAGCCCTATGCGAAAATCGAGATCGTCTCGATCGCCCGCTGAGTTCTCATGATCAGGGCGGAGTTTTTCGGAGGAACCCCTCCCAAAGGCTTCCGGATTTCGGGTCACAGCGGATCGGCTCCCGCAGGGGAAGATCTGGTGTGCGCGGCGGTGACCAGCGCCGTCCGCCTGACCGAAGCGCACGTGAACGACGTGCTCTCTTCGGGCGCGGCGGTCTCGGTCGAACCTGTCCCCGCGGCGATTTCCCTCACGCTTCCGGAGCGGGCTCCGGAAGGCGCCTTTCAGGCTCTGGAAGCGCTGCGCCTTTATCTCAGGGAGCTTTCCCGCGAAAATCCGAAGTACCTCACCCTTCGGGAACACGACTAAACAGAGGAGGAAACGACAATGCTGAAAATCGGTTTACAGTTCTTTGCTCATAAAAAGGGCGTCGGCTCCACCAAGAACGGCCGCGACAGCGAATCCAAGCGTCTGGGCGTCAAGCGCGCCGACGGTCAGTTCGTGAAAGCCGGCAACATCCTGGTCAGACAGAGAGGCACCAAGATCCATCCCGGCCTCAACGTCGGTATCGGAAGCGACGACACTCTCTTTGCCCTTACTTCCGGCAAGGTGCATTTCGAGCGCAAGGACAAGGATCGCAAGCAGGTCTCGGTTTACGAAGCGTAAGTCCGGATCTCTCTTGCAGAAGCCAAAAGAACGCGGGGCGGGTCTTTTTCCCGTCCCGTTTTTCTATCTTTGAGAATCGAGGTCTTTTCATGTTCATCGACTCCGCCAGGATCCACATCAAGGCGGGAAAGGGCGGCAACGGCGCCGTGGCCTTTCACCGCGAAAAATACGTGCCCTCCGGCGGTCCCGACGGCGGCGACGGCGGCAGAGGCGGCAGCGTGATCTTCGTGGCCGACGACAACCTTTCCACCCTGATGGATTTCCGGTACAAGAAAAAATACGCCGCCTCCAACGGAGAGGACGGCGCCGGCAAGCGCTGCGCCGGAAAGAAGGGCGAAGATCTCATCATCCGCGTACCCCGCGGCACCCTGATCAAATCGGCCGAAAACGGTTATCTGATCAAGGATATCTCCGGCGACGAGCCCTTCGTGGCCGCCCGCGGCGGCAAGGGGGGATGGGGCAATCAGCATTTCGCCACCCCTACCCGCCAGACGCCGCGATTTGCCAAGGCGGGGCTCCCCGGCGAGGAGTTCGACGTCCAGCTCGAGCTGAAGCTTCTTGCCGACGTGGGCCTCGTGGGCTTCCCGAACGTCGGGAAATCCACCCTGCTTTCGGTGATCTCCGCCGCCAGGCCCAAGATCGCAAATTACCATTTCACCACCCTGACCCCCAACCTCGGCGTGGTCTACGTGGGCGAAGGAGCGAGCTTCGTCGCCGCCGACATCCCCGGCATCATCGAGGGCGCCAGCGAAGGCGCGGGGCTCGGGTTCGAGTTTCTCCGGCACATCGACCGGTGCAGGCTCCTTCTGCATCTGGTGGACGTATCCGGTTCCGAAGGCCGCGATCCCGTCGACGATTTCCACAAGATCCAGGCTGAGCTCGCCCGGTATTCCACCCTTTCCTCCCGCCCGCAGATCGTCGTGGCCAACAAGGCCGACGTGGACGAAAGCCGTTGGGCGTCTCTTGCGGCCGCGGCTCACGACGCGGGCTTCCCCGTCATGAAGATCAGCGCCGCCACCGGAGAAGGGGTGAAGGAACTGGTCAGCGAGGTGTGGAACACGCTCGCTTCTCTTCCCCCGGTCACGGTCTACGAGCCGGAGGACATCCCCGTCGAGCTTCCCGCCGGCATATCCCGCGAGGGCTTTACGGTCACCCGGAACGACCGGGGCGATTTCGTGGTGGAAGGCGCCGGCCTTGCGCATCTGGTGGAATCCACCAACTTTTCGGATTACGAATCGCTTTCTCACATGCAGAAGATCCTGCGCGACGTCGGCGTCTTCGACCGTCTGGAGGCCGACGGCGTCAGGGAGGGCGACACCGTTATCCTCTACGATCTGGAATTCGAGTATATCAAGTGACGCATCCCTCTTTCACAAAATGAAACGCATCAGAGAAAAAGCGGAGCGCCGGAAATCCCGGCGCTCCGCTTTTTCTCTCTTCTTTTTCCCCTGTCGTTATGCCTTGCCCGTCTTCTGCCCCTCGAAAACCGAATTCCGGTCTCTCCGCCCGTTGAATATAGCTATTCGATATTCTTTTCAGGATTCTTGCCTGTCTTGTTCGCTATCAGCTATATTTCATAATATTTTATTATTTTTTACTATATTATTCCATTGCGTTTTTGCCGCCGCTTCGCCTGTTTTTCAACTGCTGCAGGCTCTGAAAGCCTCTGCCAAACCCACGCGTTCCATCGTGAAGCAAAGCGCTTCTTCGGCAGGAGGCAACTATTTATTGATCCTCTTTTTCTTCCGTCCCTTTGCAGACGAGTTCTTTGGGACTCTGAATGCTTCTATCCAGTTCCTCCATGAATCCTGCGGTGATGATACCGGAGGGAAGAGCAATGATAGCAATACCAAACACAGAGGAAACCATCGTTACGATTCGGCCGACCGTTGTGACGGGATAAATATCGCCGTATCCCATCGTCGTCAAAGAAACCGTCGCCCAGTAAACGGCATCGAAGAAAGTATCAAAAGAATCCGGTTCAACGTTAAAGATCACCAACGCGGAAATCAGAATATAGACCAACGCGAGCATGCCGACCGTCATAAGCGGTTTCTTCTGCGCTTTGAATACGCCCTTGATCATATGGATGCTTTTGGAGTATCGCACTGCCTTGAAAACGCGAAATACCCGAAGGGTCCTGAATAGACGAAAAACTTTTAAAATGCGAAAACCGCTATCGATTATACTAAGCGAGGGAAGGATGCAAAGAAGATCCAGAATCGCCATCGGTGTGATTGGATACAGAAGAAAAGACCAACCGTTTTTGCCCAGTTTGAAGTCGGCCGTCAGTAAACGAAGGAAATAGTCTATGACAAATATAACTGCCGCAGCTTTGTCAACGATAAGAAAGAAAACCGTTTCTTCCTTGAAAGCCAAGGGCAGCAGACTCATAACGATGACCGCCATCATAAAAACGTCATAGACGTTACTCAGACGATCATCCTCTCTTGCTGTTTCGATGACTTGAAAGATACGTTTTCTCATGATGGCAATACTCCCCTTTTCCGTCAAAAGACTCGTGCTGCATTTTCCCCGGCCTCAGAAGGTTTTCCCGTCTTTTCAAAACCAGATCCTGCAGAACAACTGAAAAGCAGTTTTCTGCCGTCGGCCGGCAAATGTCAAGTTGCGTTCTCAGCTCTCCCTCTCTTCTCCGTCCGCACAGAGCCCTCAACAGGTCTGCGCGCTGCAATATAGTTTTCTGCTATTATTGATAATATTATTCTATAATCCATATCATTTTTATACTCCCGTGCCGTCGAAGGGAGGAACGTATTCCTCCCTGGCGGAGGAAAGCTCCTGCGTATACCCTCTTTCAAAACCGAGCTCCTCCATTTTCCGGAGGACCCGCCCGTATTCCGACGGGGTGATGCGCCGGGAGATCCGCTTGATCTCCTTTCCGCGGCCCGCCGGGGTATACTGGCTCATCAGGCTGAGAAGGAAACTCTCCTTCGGGAAGGAGGCGGCGAGAAGCTCCAGGACGCGAAGGCTGTTTCGGATCTCGTTCGGAAGGATCATATGCCGGACGATCACGCCGCTTATCATCATCCCGTCCCCGTCAAAGCGCGGCTTTCCGGCCTGATCGATCATCTCCCCGATCGCTTCCAGCGCTCTCTCCGGATAATCCTGTGCCATCGAATAGGTCCCGGCCGTCTCCGGGACCGCATATTTGAAATCGGGCAGATAGATCTGGATCCGGCCCTTCAGCTCGCGGATCGTTTCGACCCGTTCGTACCCGCCGCAGTTCATCACTGCCGGAACCGGAAGCCCCTCGAGCGTCGGAAGGATCAGGGGCAGAAAATGGGTCGGCGTCACGAGATTGATATTGTGGACGCCCTTTTCGATCAGTTCAAAATAGATCTCTCGCAGCCTTTCGGGCGTGATATCCCACCCCGCGCCGCCGTGAGAGATCTCCCCGTTCTGGCAGTAAACGCAGCGAAGCGTACAATGGGAGAAAAACACCGTGCCCGAGCCGCGCGTTCCTGAAATGCACGGTTCTTCCCAGAAATGCGGCGCCGCGCGGGCAACCCGGATCGCATCGCCCGCGCCGCAGAAGCCGCGCTCTCCCCGGGTGCGGTCGACCGCACAGCGCCGCGGGCAGAGCTCGCATCGATCAAGCCTCATCGATCCTGATTTTCCCCCCGTCCGCAAGCCGCAGAAGCGCGTCCGCGATCACCAGTCCGTGATCAAAGGCAAGCCCCCGGCTTTCCAGAAGCTTCAAACGCCGGTTGGGTCTGCCGCTCACACCCGGCTCCTCTTCCGCGCGGACCAATGCCGAAAGCTTCTCTCCCCCGTCTGTCAGGCTGATGCGAAGCGCATTCTTTTCCCGGAGGGCCGTCAGGCGGAACCACCGGGCGTCCTTTGCGTCGTCGCCTGCCCGGACCTCTTCCTTCCGGCTGCCGACGTCGGCCATGAAGCTGCGGGTCACCACCCAGCCGCGGGGGTCCCGTCCGGGAGCGGAGAAAAAGCCTGCGCTTTCGCTCTCCAGACCGCAAAGCCCGGTCTCCTCTGCCAGCTCCCGCGCCGCGGTTTCCTCCACGCTTTCTCCGGGTTCGGCGAAGCCGCCGGGCAGCGCCCGGAAGCCGAGATACGGATGACCCTTTCTCCGGATCAGAAGCAGCTCGGTTGTCTCCCCGAAGGAAAAGATCAGATTGTCCGCCGTCAGGGACGGATGCGGATACCGGGAATCGTCGTAGGCCAGAAGGAATTCCTCCTCCGTCCTTCCCTTTTCGTCCCGCAAAGCTTCCATAGTCATATCCTTTCGCTATATATCTTTATTTCATTATAAAATTTACATTATTTTTCAGTACTCTGCAGGCCTTTCACCACCGCGTCCGCCAGGGAAAGCGGATCTTCGCCCGTTTTGACCCGGAGAGACAGATAGGGTTCCGACCCGGCGTTCAGGAAGATCCTTCCCTTGAAAGCGGGCATGACGCAGAGCGCGGAGATCTTCATGAAGTCGGGGGAAGCGAGGCGCAGAGTGAGCGTTCCTTTCTTTTCGGAGATCTCGCAGATCCCCGCTTCGGCCGCCTCGTTCCGGAGAAGGGCGATCCGCATCAGATTCCGGACCTCCCCTCCGAATTCTCCGTAGCGATCCAGAAGCTCGTCGGTCATATCCTCCGCGTCTTCCTTCGTGCGGATGTAGGCGATCCGCCGGTAAATGTCGAGTCTTTCCGGCGCATTGGGAATATACGATTCGCGGATGCGGGCGTCGATCTCCAGATCCACGGTGCATTCCGCCTTTTTGGCCGGCGTTTCACCCTTGGCCTCCACCACGGCTTCATCCAGGAGGCGCAGATACATGTCGTAGCCCACCGACACCATATGTCCCGACTGCTCGGCGCCGAGGACGTTGCCCGCGCCGCGGATCTCCAGATCGCGCATGGCGATGTGGAAGCCCGCGCCGAATTCGGCGAATTCCCGGATGGCGGAAAGCCGTTTGGAGGCCACCTCCGTAAGCACCTTTCCCCGATGATAGGTCAGATAGGCGTACGCCCGGCGGTTGGACCGGCCGACGCGGCCGCGGATCTGATGAAGCTGGGCAAGGCCCATCCGGTCTGCGTCCTCCACGATCAGGGTGTTCACGTTGGGGATGTCGATGCCGGTTTCGATGATGGTGGTGCAGACCAGGATCTGCACTTCGCCCTCCACCACTTCCCGCATGACCTCGGAAAGCTCCTCGGGCTTCATCTGTCCGTGCCCCACAGCGATCCGGGCGTCGGGGAAAGCCTGCTGCAGCCGCGACGCGGTGCGGGTGATGGTTTCGATCTTGTTGTGGAGATAATAGACCTGCCCGCCGCGGGAAAGCTCCCTGGAAATCGCGTCCCGGAGGACGCTTTCGTCGTGTTCGAGCACGTAGGTCTGCACCGGATGCCGGTTATGCGGCGCTTCCTCCAGAATCGACATGTCCCGGATTCCCGAAAGCGCCATGTTCAGCGTGCGGGGGATCGGCGTCGCGGTCAGAGTCAGGACGTCCACCGTCCGCGCAAGCTCCTTCAGCCGCTCTTTATGGCTGACGCCGAAGCGCTGCTCCTCGTCCACCACCAGAAGGCCGAGATCCCGGAACGCCACGTTTTTCCCCAGAAGCTTGTGAGTCCCCACCACCAGGTCCAGCATGCCGGATCTCATCTGGCGCAGGTATTCCGCCGACTTGGCCGCGGGCGTGAAGCGGGAAAGGACCCCGATCCGGAGCGGATAGCCGCGGAACCGGTGCAGCGCGGTCTGATAATGCTGACGCGCGAGCACCGTGGTGGGCACCAGGATCGCCGCCTGCTTCCCGCCCATCACGCATTTCATCACCGCACGGAAGGCGACCTCGGTCTTGCCGAAGCCCACGTCGCCGCACAAAAGCCTGTCCATGGGCACTTCGCTTTCCATATCGCGCTTGATTTCCTGCGTGGTGCGGAGCTGGTCCTCGGTCTCCTCGTATTCGAAGCCTTCCTCAAATTCCTTCTGCCATTCGCTGTCTTTCGGGAAAGCGAAACCCTTGAGCTTTGCGCGCGCGGCGTAAAGCGCGATCAGCTTGCCCGCCAGCTCCTTCGCCGCCGCCTTGGCGCGGGATTTGGCGCGCACCCAGTCGCCGCCGCCCATCCGGTTCAGTTTCACCGTGCCTTCGTCCCCGGCTCCGATGTACTTGGCGATCAGGTCGAGCTGGGTCACCGGGACGTAAAGGACGTCGCTTCCGAAATACTGGATCTTGATATAGTCCTTTTGCAGACCGTCGGTCTCGATCGGGGCGATCCCTGCGAATCTTCCGATGCCGTAAGCGTCGTGCACCACAAGATCCCCGGGATGGAGGTCTGCGAAGGAGCGGATCGCCTCTCCGCCCTCTTTGCGGGCGCTTTTTTTGGCCCTGCGGGAAGAGGTGCGGGTACGGATCCCTTCGGTCAGGATCGCAAGCTTCAGGGCGGGATACTCCGCGCCCGCGGAAAGCGCGGCATCGGTCACGACGAGGCTTCCCTTTTCCGGTTCGGCGCTTTCCGCGGTCATATAGCGGGCTTTGATCCCTTCCTCCCGGAAGGCGTCCACCGCCACCTCGGCGCGATGCGCGTTTCCGGCGCAGAAAAGCACCGCGTAACCCGCGGCGAGATAGGTCCCGATCTCCTCCGCCGCGCCTTCGAAACCGCCGGTGATGCCGCTCAGCTCCTTGGTCAGGATCGAGGTCACCGCGCGCGGCGCGGGCTCGTAGCCGCCTGCCGTAAAGGTGTCCAGCATCACGACGCTCTTCCCCGCGAGCGTCTGGACAAAGGCCGCGTGGTCCATCATCCAGTCGGTCTGTTCATCGGAGATCAGACCGGCTTCCATCAGCGAAACCGCCTCTTCCCCCCGCCGCCAGTCGGCGTTTTTCATGCTTTCGGCGATCCTTCCGGGATCGTCCAGGACCACGATCGCGTCAGGAGGCAGATGATCCAGAGCCGAAGCAAATTCTCCGTAAATCTGGGGATAGATCCGGTCGATCGCGGCAAAGGTCCCGTTTTCCAGAAGCGCTTCTCTGTCGCCTTCCAGCGTTTCCCGCAGCTTATCCGAGAGCTTTTTCCGCCTTTTCAGCCTTTCCTCCAGAAGACGGATGCGTTCCGCACAGCCTTCGATCCCGCCCTCGGCATGCCGGGGCAGCGCCTCAGCCGCCGGGAGGATCACCGCTTCGCCCGTCTGATCGACGCGGCGCTGGGTCTCGGTGGAAAACCGGGCGATGGAATCGACCTCGTCGTCGAAAAAGTCGATGCGGTAGGGCAGCTCCGCATTGACCGGATAGATATCGAAAATACTGCCGCGCACCGCGAATTCTCCGCCGGAGCGCGCGTCGATGGCCTCCACCCGGCGATATCCGGCGTCCACCAGGCGGCGGGAAAGCTCCGCGGGTTCCAGGATATCCCCCACCCGCAGCCGGATCACCGCCTTCTTCAGGATCTCCGGCGGCAGCGTGCGCGCCGCCGCCGCTTCCGCGGACAGGAAGGCAAGCGGCGTCCGCTCCCACTCGTAAAAGAAGGCGATGCGCCTCTGCTCGCTTTCCCGGGAGGCGCTGTCCGCCTGATAAAAAATCTGTTCCTTGGGGACGAGAACGGCGCTTTCCTCCCCCGCGAAGACCTCGGCGTCCAGCGCGATGCGCGACAGAGCCCGGTCGTCCGCGCCGATAACCGCCACGCACCGCCCCGTCTTTCGCCGGATCGCGGCGATCACGTGCGCCTTGTGGATCGGGGAAAGCCCGGTCAAAAGCACCGGCGTTTTTCCCGTTTCCAGTCTCCGGAAGATCTCGCCGATCTCCGGGAGAGAGGTCAGCCTGTCCAAAAGCGCTCTCATGACAAGCTTTCCTCCCGGCTTTCCGTTTCCTGTGCTTCTTCCTGAACGGCGCCGTCTTCGCTCCGCTCTTTGTCCCCGGCCGGTTTCTTGCCGGATCCTGCCGGCCGGATCGCCGGGCCGTTGAAGCGGGACGCGGCCGCCGGTACGCCGCAGGCCATGATCTCCAGAGCCGCATCGGGCGCTTTCGCCGCCGCTGCGGCGATCTTTTTTCTCGCTTCCTCGTCGGGCTGTCCCAGCACCCAGCCCACCATATCGTACTCCTTGGTCGGAGGCGATCCGACGCCCAGCTTGATGCGCGGGAAGACGTCGGTCCCGAGATGCCAGATGATGCTTTTGATCCCGTTGTGTCCTCCGTCGCTTCCTTTCGCGCGTATCCGGAGATGTCCTTCCTCCAGAGACACGTCGTCGTAGATGATCAGGACGTGCTCCGGGGGGATCTTGTAAAAGCGCGCGGCCTCCCCCACCGCTTCGCCGGAGTTGTTCATGAAGGTTTGCGGGCGCATGAAAAGCACGCTTTCTTCTTTGCCGTCGGGAAGCTTCAGGATTACGCGCGCCGTCAGCGCCTTGAATTCCAGTCGCGTGGTTCTGAAGCCGAAGCGCTCCTCAAAAAAGCGCAGTGTTTCGAATCCCACGTTATGACGAGACGTCTCGTATTTGGCGCCGGGATTTCCGAGGCCACAGACGATCCACGTCGGCGGCGCCGGTCTTTTCTCCTCTTTTTTCCTCTCCAGAAGCCTGAAAATCTCTTCCAGCGACATAATAAGCCTCTCCATTCTATTACTATCAGATATTATTAATATTTCTTTTCGCTATTTTTCTATAATTTTGTTCTTATTCCTTCATATATGCATATTTATGTATTCTTATATAGCTATTTATTATTCTTTCGCGGCTCCCTGCGCTTCTGCGAAATCCCCCGCATCGTTTGCTTCTTCCCGGGGGTTCTGTCTATACGCACTGTAATATCGCGTATTTGACGCCGTATCCGTCTGCGATCCCGCCCCGGCGGCACTTTTTTGCTTCCCGGCTTTCCGGGGATCCGGTGCGGACCGGTTTCCGCCCTGATCTTTTCGCTGTCAGAACGGTCCGTATATGACCTCCGGCTTGATGCAAACGCCGCCGGACAAACGGTCGTTCTCTCGCCTTATCCCGGAAAAAGCGGCCGTTTTTGCTTACGCGAATAGCCCAAGAGCTTGCGCCCTTGGGCTTATATCGCTTGTGTTTCTCAGAAATCGATCTTCCCGGCGATGTAGTTTTCCAGGCTGTCGATGGGGATCCTGACCTGCTCGGTCGTATCTCTGTCACGGACAGTGACGCAGTGATCTTCTACGCTGTCAAAGTCGTAAACGATGCAGTAAGGGGTACCGATCTCATCCTGTCTCCGGTAGAGCTTTCCGATGCCGCCGGCGTTGTCAAAGTCCACCATAAACTTCTTCGAGAGGTTCCGGTAGATCTCCATGGCAGGGTCGGAGAGCTTCTTGGAAAGGGGCAGGACCGCCGCTTTGAAGGGAGCCAGCGCCGGATGCAGGCGCAGGACCGTACGGGAATCGGTTTTGCCCTTCGCGTCGGTGATCTCCTCCACGTCGTAGGCGTCGCAGAGGAAGGCCAGCGCCACGCGGTCGGCGCCGAGGGAGGGCTCCACCACGTAGGGGATATAATGCTCGCTCGTCTCCTGATCGAAATAGGTCATATCCTGACCGGACGTGTTCTGATGCGCCGTCAGGTCGTAGTTGGTGCGGGAGGCGACGCCCCAGAGCTCGCCCCAGCCGAACGGGAAGACGAATTCGAAGTCCGTGGTGGCGTTGGAGTAAAAGCTGAGCTCCTCTTTTTCGTGGTCGCGCAGCCGGAGGTTTTCCTCCTTCATGCCCAGCGACAGGAGCCACTCCCTGCAGAACTTTCTCCAGTAATCGAACCATTCCAGCTCGGTGCCCGGCTTGCAGAAGAATTCCAGCTCCATCTGCTCGAATTCGCGGGTGCGGAAGGTGAAGTTGCCCGGGGTGATCTCGTTGCGGAAGGATTTGCCGATCTGGCAGACGCCGAAGGGCAGCTTTTTGCGCGTGGTCCTGGCGACGTTTTTGAAGTTGACGAAAATGCCCTGCGCCGTTTCGGGGCGGAGGTAGACCGTGGAGGCGGTGTCTTCGTTGACGCCCTGGAAGGTCTTGAACATCAGGTTGAACTTGCGGATGTCGGTGAAATCGCTCTTTCCGCAGTCGGGGCAGGGGATGCCGTTTTCCTTGATGTAGGCCACCATCTGCTCGTTGGTCATGGCTTCCACGATCACACCGGTGATCCCGTTTTCTTTCTGCCATTCCTCGATCAGCTTATCGGCGCGGTGACGCGTTTTACAGTTTTTGCAGTCGATCAGAGGATCGTTGAAGGTCGCCACGTGGCCGGAGGCGACCCAAACCTGCGGGTTCATCAGGATCGCCGCGTCCAGTCCGACGTTCAGCGGATTTTCCTGCACGAATTTCTTCCACCAGGCTTTTTTGATGTTGTTCTTGAATTCCACGCCGAGCGGGCCGTAATCCCAGGTGTTGGCAAGCCCTCCGTAGATCTCGCTGCCACTGTATATAAAGCCGCGGTTTTTACACAGCGTGACGATGGCGTCCATCGTTTTTTCGTTGTTTTTCAGCATGGTTTGTCCTCCGTATTCTTGTCTGAACCTTTCGGGAGCCGCGCCGGAGCGCTTTGCCCCTATCTTGTTTATTTTATCGCATCGGGCGTTTGCTTGTCAAGAAAAACCTTCGACAATCGAGGGAAAACGGAGATCCCTCCCGGTCTTCCTCCCTCTTTCCACCCTGTGTCAGAGCCGGACGGCACGCCTCTTTGCCGGATTGCCGCGGAACGCCGGGGAAAGCGCTTGAAACCCGCGTCCGATTATGCTACAATAGTATCGCTCCGGGGCAGGCCGCTTTGCCGCAGAGCCGTCTTCCCCGTCCGTAAGTCAATTTCATATCCGGGTGTAGCTCAGATGGTAGAGCGCGTGGTTTGGGACCACGAGGCCGCTGGTTCGAAACCAGTCACTCGGACCAAAAATCCTCTGGGATCAATGATCTCAGAGGATTTTTTCTATTTCTTTGTTTACTGCGGCGCAAATTATCAAAACGGATATTATTTTGCAGTCTTGAAACTGTTAAATGTTTTTAGGAGCTTCATCGTCGCATCATAATCCAGCTTATCACCATCATAATTACAACGATAAAGTCCCTGAAGATTAGATGGCAAGGTAATATCCCTTTGGCAAAGCAAAATAATCCGGTCGCCATAAAGTGCAATTGCAGCTCCAATTTCAATCAGCACATTTTCGTTCAGCATCTTATGCGGATTGCCTTCAGTGTCAATAAATGATCTTTCCTCTTCTATATGGATAATACCAGCGTGGCACTCTCGCATATCAGAGAAAACTTTTTCTGGAACTGGTATAGCAGTCGTTTCTCGTTCAGTGGATACAACAGGCTCAAACGATCCGAAAATGAGAAGCTCTTTAAGATTTTCGACCATCGATCGATTTTTTCCGTGCGAGATAAAGACTTTGTTGTTGCTATAAGGCTTATCAACTGGTCTACTTGTGGGAGGAGCATTCAAATCTTCAGTCTTTTTAGATAGGTCAAGTCGCTCAAGCAGTTCGGTCGGCAACACCGAATCCTCCTCTTGCGTTTCTTCGCTGGTGGAATCAATGTCTTGATCAGCATCGATTATAGTTGTGGTGCTACCAATTGAAATATATTGGCTACCCTTAACCTCAGTAAGCATACCTGCAAAATAGCCGTTTTCTTTTATAAGCGCTAACACTTTAGGTGCACGTTCCTTTGGAACTCCCCACTCAACAAGAATATTTTCAGCAATATTATCTTTGGGAAACTTCTTCCCATCATAGTATTCATAAAAGCGCTTAAGAATACTCGGTTTTAATGTCGCCTCTCGAATTGCCTTTGAATCATCTCCATCTTGGGTTGGTGCAATTGCTCTCTTTCCAATAGGTTCTATTGAAATCTGCTTTGCGTTCCACCCACCCGAGGTAAGACCATATGCAATCGATGCTCCAGCAAGATCACGCCATTTAGAACTGGAGGGAGATAAATCAAGAGCAGAACAAACTTGGAGCGGTGAACTTGGCTTGCCAGCAAGATTATCCCAAATTGCTTGAGGGACGGTCAACGCATCTTTCAATGAGTGGGAAGGCACATTGGTTTGCATTATCTTTGGCAATCTTTGCGTGTTCACTTTCTTTTCCCGAACAACAGTCTCATTGTTTGCATCATCAGGCACAACTTTTTTTGCCATATTCGTCATTTCCTCCGTGTTTTTGATGAAATGATTATAGCAAATGTACGCGCGTTTGTCAAGCATATAGATAACAATAGATACGCAAAGCCATTTATATGGATCTTAGCCGCTATGTACCTTCTCATGCCATGCGCTTTTCTCTTTCTTGATTCTCTCCCGCACCTCTACAATCATTTTCTTCAGCAGTTCCTCGCATTCCTCCTTTGTCTTGGCATAGACCGTATGCACCTCGCGCTTGCCTTGGGCGTTGGTGGGCGAATAGCGGCCCCCAAAGAGGTGATCGTTCAGTTCGTAGATCCCGCCGGTGCCGGGTTTGCGCACCTTGCCCTTGTACGGGGCGAACGGTGGGCTTACGGGCGGTTTTCCGCCTTCGGTGGGAAGTTGGTTGTCCAGCGTTTCGTGGGGCTCATACGCCTCGCTGTGGCCGATCCCGCGCTCGATTTTCTGCGCGGCCTGCTGCTGCATGGCGCCGGTGATATGGCTGTATATGTCAATGGTGGTCGCCGACGAGATGTGGCCGATGATGGCGGAGAGCGTTTTCACGTCCATGCCGTGCTCCAAGGCTGTCGTAGCGAAGGTATGGCGCAGGTCGTGGAAGCGGATATCCTTGCACTGCGCCCGCACCAGCACCTTTTTCATCTTCCGATAGACGCTCTGCGGATCCAGCGGAGCGTCTTCTTTTACCGGTGAGGGGAACATCCAGCGTGAGTCCGTTCGCTCCTTCAGCTCCCGCAGCACGGCCAGCACCGCCGGAGGCAGGATCACCACCCGGTCCGAGCTTTTCGTCTTCGGCGCTGACTCGTGCAATGCGCCTGCGACGTGAATCACCTGCCGCTGAATATGGAGCTCACCGGTGCGCAGATTCAGATCGTCCCACTGCAGCGCGCAGATCTCGCCGCGCCGCATGCCGGTCGCCAGTTCCAGGAGCATTATCTCATAGAAGCCATCCTCCTTCGCCTGGATCAGAAACCGCTGCATTTCATCATGGGAGAGCACCTGCATCTCCCGTGCCTTCTTCGGCGGCAGCTTGCAGCCGATGGCGGGATTCACGCGGATCAGACCCTCGGTTTTCGCCTTCTCCAGTGCGATCCGGCAGGTGGTGTGACAGGAGCGCACCATGCGGTCGGACAGGCCGGGACCGTAGAGATCGCGGCGGATACGCCGTCCGTTCCGCTTCAGCTCCGCGTAGAACTGCTGTAGGTCGCTCTGTGTCAGCTTGTTCAGAGGGATTTCACCGACGTGTGGGATGATGTGATTGTAGATCCGATCTTCGTAGCACTGCTGTGTCGTGATCCGCAGGCCGGGCTTGGACCAGGTCTGATACCACAGGTCGATCCAGTCGCCGAAGGGCATGTCCGGCTTTGCTTTGCCGGTGACGACGCCGCACTTTACTTTGAGTTCTTTCAGCTTCTCCTGGCAGACAGCTTTAGACACGGCGGTGACGCTTTTCGTGATGGGTGCGCCCTTCTCGTCGTAGCCGACGACGATGCGGCCTTCCCAGCGGCCATCCTTTCTCAATCGGAGCGTTCCTTCTCCGGACTTTCGTTTCTTTCCCACGGTTTCAACTCCTTCCCAAATAGTTCTTCCATGAAATCTCCCACGATGACCGAGGCGTTCTTCTGCATGTCCGTGGTGACGTGGGTGTAGGTGTCCAGCGTGAAACTGGCGTTGGTGTGACCGAGGATGCCGGAAAGCGTCTTGGCGTCCACGCCGCTGCGCATGGCGTGGGTGGCGAAGGTGTGACGCAGATCGTGAAAGCGAATGTCCGGCAGCCCCGCGCCATTGAGGATCACTTTCAGCCGATGATACGCCGCGCTGGGCGCCGTCGGTTTCTCCGGCTCCAGCAGACTGGGGAAGATCCATTCGGTCAGCGCCGTCTTGCGCCGCTCCTTTAGCACATGGAGCGTGCTTGCCGGTAGCAGGATCGTGCGAGTCCCTTTTTCAGTTTTCGGATTGCCAACCTCCAGCGCGCCGCCGGGAGCCGAATGAATGGAGCGGCATATCTTCAGCGTCCCATTTGTCTCATCGAGGTCGCACCACTTGAGCCCGCAGATCTCGCCGCGGCGCAGTCCTGTCGTGATCTCCGTGTAGAAGAAATCGTACCACAGCGGCTCGGCGCGGATCGCTTCCATGAACTTGTCGAGCTGCTCTTCATTGAGAATTTTCATGGGCGGACGGTTGAGCTTGGGGATCACCGTTCCATCCGTCGGGTTCTGCACAATCAGCCGGGAGTGCACCGCCGCTTCCATGATCTCGTGGAGCAGCATGTGAACGCCGCGCACCGTGGCGTCGGCAAGGCAACGCTCGCTTCCGTCACTTGCTTTGTACGTCTTCCGACCCAGCGCGTTATAGAATTTCTGTATGTCCCGCTGCGTGATGGAGCGCAGCATTTTATTTCCCAGCGCAGGCTTGATGTGATGACGCACGTCACTGCGATACCCCCGGACGGTACTCTCGCGCAGCGTCGGCTCGGCGTAGCTTGTGAGCCACTGCTCGATCCAATCGCTCAGCGTCATGTTGCCCTGCTCGCTCAGATCCGCGTCGCGGTAACAGTCGATGGCGCCGTGGAGTTTCGGCATCAATTCTTTTTGCGTTTTGGCGAAGACGGATTTGTAGATCGGCGCGCCATCCTCCTTGTGTCCGATGATGATGCGGCCTTCCCATCGTCCGTCTTTTCTTTTGCGAACAAGCCCGTCGCCGTCCGGTCTTTTTCTTGCCATAGCGTTTCACCTCTTTTCGCAACACAAACACATACCACAACACTTTCAAAATATCCAGCGAGAATCGCCTTGTCTCCGAAAAAGATGGTAGGCGTCGGTATATGGCGCCGTGTTTTTCCTTGATTCACGGGCGATTCCGGCGTTTACGGCACCGTATTGCGGCACCATCTCCGCAAATACGGCACCGTAAAATCATCGTGTCTGAAAGTGCCGGAAAGCCTTGTGCGGTCGGCGTTGCCGTCCGCTGTGAACCGAGGCCGGTGCCGGTTTACGGCACCGCCTCTTTCACCTGCTTGATTTTCGACCCTAGCCCGCTCGCTCCCGTTTGCGGTCGAGCTCGGCGAGCTTTTTTCGGATCATCTCCTGGTCTTTGACTGCTTCGAGCTGTTGCATCTGCTGCTCGTAGAAGTGCCGCAGCGCTTCCTCCACCGGGCGGATCGTATAGAGGAGAGTCCCGTTTCTCTTCTCGCCGCGCCTGGTGACGATCTCGGTGTTCTCCGTGATGATCAGACGCTTTTCCCGCAGACCGTTCACGTGCTTCGCCACCGTGTTCTGCGAGAGATGCACGGCTCTGCCGATGGTTCTGTAGCTTGGGTGGCACTGGTGTGTCTTGCGATCCTCGCAGCGCATCAGGTAACTGTACACCGCCAGCTCGCCCGGCGTGAGGCCCAACAGAAAGATTTCGTTGGGCAGCGGGAAATAGTTTTTGATCGGATCGCGCTTGGG
>JAFRWU010000008.1 GCA_017441705.1 Clostridia bacterium | reverse complement strand
GACGGGTTTCTGCTCCTTGCCGAGGACAGGCTTTTTCGTCTGATCCCGTCCGAAGAGCCGGCGGACAAGCCGGAAATCGTGATCGGTACGATCCGAGTTGCATCCTTTGCCATGGAGGACGCCGCCGCACGCTTCAACCGCGGAAAGCACGGATTTCAGGTGAAGATCAGGATCTTCGACGATGAGGTCGGCATGAATCTCGCCTTCCTTTCGGGGGAGATCGACGTGGCTTCCTGTTACGACTTTATGACTATGCGGAACTACGCGAAAAAAGGGCTTCTCGTGCCGTTGGATAGCTTGCTGAAAGAGAGACTTGACGCGGGAGCCTTTTTCCCCAACGTGGTGGAGGCGTCGAAAGTCGACGGGAACATCTTCTTCCTGCCCACCGATTTCGCCGTCGTGGCGTCCTGCCTTCCGAAAGGCCTGATCGATCAATATGGCGTTCCCTCCACGGTGAAGGAACTGACTGCTCTTCTCGACAAGCTGGAATACGATTCCTATCTGAAAGAACAGTGCAAGGAATACGCCCTGAACAATTTCATGGCGAACGGGCTTTCCGCGTGGATGGATCCGGAGAGCGGGCAATGCCATTTCGACGATCCTGATTTTATTACGCTGCTGGAATTCCTGAATCGTTATGCGAAGGATCCGGAGGAGGTCCTCGGCAATTATCACAACGCGACCGAAAAGCCGTGGCTCTTCTGGCCGGAATACGATATCGCCAGCGTACACCGCCTGGACCTTTCCCGTGTCTACGAGACCGCGGACAGCAGGGAACCGGCGACCACTTTTGGAATGGAAGGCACGGCCTTTTCTTCACCGACAGCCAAAGAGAAGGGACTCGCCATTCTTGCCGATCAGCTTCTGGGCGTCGCGAAGAACGCGCCGCACCGGAAAGAAGCGGAAGTGTTTTATGTCTGGCTCTTTTCGGAAGAGAGGTTTCAAGATTACCTGAAATCCACGGAGCGCGAGACCACCTGGGGATTCCCGCTGAGCATAAAAGCGGCTGAAGCTCTGGTGGCGCGGGATGCTACGGATGGGGACGGCGTGTCTTATCTGGCTGAGGTTTCATGGAAAGAGATCCTTTCCTCTGCCGATCATTACGGGGAAGAGTCCCGCGCTGCAGACGATATCGTTCGTGAAGAGGCCATGCGTTATTTCACGGGGGAGATCACGGCCAAACAAGCTGCTGAATATATCCAGAACCGAGTGTCGATCTATCTTGCGGAGCAGGGGTAAACACGAAAGCAAAGGGTCCCGGATTTGTATACCGGACGAGGAAAGAATATGTTTCGTTGCGGACCGTCTTCTGACGGCCCGCAACGTTTTCGGTATATGCACCTTGCTTCAGTCATCAGTTGTCAAATATGGAGAATAAAAGAGCGATTCCTCCCGCTACCTGCAAAGGGAGGGGAATCCTCACTACTTTATGTTGTCTGGACGCCTTTTCAGAAGCCGTAACAGAGATTAATCGGACTATTAGTCGGACGAGGAAAGCTTTGCAGGCGCCGGACTTGACGGATTCCCGGGAAAGAGATATAATGTGACCGAAGACTTTCCGGTGCGGGAATGAGGAGAAAAAACCGGAAAGGATCCATATTCGGCGTCATCCGGCGCTTTTTTGGGGAGCGGCGGATGCAGAAACAGATCGTACGGAAAGGAACGGCGTCATGTTGAAGCTCTTGATCGTCGACGACGAGAAGGCGGTCCGGGACAGGCTGTCCGGGATCGACTGGTCGGCATACGGGATCGGCGAGATCGACTTTGCGGAACACGGCCTGATCGGCCTTCAGAAGGTCTACGCCTGGAAGCCGGACATAGTGCTTTCGGATATCCAGATGCCGGTGATGAACGGCATCGACATGATCCGGCAGATCCATGAGAAGTTCCCGTGGATCAGCGTGGTGGTTTTGACCGGCTACGACAATTTTGAGTATATCCGCGCGTGCATGCGAAGCGCGGTGGTGGACTATATCCTCAAGCCCATCAATGAAAAAGAGCTGGACGAGACCTTCCGCAAGCTGGCCGCCGCCAAAAAGGATGAGGACGAAGAAAAGACGAGATACGAAACGCTCCGGTTCCAGAAGCAGGAGATCATCCGCGGGCTCAGGCGCCGTTTTTTCCGGCATTATTTCACCGAGCGCATGACGGAGGATGAAATCGAGGAGAGCAGCGCCTACGCCGAGATCAATCTGGAAGGAAACGACTTCTCGGTCGCCGTCCTTCGGCCCGATCTGGACGGACGGAACGCGAAGGAGGTCTACGGCGACGAACTGGAGCTGATCGTTTTTGCACTGGACAACGTCCTCAGCGAGTACACGGAGAAAAACGACCGGGTGTCCGGACGCGTCCTTCGCGACAGCGCCGAGTGCCAGTTCCTGATCACGGGCAGGCTTTCCCGGGAGGAAGCGCTGCGTCTGACCGAGAGCCTGAAGGAAACCGTCTATACGATCGCCGAGCTTCTGGGCACCACGGTCAGCGCCGCGGTGGGAAGGCCGGCGACGAAAACCAATATTCTCGCCTCTCTCCGTTCCGCAGAGGAGCTTCTGGACCGCAACCGGGAGCATGACGCGTTCCTGTACGCGGAGGGCGGCGGAGACCTGGAGGAAGAACCGCAGATCCGGGAGGAGGAGAGCCTGATCCCGCCGGACGACGCCTCCAAAATGAAACTGATCACCCGGGCGGCCATCGATTTTATCGACAAGAATTATACCCGCACCATCACGCTGGACGACGTGGCGGAGCACGTGTTCCTGTCGCCGACCTACGTGAGTTATCTCTTCCGCACCGAAGTCAAGATGAATTTCATCAACTATCTCACCACGAAACGCATGGAAAAGGCCAAGGAGCTCCTGAAAGACCCCAGGCTGCGCATTTACGAGATCTCGACCTCCGTGGGGTATGAGAACTCCCGCTATTTCTCCTCGATCTTCAAAAAGTATACGGGACAGACGCCGGTGGATTACCGGTCCAGCCTTGGCGTGGAGGAATGAGACGTCGTTCATGAAAAAGTACAAGCTGCGTCTGCCGCTGATCGCCGCGGCGCTGATGCTGGTGGTGGAGCTGGTCCTTCTGATCTCCTGCTACGGGATCGCGATCCAGACCAAAAGGCATCTTTCCGAAGAGGATTTCGACATCACCGGATTCCGGATCCAGCAAAAGGCGGAAAACCGCTTCGCCGCTGCGGAGACGGTTTTGAAGGCCTGTGAGGATGAAAGCATCGTCGCCTTTACCGAAGCGTCCACCGCCACCCTTTCGGAGGAAGCGCTGGCCGGCTACGCCGAAGGCGCCGACCGGTTTCTGGACTCGCTGGAGATCCCGGAGGGAGTCGTGGATTCGGTCCTGATCCTCGGCTCCACCTACGACAAGATCGCGTTCGTCAAACGGATCGGGGAGCCCGGTTTCTTTACGGGCAGTCTTCCCAAAATCTCACAGCTCCGCTTCGCGCGCATGTCGGAGTGGGACGCCTCGACGCAGACGAAGACATGGAATTACTATAAGCCCGGCTATCTGGACGAAGAATTCGACCGGGGTCTGCGCACGGGGGGCGTGACCCTGTCGGACGACGTGCGTGTGGATATCCGGTATTTTTTGTCGCTTCTGGACGGAAAGATCGTTTTGACCGCCCGGTCGTCCTTCGGCGGGTCGCAGATCTTCATAACCGTTCCGGCGGATTTTCTTTCTCCGCTGGCGGAAAAGGAAACGGCGGTCACGCTGTTCCGGGAGGATGAGCTTCTGGCCAGCAGCGCGGATCCCGCGTCGCTTTCGGCGATCATCGGAAACGAAAAGCACGAGGAGGACGTGTGGATCCACGCCGCGGGATCGGATTATTACAACAATCGCCGGATCCCCCTTTCCACCGAAGGCTTCTTTCTGGTGGTCAGCGCGCCGCTTCTGGCCGACGATTACTCTCTGCGGTTTTTCCCGGCGACGGTCGGATATGCGGCGGCGTTCGTGCTGCTTTCAGCCCTCCTGGCGCTTGGCCTTACAGCCGTTCTGATGCGCCCCCTTGAAAAGCTGAAGAGGACCTTCGACGAACAGTTCAACCATGGGAACTACCGGGAGATCGGCGGCTACCGCAAAAAGCTGCCCTTCCCGATGCTTTACCGGGTGCTTCTGATCCTGCTCCTTTCGGTGATGGGACCCGCGGTGGCTTCGGGGCTTCTGTTCCAGAGCCGGCTTCACAGCTACGTGATGGGCACCAATTACGAATACCTGGAAAAAGTATCTCTTTCCACCGCGGAAAGCGTGCGCGACCGGATGGACTATACGATGCTGGTCAGCTCGCTTTATCCCGAGAAACAGATCGCAGATTATATCGAAGGCGAATACAAGGTCGATTCGATCCTGAAGACGCGGATCGATACGGTCTTCGCGGAAGGGGGACTGTTCTCCCATTATGCGATTTTCGACCAGTCCCGCCGGGAAATCTACAACAGCCGCACCGTCGTAGCGTCCGAACCCCTGATCCTGAATCGGACGGAAGGGGAAAAAAGGCGGAACGTGACGATGGCCGTGGACAACACGCGTTCCGGCTCCGGCCTCCTGCCGGCCATCGTGTATCGGGTGGAGCGGCATACGGAGGAAGAGAGCGAGCCGGTCGGATATTTCGTGCTGTATCTCAACATGGCCCGGTTCTACGAGCTGCGTCCGGATATAGGGCACGAATTCTTCCTGACCGGTCCGGACGGTCAGATCCTGATTTCCTCGGTATCCGCCGGGGTGGCCCGGAACGTTCTGGACCAGATCGGCAGCCTTTCGGACGGAAGGAGCCTTTCCAACGACGAATATCAGGTGATGATCGATCAGGACGGCGTCTTCGGCGGCAAGATCGTGACCTACAACGATATGCGGTACTATACCGCGCAGAGAGAGACCCTGCGTTACCGGTATTACCTGGTCTTCTTCGGGGTCGCGGTCCTGATCCTGGCGGCCGCCATCTGGCTGTCCAGAAGACTTGCCTGGCCGCTGACGCGTATCGGAGAGAGCCTTGAAAACATAGGCGACGTCAGCGAATTCCGCCCCGTCGCCTATACCCGCGAGGACGAGATCGCAGGACTGATCGAAAGCTACAACCGCATGGTGGCGCGTATGTCCAGTCTGATCGAGGAAAACGCCCGCCGGATCAACCGGGAAAACGAGCTGATCGCGCTGAACACCCGCACCGAGCTGCAGATGCTCCAGCAGCAGATCAATCCGCACCTGCTTTATAACACGCTGGAATTCATCAGCTACAACGCCAAGCGCGAAGGCTCCAGCGCCGCGGGCGATATGGCCATGGCGCTGGCGGACTTCTTCCGGTATACCACCTCGGTCCGGGAAGACATCGTGCCCTTCCGGGACGAGCTGACCCACGTGAAGAACTATATCGCGATCCACAGGCTTCGTTACGGAGAGCGGTTTGACACGGTATATACGGTCACGGACGAAGCGATGAACTGCCGCGTGGTGAAATTCATTCTGCAGCCCTTCGTGGAAAACGCCTTCAAATACGGCATCGCCAACAAGCTGCGCGGCGCTCTGATCACCATCACCGCGCGGGTGGAGGAAGGCCGCTTCCTGATGACGATCAGCGATAACGGCGTCGGCATGCGTCCGTCGAAGCTTCAGGAGCTGAAGGAGAAGCTGGAGCGGTACCGCGCCGAGAGCCCGGAAAAAGCGGCCGACGAGGGAGAAGGCGGCGTCGGCATGCAGAATGTGGTGAAGCGGCTCAGGATGTATTACGGAGACGAAGCGTCGGTATCGCTGGAATCGGAATTCATGCACGGATTCCGGGTGATCCTGTCGATCCCGGCCGAGCCCTTCAGCGATCCGGCGCAGGAGGAGAAGCAAAGCGAAAGCTGAGTTTTCCCGCAAGAAAAGCGGCGTTTGCCTGTTGAAATCGGACGAGAAATATGCTATACTAATAAAACGGTCGGGTTTCGGGGCTTCCAGACCCCGTCAACCGGCGAAAACCGATTTTCTGCCGCGCGTATACGGCATGAAAGGGAACTGGAGCACATGAAGAAAAGAACTCTCGTCATCGTGATCGCCGCAGCGGTGGCGCTTTTGCTCGGCGCGGTCATATGGTTCCTCCTGTCGCAGGAGGAGGAAGCGATCCTCGATCCGGAAAAGGATCCTTATGCGACGGTATCCAAACAGGTGACCGATCTGCCTTCCTCCCGTATGGCGTCGGTGGAGGCGAAGAATTTCCCGGACGCGCCTGATTTCAAGGTGAAGATCAATTACAATTCCAAAGAGGATTCCTATTCCTGCACGATGCAGAACAATCCCGAAGGCTACTATTACAGCGACACCTACATGAATCTCATGGTGGCAACGCTGGAGAATCTGGAAGCGACCTCGGTCGCCGCGTCGGGCGGCGTGCGCCTTTCGGATTACGGCATCAGCGACAAAAGCATCACTTACGTGATCGAAGGCACCGCGGGGGAGAAGATCACCGTTCGCCTGGGTGCGCAGACCCCGCTCGGCTCCGGGTATTACATCACCCGGGACGGCAGCGATACGGTGTATATCATCACCAATTACCAGGGCTCCACGCTGCAGCGCAATCTTTACGAGATGCGCACCATCGTGATCTATCCGGAAATGGAGAGCTATCTGGATCTGAACCGGCTCCGCATCGAATACCCGGACGGCTCGGTGGTGGATTCCCGCCAGCTGACCTCCGCGGAGATCGCCGCGGGCGCGTCCTACGCGATGTTCAAATTTACCGAGCCTCTGGTGATCAACATCAACGACGACATCGCCAAGACGAATTATTACGAGGCGGCGCTGAATCTTTCGGTGAAGAACGTCGTACAGGACAACGTCGAAGGTCTCGCCAGATTCGGCCTGGACAACCCCACCGTGCTTCGCTTCGTCAGCAAGGAGGGAGAGGAGACGACCCTTTCTCTGGGCAATGCGGTGGACGGCGATCCCCGGACCCGCTACGGCATGATGAAGGGCATCGGCTGCGTCTTTACGGTATACGGAAGCTTTGATTTCCTGACCATGGATATCTACGATCTGGTTGACACCACCATCTGGATCCACTCCATCGACGACATCAAATTCATCAAGCTTTCCGGCGGCGGCAGGAAATACGAGCTCTTTATCGATTCCTTCACCAACGAAGACGATCCGTCCGATTACCGCTTCTACGCCGAGATGGACAACGTATCCCGGGACGAGAACTCGGTCAGACGGCTCTATCTGGAGCTGGTATCCTTCCCGACGCTCGGCACTCTGCAGAGCGAAGGGATCGACGCCGACGCGCTGCGGCTGAAGAGACCGGATTATCAGATGAACATGACCTACGACAGCGGGGAAGAGCATTATATCCGGTTCTACGCCATCAACGATATGCAGCTTGCGGCCGACGTGGACGGCAATATGCTCTTCTACACGTCCCGCAGCCAGATCGTCAAGATCCTCGATTATTTCGAAATGCTCAAAAACAACGAAACGATCCCCGAGGTTTGAGACGAAACGAGTGAAGCAAACCAATAACTAACATAGACTGAATTGGGAGGAGAAAACAATGATCTCAGCAGGCGATTTCAGAAACGGCATTACTTTTGAGGAAAACGGCCAGGTCATCCAGGTCGTGGAATTCCAGCACGTAAAGCCGGGCAAAGGCGCGGCCTTCGTCCGCACCAAGACCCGCAACGTCATCTCCGGTGCGGTGGTGGAAAAAACCTACAACCCCACCGACAAATTCCCGGTTGCTTACGTGGAAAGAAAGGACATGGAGTATTCCTACAACGACGGTTCCCTTTACTACTTCATGGATCCCGAAACCTATGAGCAGATTCCCATCGGGGAAGACCTCCTGGGCGATTCCTTCAAATTTGTGAAGGAAAACATGATCTGCAAAGTCCTTTCGTACAAGGGCAACGTCTTCGGCATCGAGCCGCCGACCTTCGTCGAACTGGAAGTCACCCAATCCGAACCGGGCGTCCGCGGCGATACCGCCACCAACGTCACCAAGGCGGCGACTCTGGAAACCGGCGCTGTGGTCCGCGTTCCGATCTTCATCAACGAAGGCGACATGATCCGCATCGACACCCGCACGGGCGAGTATCTCGAAAGAGTCAGGAAGTAATCGAAAACCAAACGGGAAACCGCCGGAGGCAAAAAGCGCCGCCGGCGGTTTTTGCAGGAGCGTCCGGCTTTCGCCGGGAAACGCGAGGAAAGGAGAGAGCCGGTGCCGAAGTTTTTCGTGCCGAAAACGCGTCTGGGAGAGGAAGCTTTTCTCGAGGGCGAGGATGCGCGGCATCTTTCCCGGTCGCTTCGCGCCCGGGAAGGGGAGAAGATCGTCCTGTCGGACGGCGAGGGGGACGACTTCCTCTACGAGATCGCCGGCTTTACCCGGGAACGGGTGACGCTCAGACGCCTGGAAAAGCTGGAGTCCGGAAGCGAACCGGCGCTCCGCGTGACGCTTTTTCTGGCGGCGGCGAAGGGGGACAAAACCGAAGTGATGATCCAAAAGGCGGTGGAATGCGGCGCCGCCGCGCTGTGTCCCTTTGTTTCCCGGAACTGCGTTTCCCGCCCTGAACCGGGGAAGAAGAGCGAACGGTGGAATCGCGTGGCCGCAGAAGCCGCCATGCAGTCGGGACGCAGCGTCGTGCCGCCGGTTTCGGAGATCGTGACCTTTCGCGAAGCGGTGGAAAAGGCCGCGGCCGCAGGCGGCGCGATCCTTTATGAGAAGGCGGTCCTGCCCTTCGGAGAAAAGATCCCGGAGCTTCTGCGGGACGGAAGGCGGGAGATCGCATTTCTGATCGGCAGCGAGGGCGGCTTTACGCCGGAAGAGGCGCGGGAGGCGGAGGAAGCGGGGCTTCTTTCCCTTTCGCTCGGGAAACGGATCCTGCGGTGCGAAAGCGTGCCGTCCTTCGTGATGGGAGCGCTTCTGGCTCTTGCGGGGGAAATCTGAGGAGGGAATCTGTATGTCTGAAAAGATCGCGATCGTGACCGGCGGCAGACGGGGCATCGGCCTCGGCATCGTGGAGGCGCTGACCGGAAAGGGGTACCGCGTGGTGGCGACGGGCGTCAGCCCCGAACCGGGCGAAGGTCTTGAAAAACTCGGGGAAAAGGCCGTCTACCTCCGCGCCGATTCGGCGGTAACCGCCGACAGAAAAAGGCTTCTGGAGGCGGTGGAACGGGAATTCGGAAGGCTGGATCTTCTGGTCAACAACGCGGGGATCGCGCCGAAGGTGCGCGCCGACCTGCTGGAGATGAGCGAGGAGAGCTTCGACCGGGTGATCGGCACCAATCTGCGCGGGACCTTCTTTATGACCCAGGAGGCCGCGAAGCTTATGATCCGTCTCCGGAAAGACGGAGAGGATCCGCCGATGATCGTCAACATCGGCTCCATGTCGGCCTATACCTCCTCCACCAACCGCGGGGAGTACTGCATGTCCAAGGCGGGGGTCTCGATGGTGACGATGCTTTTCGCCGACCGGCTCGCGCCTTACGGCATCAACGTGTACGAGATCCGCCCGGGCATCATCAGGACCGATATGACCGAAAAGGTCACCGAAAAATACGACCGCCTGATCGCCGGGGGGATCACGCCGATCCAGAGATGGGGCACGCCCGAGGATATCGGCAAGGCGGTTGCCGCCATCGCCGGCGGCGCGTTCCCCTTCTCCACCGGAGAGATCCTCAACGTGGACGGAGGCTTTCATCTGCAAAGGCTTTGACGGGAAAGCGTCCTGACCCGGCGGGAAAGCAGCAGAATGGCGGCAAGCGACGGGAAAGCCATCATCGCGACCGCAGCGTCGCAGACCGCGTACAGGGTTTCGGCGGTAAACAGAGGCGCAAGGAGCGGCATGAGGAGATAGATCGCCCGATAAAAAAGCTTCGCGCGTCTTCCGAAGACGGAAAGCGCGAAGCTTTCTCCCGCATAATACCAGGAAATCAGCGTGGTGTAGACCAATAGCAGGAGAAAGACCGCGACGAGGTGCGCGCCGAATCCCGGGAAAAAGCGCCCGAACACCGCGGGAAGCATTTTCATGGGATCGCTTTCTCCTGACATGACGCAGAGAATTCCCGCGATCCCGCAGAAGACCACCGTGTCCAGAAAAGGGCCGAGCATGGAGATCTCGCCCTGTCTCGCCGGATCGGAAAGCGCGGAAGCGGAAGAAAAAGCGGGCTCACTCCCCATCCCGCATTCATTGGAATAGACCCCTTTTTTGACGCCTTCCCGGAAGGCGGGGGAGAAAAAGACGCCGGCAAAGCTTTTTTGATCGAAGGCGGAGGAAAAGATCGCCCGGAGAGCGGATGCCGCCTCGCCCGGCGCGCGAAGGAAGACCAGCAAAGCGAGAAAGAAGAAAAGGACCGAAACCGCCGCCACCGGGAAAGGGCAAAAGGACGCGACGCGCTTTTTCCCGCCGCAGAGGACCGGGAGCATGAGAAGAGAAAGAAGCGCGGCGCCCGCCGGGGCCGGGAAGGAATAGACCGAGCGAAGAGTGAAGACCATTGCGCCCGCCGAGGTGAGATCAGCCATCAGGAGGGACGCTGCGACGCCGCAGAAAGCGAAAAAGCAGGCGAGAAAAGGCAGACGGAGCCCCTTCCGGATCACCGAGACCATGCCCTCCGGCCGGCGTTCCTCCCGTCCGAAAAGAAGCGCAAGGAAGGTCTCGGCGTAACGCAGGGCCATCCCCGCGGCGCCGGAAAACCACATCCAGAACACCGCGCCGGGGCCGGCGAAGGCCACCGCCGCGGCGACTCCCAGAAGATTCCCCGGTCCCATCACGGCGCCGAGCCCCAGGAAAAGCACCCGCCGGGGAGAGAGCGCGCCGTCGGATCCCCGCTCCTGCTTCCGGAAGAGCGAACCGACCGCAGGGAGAAACCGGCGGAACTGCACGAAACCCGTGACGAGGGTGAGATAGACCCCCGAAAAGAAAAAAAGCAGGGGCGCGCCGGTCCCGAAAAGACCGGCGGCGGCTCCGGAAAGAAAGGAAAGCATAGAGGCTCCTCCGTGGGATGCATTGGGATATCACTCTATGCCGGCCGTCCGATGGATATGAAGCAAAGCGAATGGCGTGAGTTTTCCGACCTCCCGGGTCTTTCATCCGGGGAGGCGGCGGCGCGCGCCGCGGAAGGAAAGAGCAACCGGTATCAGGGCGTGCGGACGCCGAGCGTCGGAAGGATCGTCGTGCGCAACGTCTTCAGTCTGTTCCATCTTCTGATGGCGGGGCTGGCTACGGCGGTGTTTCTCGCCGGAAGTCCGCGCAACGCCCTCTTTCTCGGGGTGATCGTCTCCAACGCCGCCATCGGGATCTTTCAGGAGCTGCGCGCCAAACGGGCTGCCGACAGACTGAATCTTCTGTCCGCCCGGCGCGTCGCCGTCATACGGGACGGCGGGGAGAAGCAGATCGTGCCGGAAGAGATCGTTCTGGGCGATCTTCTGCTCTGCCGGACCGGAGATCAGCTTCCCGTGGATGCCCGCGTCGTCCGGGGAGAGGCGGAGGTCAACGAATCCTTCCTGACCGGCGAGTCCGAGCCGGTGGAAAAAGCGGCGGGGGACGCGCTTCTCTCGGGCAGCTTTCTGACCGCGGGACGGTGCGCCGCGGAGGTCACCGCCGTGAACGCCGGCGTGTACGCCGCCCGCATCACCGACCGGGCGAAGAAGATCAAACGTCCGACCTCCGAGATCCGGCGCTCTCTGAATCTGATCCTGAAGATCGGCATGGTCCTGATCCCCTTTCTGGGAGGCGGACTTTTTCTGAAGCAGATCCTGGCCGGACAGACCGCCGGGGATGCGGTCGTGGCGGCCGTCGCCTCCATGCTCGGCATGATCCCGTCGGGGCTGATCCTTCTGTCCACCGTGGTATACGCCGCAGGGGTGACGAGGCTTGCCCGGAGAAAGGTCACGGTCAGCGAACACAACGCCATCGAAACGCTGGCCCGGGTCGACGTGCTGTGCCTGGACAAGACCGGTACCGTCACCGAAGGGAGCATGCGCGTCGCCGGGGTTTTCCCGATCGGAAGGAGCCGGGAAGAGGCGGAAGAGCTCTTAAGGCGCTTCGCCGCTCTCTCGCCCGACTCGAACGGCACGGCCGAGGCGCTTCGCCGCGCTTTTCCGGGGGAAAGGGAAAACGGCGGACGGACGATCCCCTTTTCCTCACGCCACCGGTTCAGCGCCGTATCGGACGGAGAAGGCGCGCTGTTCCTCGGCGCGCCTGAAACGGTGCTTCGAAAACAAGCGGAAGCCTGCGGCGAGAGACTCTCGTCGCTTCATGAAGAGGGCATGCGGGTGGTGGCTCTCGCTCTGGGAAAGGAGCTTCCCGAAAGGGCGGAGATCCCCGAAGGGCTGGAGCCCGCCGCACTGATCGCGCTGGAGGATCCGGTGAGGGAGACGGCGGAGGAAACCTTCCGCGCCTTCCGGGAGGCGGGAGTGGAGATCAAGCTGATATCCGGCGACGATGCGAAAACCGCGGAAGCCGTGGCGAAGAAGGCCGGGATCCCCGTGAAGGGGAGCGTCGATATGACCGGGATCGAAAGCTTCGACGCGGAGTTTGTCGGGAACAACACGGTTTTCGGCCGCGTGACGCCCGAAAAAAAGTGTGAGATCCTTCAGAAGCTGCGGCAAAAGCACGTGACCGCCATGGTGGGCGACGGCGTCAACGACGTTCTGGCTCTGCACGAGGCCGACGTAGGCGCGGCCATGGCCTCCGGCAGCAGTGCAGCCCGGAACAAGGCCGAACTGATCCTGCTCGATTCGGATCCGAAGGCGCTTCTGGACGCGGTCGAGGAGGGGAGACGCGCCATCCGGAGCGTCGAGCGGACCTCCACGCTGTATCTTGCGAAGACGATCTATACGCTTCTTCTGACCGTTCTGGTGCTGTTTTTCAGCGATACCTATCCCTTCCAGCCGATCCATATGACCCTGATCGGCGCGGTCACGATCGGGATCCCTTCGGTATTTCTGGGCCTGGAAAGGAACGAAGGACCGGTGCGGGGACGGTTCCTCGCGAACGTGATGCGTACGACCCTGCCCGCCGCGCTGTTAAGCCTTGCGGCCATGAGCGCGGGACACTTCGGCGGGAAGCTGCTGGGGCTTTCACCGGGAGAGATCTCCACGATGACGACGGCCGCCGCGGTGATCGCGGGGCTCACGGTGGTGTGGGGCCTCGCACGGCCTTTCACATGCCGGCATGCCCTGCTCCTCGCGGCCCTCGCGGCGATCTTTCTCGGCGCGGCGTTTCTTTTCCCGGGATTCTTCCTGCTTGCGCCGCTTCCCTCCTCCGCCGTTCTTCTGCTCGCGGCGGTCGGCGTGTGCTCTGTGATTTGCCATCCGCTTCTCTGCCGTCTGTTTCGACGGCTTTTGCCCGTGGAGAAAAAGCGCTCCCGAAACGACAAAAAAGCGCGTCCGGTCTGACCGGACGCGCTTTTTTCACCGAAAGACGGCTCAGTCCGTGATCTTGCCGGAGGCTTTGGAGAAAAAGATCCGCTGCGTTTTATAGAGACTGATATTCCCGGATACCGCGTAGCTCACCGCGGCGGCCAGAGCGAAAAACAGGAAGCCTTCAAAACCGAAAAGCTCCGCGCTGAGGACGACCGCGGAGACGGCGCAGTTGGTGACTCCGGCGAAAAGTGCGGCCATTCCCACCGCCGCGCCGAATGCGGGATCCAGGGAAAGAAGCGGCGCGAGAAGCGCGCCGAGACCTGCGCCGATCGCCAGCGTGGGAACGATCTCGCCGCCCTTGAAGCCGGAACCGACGGTCAAAGCCGTGAACAGCATCTTGAGAAGGAAAAAGAGCGGAAAGACCGGGCCGCCCGCAAGCAGCGAAGAGATCGTGCCCGCGCCTGAGCCGGCGAGCCCGTATTTTCCGAGGAAGAAGATGAGGACCGCGAGCAGGAGACCGCCCGCCGCGATCCGCAGAAAGCGGTTGGGAAGGATCTTCGCCAGAAGCTCTTCGGCGCCGTGAAGCAGGAGACAGAAGAGGATGGAGACGATCCCCGCAGCCAGCGCGAGAACCAGAACGCCGCCGAGCGTTCCGAAGGAAAGCTGCGGCACGGCGGGGACCGGGAAAGCCTCTCCCGCGGCGCCGAGAAGACGCGCGGTCAGAAGAGCCGTGACCGCGGCGAGAAGACAGGCGGGAAAGGCGGAGGCATGGATCACGCCGACCGACGTGAATTCCAGAACGAACAGCGACGCCGTGACGGGCGTGCCGAACACCGCGGAGAAAACCGCCGACATGCCGCAGAGAGAAACCAGAGTCATCCCTTCGGCCGGGAGACGGCAGAGCCTGCCGACGCCGGAGCCGAGAGAGCTTCCGATCTGCAGGGCCGCGCCTTCCTTGCCTGCCGAGCCGCCGCAGAGCTGCGTCAGAAGCGTGCCGAGCATGACGAGAGGCATCATCAGGGGAGAAACCGGTTTGCCGGTCTGCGCCGCGGCGATGATCTCGTTGGTGCCGCGGTCGTCCTCCCGTTTGAAAAGCCGGTAGCTTCCCGCGATCAGGAGCCCCGCCAGGGGCAAGGCCCACGAGAGATACGGGATCTTCTGATAAAGCCCGACGACCAGCTCGAAAAGCCGCAGAAAGAGCGCGCCGATCCCGCCGCCGAGCATGCCGGTGAGAAGCGCGAAAAACGTCCATTTTCCCAAAGAGAGGAGATAAGCGAAGCTTTCCTTCCCGAACCGCACCGAAAAAACCTTCTTTCCGTAAACGGGATCAAAAGACGGAAATCATTATACCGCGTTCCCCGGAAGAATGCAAATCCACTCCTCCGCAAAGAGAAAAAAAGAACGAAAAACGCGGCTTCCCGCTTGACAAGAGGGAGAAGGAGTGCTATACTGCGTGATAGTTGCAGAAGCAACAGTTGCAAAATCAAAAGTTGCAATGGCAAGGAACCGGGAACGGCGGAGGGACCGCCGCCCGTGTGAAAGGAGGAAGCTGCGTGAAAACGCATCGCATCATGCGATATATCAACCGCACCTTCCGCGTCGGAAAGCTCTACCGGAATGCGAGGCTTGCGGAAATCGGCCTGGAGGGAAGCGATCAGCCCTTTCTCCTGGCGCTTTGCCGGGAGCCGGGGATCTCGCAGGATCAGCTGGCAAAGGAGATCTATATCGACAAAAGCGTCGTGGCCCGAAAGCTCGCAGCGCTGGAAAAGAACGGCTATGTCAGGAGGGAAAGCGACCCGGACGACAAGCGGGTCCTGCGGGTCTATCCCACCGAAAAGGCGACCGCGCTCCAGCCCGCCATCGGCGTGACTCTGGCCGACTGGAACGAGCTGATCACCAGGGGCTTTTCCGAGGAGGAAAAGGAGACCCTGGAGACCCTGATGATCCGCGTGATGGAAAACGCCATGGCCTGGGCCGACGGAGAAAACAGGTAAAGAACTTTCCACCGAAAGGAAGATGACGTAACTCATATGCGACACGTATTGGCTTATCTGAAGCCCTACTGGCTGCGCGTGGTCTGGGAGCTGACGGTCAAGATGGGCGGCTCGATGATCGAGCTGGTGCTGCCGGCGATCCTCGCCCACCTGATCGACGAGGTTGCTCCGTCGAAGAACGTCCCCCTGACCTTTGTCTGGGGAGGCGTGATGGTGGTGTGCGCGGTGCTCGCCTGGCTCGGCAACGTCTACGCCAACCGCATGGCGGCCAGGATTTCCAGCTGGGTCGCCCGGAACATCCGTCTGGATCTGTTCCGGAAGATCTCCTATCTTTCCAGCCGAAAGACCGACGAATTCACCATCCCCTCGCTGATTTCGCGTCTGAGCTCCGACACCTATAACGTCCAGCAGTTCGTGGGCATGATCCAGCGCATGGGCGTGCGCGCGCCGATCCTGATGATCGGCGGCCTGATCATGACGGTGACCCTGGATCCTGTCCTGACCCTGGTGCTGGTGGCGATGATGCCGCTTCTTTCCATCGTGGTCTATCTCCGGGTGAAAAAGGGCTTTCCGCTCTTCCGGAAGCTGCAGGAGACCCAGGATGGCATGGTGCGCAAGGTGCGTGAAAACATCACCGGCGTGCGGGTGATCAAAGCCCTCTCCAAAAATGAGTTCGAACGCGAACGGTTCGACGAGGTCAACAAATCGGTCGTCAAGGCCGAGCTGAAGGCCAACATCGTGATGATGCTCACGGGACCGCTGCTCGATTTCTTCATGAATATCGGCCTGATCTTCATCATCATCGTCGGCGCCTGGCGGGTTTCCTCCGGCGCCACGCAGGTGGGCGTGATCACCGCCTTCTTCTCCTACCTGACCACGATCCTCAACGCCATGATGTCGGTTTCCCGCATCTTCACCATGTACACCCGCGCCGGCGCCTCGGGCGACCGTATCGCCGAGGTGCTTCTGACCGAGGACGACCTGACGGTGACCGGCGAGCCGGGGATCGACACCGACGCGCACGTGGTATTCGATCACGTCAGCTTTTCCTACAACAAGATCCGCGACAACGTGACCGACGTGGATTTCGTCCTGAAAAAGGGACAGATGCTGGGCGTCATCGGCCCCACCGGATCGGGGAAGAGCACCCTGATCCAGCTTCTGATGCGCTTTTACGACGTGGACAAGGGGCACATCTTTATCGACGGACGGGACGTCCGGTCGATCCCCTTCGAGGAGCTGCATCAGATGTTCGGGGTGGTCTTTCAGAACGACGCCCTGTTTGCCGACACGCTCCGGGAAAACATCGATCTCGGACGCGAGCTGACCGACGAGGAGATCGCCCACGGCGCCGACTGCGCCCAGGCGAAGGAATTCATCGACAGCCTTGACGGCGGGACCGGGTACAAGCTCGCGATCCGCGGCATGAACCTTTCCGGCGGCCAGAGGCAGCGCGTCCTGATCGCCCGGGCGCTTTCCGGACATCCGAAGATCCTGATCCTGGACGATTCCTCTTCGGCCCTGGATTACAAAACCGACGCGAAGCTGCGCCACGCCATTGAAAACGACTACAGCGACGTCACCTCGGTGGTGATCGCGCAGCGCGTTTCCTCCATCAAGAACGCCGATCTGATCCTCGTGATGGACAACGGCAAGGTCATCGGATCCGGGACCCACGACGAGCTGATGGAGACCTGCGACAGCTACAGAGAGATCGCTTTGATGCAGATGGGAGATGAAGTCAGTGCGTGATATGGGACGCGGCGGTCCCGGAGGCAGACCGGGCGGCGGACAGGAGGAGCCCAAACGCTCCCGCGCCAGCAAAAAATATCTGCTTCTCCGGATGTGGAGCTATCTTTTCAAATACCGCGGATTACTGTTCCTTTCATTGGGCCTTGCTCTGACCAGCACGCTTCTGACCCTTTTCTGCCCGCGTTTTTCGGGGCGGGCCATCGACGCGATCCTCGCGCCGGGCGGCGTCGATTTTTACGGGGAAAAGGGCGTGTTCCACTACTGCGTGCTGATGCTGATCTTTTACGTGGTGTCGGGGATCCTTTCCTACGCACTGTCTCTGACGATGCTGCATCTGAGCCAGAAGACGGTCTACCAGCTGCGCAAGGACGTATTCGACCGGCTTTCGGAGCTGCCGGTCTCCTTCTTCGACACCCACCAGACCGGCGATATCCTCAGCAGGATGCAGTATGACATCAATACGGTCAACGCCTCTCTGGCCAACGATCTGCGCCAGATCGTCACCAGCTCGGTCACCGTGATCTTCTCTCTGGTGATGATGTTCTCGATCTCCCGCTGGATGCTGATCCCCTTTGCGGTCACCATTCCGGCGACCGTGATCTTCACCCGGTACAAGACCAAGAAGGTCCGCCCGCTTTTCCGCAAGCGTTCGGCAAAGCTGGGCGAACTGAACGGTTATGCCGAGGAGATCCTGTCCGGACAGAAGACGATCAAGGCCTACAACCGCGAGGAGGTCATGACCGCCCGCTTCAAGATCAAGAACGAGGAGACCGCCGAGGCTTACTACCAGGCTGACTACTACGGTTCCCTGATCGGACCGTCGGTGAACTTCATCAACAACCTGAACCTTTGCTTCATCAGCGTGTTCGGCGCGATGCTCTATCTCTTCGGCATGATCAGCGTGGGCGATATCTCCTCCTTCGTGGTCTACTCGAAAAAATTCTCCGGCCCGATCAACGAGTTCGCCAACATCATGAACGAGCTGCAGTCGGCCTTCTCGGCGGCGGAGCGCGTCTTCCGCCTGATCGACGAGCCCACCGAGGCGGCCGATCTTCCCGACGCCGAGGCCCTGATCGATCCCGAGGGCGACGTGGAAATGGAACACATCCACTTCGGGTACCTTCCCGAAAAGACCATCATCCACGATCTCTCGTTCAAGGCGGAAAAGGGCAAGCTGATCGCCATCGTCGGCCATACCGGCGCGGGCAAGACCACGCTGATCAACCTGCTGATGCGGTTTTACGATCCGCAGTCGGGCGAGATCCGGGTGGACGGCAAAAACATCCTGCACCTGACGCGGAAATCCCTGCGCCTCGCCTACACCATGGTCCTGCAGGAGACGTGGCTTTTCAGCGGGACCATCGCCGAAAACATCGCCTATTCCCGCGCCGACGCCACCCGGGAGGAGATCGAGGAGGCCGCGAAGGCCGCCATGATCCACGACTATATCATGAGTCTGCCGGATGGCTACGACACACTGATCAACGAGGACGGCCTGAATATTTCGAAGGGGCAGAAGCAGCTGATGACCATCGCCCGGGCGATGCTGGCCAGAGCCAATATGCTGATCCTGGACGAAGCCACCTCCAACGTGGACACCCAGACCGAGATGAAGATCCAGGCCGCCATGTATAAACTGATGGAGGGGAAGACCAGCTTCGTCATTGCGCACCGGCTTTCCACCATCAAAAACGCCGACCACATCCTGGTGGTGGACGCCGGCGACATCGTGGAGCAGGGTACTCATAAGGAGCTTCTCGCCAAGGGAGGCTATTACGCGAAGCTGTACGCCTCGCAGTTTGAATAACGTACCGCGTTTTCTCCCTGCGGCAGATGCCGCGGGGAGAAAACGCTTCGCTTTTGTACGGAGGAAACGCAGCGGTTTCCCGCGCTTCTGCGGCAGGAAAGGATGAAACACCGTGAAGACCGAAATCTGTGAGCTGACCAACCTGTGCCTTTTGCGTGACGGGACGAGGATCCTTTTGGAAAACCGTCTGGCGCACGACTGGAAGGGATGGACCCTGCCCGGCGGACACGTGGAGCCGGGAGAGTCGATGGTGGATGCGGTCGTGCGGGAAATGGAGGAGGAAAGCGGGCTCCGGATCCTGGACCCGAGACTTGCGGGGATCAAGCAGTTTCCCGGAAGGAACGGGAGCAGGTATCTGGTCTTTCTCTTCGTCGCCGACCGGTACGACGGGACCCTGCGGTCCTCGCCGGAAGGGGAGATGCGGTGGGTCGAAAGGGACGAGCTTGCCTCTCTCCCCGCGGTGAAGGATCTCTCCCTGCTGCTTTCGGTGATGGAGGATCCCGAAAAGAGCGAATTCCGGTATGTGATCGACGAGCGCGGCGTCTGGAACGCCGTGATCCGGTAAAGCGGCAAAACGAAAGCGCTCCGGGAAACGTCTGAAAACGCGTTTTCCGGGGCGCTTTTCCCGATTGCAAGCCGCGGGGAAATGTGATAGAATACAGATAATCTGAACCGAACGGAGGAATGACGCCATGCGCAAGTACGAAAGCCTGGAAATCCGCGCGGAAAAACGCCTGCCTCAGCGCTCCTATTATTTCCCCTACGAATCAAAGGAGAAGGCGCTGGCCGGCAACCGCGAGGATTCGGCTTATTATCTGCTTTTGAACGGCGAATGGGATTTCAAATACTACGACCGCGACGTGGATGAGGAAGCGGTCATCACCGACTGGGACAGGCTTCCCGTGCCCTCCTCGTGGCAGCTCTACGGCTACGGCAAGCCCTACTACACCAACGTGAACTATCCTTACCCGGTGGATCCTCCCTTCGTGCCCAACGACAATCCGCTCGGCGTCTACCGGACGACCTTCGTCCTGCCCGCGGGCTGGAAGGAGAGGCTGACCCGGATCGTCTTCGAGGGGATCAATTCCACCGGAGAGATCTATCTGAACGGCGCTTACGCCGGGTTCACCCAGGGGAGTCATCTGCAGGCCGAATTCGACCTTTCCGATCTGGTGAAGGAGGGCGAAAACGAGCTGGTGGTCAAGGTGCGGAAATACTCCGCCGGCAGCTATCTGGAGGATCAGGACTTCCTGCGCTTCTCCGGGATCTTCCGCGACGTGTATCTGCTTTCCCGCGATCCCGACTGTCTCCATGACGTCGTGGTGAAGGCCGATACGAAAACCATCTCCTGCGCATATGAGCACGAGATCTATTTTGCGGGCGAAAAGGTGGAGGACCTTTCGGAACCGAAGCTGTGGACCGCCGAGACGCCGAATCTTTACACCGTCCTGATCCACCACGGGACCGAGTATATCCCCATCAAGGTCGGTATGCGCGAGATCTCGGTCAGCGACAAGGCCGAGCTTCTGATCAACGGTCAGCCGGTGAAGCTGAAGGGCGTGAACCATCACGACACCCACCCGGTCACCGGTCATTACCTCCCCGACGACGTTCTGTGGGAAGACCTGGCCATGATGAAGGACCTGAACATCAACACGGTCCGCACCTCGCATTATCCGCCCCCGCCGATCTTCCTTTCCTACGCCGACGAGCTGGGCCTCTACATCGTCGACGAAACTGATATCGAAACCCACGGCTTCGCCACGCGGAACGCCCACGGCGGCTACGAGCCCAACAATCCAGAATGGCCCTGCGCCAATCCCGAATGGCGCGACGCCTTTGTGGAGCGGGCCGAAAGGATGGTGCTGCGCGACCGGAACCACCCCTCGGTGATTTTCTGGTCCCTGGGCAACGAATCCTGCTTCGGCGCGAACCACACCGCCATGACCGAACGGATCAGGGAGCTTGACTCCACGCGCCTGGTGCATTACGAAGGCGCGAGCTGCTTCGGCGATCCGAAGGACACCGTGGACGTGGTCAGCCGGATGTACACCGATACGGCCACGCTGGAAAAATTCGCCGTGGACGGCGATCCCAGACCCTTCTTCCTGTGCGAATACGCGCACGCCATGGGCAACGGCCCCGGCGACGTTTGCGACTACTGGGAAATCATCGACAAATATCCCCGCCTGATCGGCGGGTGCGTCTGGGAATGGGCCGATCACGCGGTGCTGGACGAAGCCGGCGTGTACCGCTACGGCGGCGATTTCGGCGAGGAGACCCACGATTTCAACTTCTGCTGCGACGGCATGGTGCTGGGCGACAGGAGCGAAAAGGCCGGGACTCTGGAGATCAAGACCGCCTACCAGCCGATTGCCGGCCGGTATGAAAACGGCGTCCTGACCATCCGCAACCGGTATGACTTCCTGGATCTCGAAGGATTCGAGCTCACCTGGCAGGTCGAATCCGACGGCAGGCTTCTGGACGAAGGCGCGCTGGATCCGGTGATCGAGCCGCACGGCGAGAGAAGCTACGAACCGCGGTTCGTTCTGCCCTCCGCCTGTCTCTACGGCACGGTCCTGAACGTGACCCTGACGAAGGACGGCGACGAGGCGGCGAAGCTGCAGTTCGAACTGCCGGTGAAAAAGACCGCGGTGAAGAAGGGCGGCGCAGCCGAGATCACCGAGGACGAAAAGAGGATCTATATCGCGGGAGAGGATTTCCGCTACGTCTTCGACAAGCACTACGGACTGATCGAAAGCATGGAAAAGGGCGGCCTGCCCCTGATCGCGGGAGAAGCGAAGCTTTCGGTCTGGAGAGCGCCCACCGACAACGACCGCAACATCGTGCGCCGCTGGGGCATCAGCCGCGGCATGGCGCCGGACGGTTCCGAACGCTTCAACGCGCTGTATAACAAGATCTACTCCTGCCGGCTGGAAGGAAACGTGGTCACGGCGGTGGGGAGCCTTGCCGGGGTGTCGCGGGCGCCGTTCCTGCGCTACACCGCGCGGTATACCTTCTATAAGGACGGGAAGATCGGCGTGAAGTTCGAGGCTGAAAAGGTGCGGGAATGCGTGTTCCTGCCGCGGCTCGGCTTTGAATTCACGCTGCCGGCCGGGGAAGGCGCGTTCCGGTATTACGCCAAAGGACCGCACGAGAATTACGCCGATATGTCGCGCTCCGCGCGTCTCGGCCTCTATGAAAGCAGCGCCGCCGAGGAGTATTATCCCTACCCCATGCCTCAGGAGCACGGCAACCACACCGGCGCCAGAATGCTGGAGATGGCGAACGGCCTGCGCTTCACCACCGACGGGACCTTTGAATTCTCGGTGCTTCCGTACACAGCCGACGAGCTGACCGAAGCCATGCACACCGACGAGCTGCCCGAAAGCGGCAGGACGGTGGTGCGGGTGGATTACAAGGTCAGCGGCATCGGTTCCAACAGCTGCGGACCGCAGCTTCTGGAAAAATACAGACTGGACGACGAAAAGATCGTCTGGGAATTCTTCATCAACTGATGCGGGAAAGGGGAAGAAGATGGCAAACGAAGGGAAAAAGATCCGCCGTATCGCGCTTTTGACCAGCGGCGGCGACGCGCCGGGCATGAACGCCGCGATCCGCGCCGTGGTGCGCACCGCGGTCTTCAACGGCGTCAAGGTCCTTGGCTTCCGGAGAGGGTACAACGGTCTGATCAACAACGATTTTCTGGAGATGGACAGCCGGTCGGTGAACCGGATGTCGGCCCGCGGCGGCACGATGCTCTACACCGCCCGCTGCGAGGAATTCCGAACCGAGGCCGGCGTCAAGCGGGCCGCCGACAACTGCCGGTATCTGGGCATCGACGGACTGGTGTGCATCGGCGGCGACGGCACCTTCCGAGGCGCGCTGGAGCTTTCTCATTACGGCGTTCCCGTAGTGGGGATCCCCGCCACCATCGATAACGACATCGGCTGCTCCCACTACACGATCGGCTTCGATACCGCCGCCAACACGGCTATCGACGCCATCGACAAGCTTTCGGACACCATGCAGTCCCACGAGCGGATCTCGGTGGTGGAGGTCATGGGCCGCCATGCGGGACATCTGGCCATGTACGTGGGCCTTTCCTGCGGCGCGGCGGTGACCCTGGTGCCCGAGGAGCCCTTCGACATGGAGCGGGATATCCTGGACGTGGTCCGGGAAGGCCGGATCAACGGACGCAATCACTTCATCGTCATCGTGGCGGAGGGCGTGGGCGGCGCGCCGGAGATCGCCCATGCGATCCAGGAACAGACCGGCATGGAGACGCGCATCACCATCATCGGCCACGTGCAGCGCGGCGGAAGCCCCACCGCCCGCGACCGGGTGATGGCCACCCGCATGGGACACTTTGCGGTGGAGTCGCTTCTGAAGGGCGAGAAGCAGATCGTCGTCTGCTATCGCGATTCCCATATCTGCTCGCTCGGGATCGAGGAAGCCCTGACCATGCACAAGGAGCTCGACCGGTACATGTACCGCGTCGCCAAGGAGATCTCCATCTGAATCGGTCGAAAAAACCCGGCGCGTCTTCCGCAGGAAGGCGCGCCGGGTCTTGCTTTGCCGGGAAGAAGGGTCAGGCGGGAAGGATCACGCGCACCGAGGCGGGAAGGATCCTGACCTCGGGATCGCGAAGCGAGACGAGCTCCCCGTCCAGATTCAGCGTGACCTCCTCCGGGGAAAGGATCTGGAGGACTTTCCGGAGAGAATGCCGGACGAAGGGGAGAAGCGGATTGGAAAGATGCTCCCCGCGCTTGAAATAGCCCACCAGCCGGAGGAAGCGCGGGATCGACAGGGTGGGGATGGTGATCACGTCCAGAAGGCCGTCGTCCAGCGAGGAGAGGGGAGAGGCCTTGAAGCCGCCGCCGTAATACCTTCCGTTGGCGGCGATGACGAAAAGGTGAGGATGGGTCCCGTCCTCGATCTCCTCTCCGTCGGCGACAAGACGGAAATAGTGCTTCCGGCTCCGGATCAGCGCGTCGGCCAGGGCGAGATCGTAAGCTCCCTTGCCGCCCACCAGGGGAAGATGCTTGTATTTTTTCATATACCGGCAGACTGCGGCGTCAAATCCCGCGGAGAGGATATTCAGGCTGTGGTATCGGCCGACGGCGATGGAATCGATCGTCACGGTCTTCCCGGCGGCAAGGCGGGGAAGATCCAGAAAATCTGCCGCGGTATATTCCGGAAAGCTCTTGATGAAGTCGTTGCCCGATCCCACCGGGACCGAGGCGAGGGAAAGACGCGGATCGCCGAAGCCGCCGTTGAGCGCCTCGAAAAGGGTGCCGTCGCCGCCGCAGGCGTAAACGGCGAGCGTGTCCTCGCCCCCCAGGGAAAGCAGGGCTTCCCGGGTCAGATCTTCGGCGTGTCCCGGCGCTTTGGTCAGCGCGTGAGAGACGGCGAGAGAGGGATCCAGAGCGGCGATCCTTTCCAGAACGCCGGCGGTGGGATCCTTTTTTCCGGCGGCGGGATTGATCAGGAAGAAGTGCTTTTTCATGTACGGATTCTCCCGGAAATGAGATGATCTGTCGTATCGCGCCTGCGGCGCGTTCTCCGCCGGTTATTTTTCCCAGTCCTTCGCCTTTTCCACGGCGTCGTGCCAGCGGGACAGGAGCCTTTCATAGGCAAAATCGGGAGAAGGAAGGAAGAGACGGTCGCGCACGCGCATTTTTTCCAGCGCCTCCAGATCCCAGAGCCCGGCCGAAAGCCCCGCGAGATAGGCCGCGCCGAGGGCGGTGGTTTCCCGCTCCCGGGGGCGGTCCACGGTGATGCGGGAGACGTCTGCCTGGAACTGCATCAGAAGGTCGCTGACGCTGGCGCCGCCGTCCACCCTGAGGGAGGAGACCGGGCAGGGAGCGTCGAGCCGCATGGTATCCAGAAGGTCGTTGACCTGATAGGCGATGCCCTCCAGGCATGCGCGGGCCAGGTGCGCCCTGGTGGCGCCGCGGGTCAGGCCGACGATCGCGCCGCGGGCGTACATATCCCAGTAAGGCGCGCCGAGACCGGTAAAGGCGGAGACGAAATAGACGCCGCCGTTGTCCGGCACTTCCGCGGCGAGCCGGTCGATCTCCGGCGCGGAAGAAACGAGACCCAGCTCGTCCCGGAGCCACTGGATGGAGGATCCGGCGTTGAACACGCTGCCCTCCAGGGCGTAAGTGGTTTTTCCGCCCAGCGTCCACGCTGCCGAGGTGACCAGGCCGTGAGTGGAACGCACCGAGCTTTCGCCCAGATTCATCAGGGTGAAGCATCCGGTGCCGTAGGTGTTTTTCACGAGGCCCGGCTCAAAGCAGCACTGGCCGAACAGCGCCGCCGCCTGATCGCCGGCCGCGCCGCAGATGGGGATCCCGGCCAGATCCTCGATGCCTTTGATGCCGGGGGCGACCCGGCCGAATTCGACCGAGGAGGGAACCGGACGGGGCAGCATCGCCTCGGGGATGCCGAGAAGAGAGAGAAGCTGGCGGTCGTAGGCGAGCTTGTCGATGTCGAAAAGCATGGTGCGGGAGAGGTTGGAATGGTCGCTGACGTGGGATGCGCCGCCGGTCAGACGCCAGATCAGATAGCTGTCCACCGTGCCGGCCAGAAGGCGGCCGTCCTCGGCGCGTTTCCGCGCGCCGGGGATCTCGTCCAGGATCCATTTGTATTTGGTGCCGGAGAAATAGGCGTCGATCAGAAGGCCGGTCTTTTCCCGGACGTAGGGCTCCACGCCGTCGGCCTTCAGCTTGCTGCAGAAATCGGCGGTGCGGCGGCACTGCCAGACGATGGCGTTGTAGACCGGCTTGCCGGTGGCCTTTTCCCAGACGATGGAGGTCTCCCGCTGATTGGTGACGCCGATGGCCACGATTTCGGAGGGCTTGACGCCGCTTTTCAGATAGGCGTCGCGCAGGGAGGCGATCTGCCCTTCGAAGATCTCCTCGGGATCGTGCTCCACCCATCCGGGGTGGGGATAGTGCTGCGGAAGCGGACGGTTGGCCGTGGCCACCGCGCAGCCCGCCGCATCGAACACGATGGCGCGGGAGGAGGTGGTCCCCTGGTCCAGAGCTATGACGTAAGAGTTCATGGCGTTTCTCCTTGACTTTCACGGCGTGATTGGATACAATAACAAATATCAGATGATTCATTGTAACACAAACGCGGGGAAAAGGCTACCCGTTTCGGGAAAGAAAACCGAAAAAAGGAGACCGGCGGGAGGGAAGAATATGATCATGACCGAATTGCAGAAAAAGGAATATCTGCTGCGCGCCGCCATGGAGCGGGAGAAGCTGAAGGGGGATGCGGAGATCGCGCCGTCCGACCGGGCCGACGCAGAGCTCGCGATCAAGGCCTCGTCGCTCTATCTTCAAAGCGGCGTGATCCGCCACGGGGTCACCAAGCTCTTTGCGGAGGACGCGGCCCTGCTTTTCCGGCACCTTTCCTCCCTGAAGCGCTTCGACCCCGAGGAACGGGATTTCTTTGAAAAGACTGCGGCGATCCTTCAGGAGATGTTCCCGCCGGAGGAAAAAAAGAGAAGAAGCAGAAGGACCGGGAAAAGGTGACCGGCTTTTCCCGGCATTCGGCTTTGGGAGGAGAAAAACAGGCAAAAGCAGTTTGAAAAAGGGCGTTTCACGGAAAGAGGACGGTGATTCTGATGTTGTTCCGGAGGGAGGAAAGGGATACGCAGAACGACGGCCGAAAGCGTTTTTGCTTTTTGCTCTGATTTTGCCGGAAATCTGTTGATCTCGTGCGGAAAGACGCAGATAGAATTGATAGGATTTGTGAGGTTCTTGCCGGATTCCCGATTATGATACAGCTTTGATACGACTCCGTGTTGCGATGGTCACAGAAAGGAGGTTCGCCCCCGCTCGATAGTGCTGAAGGATACAAAACACAATGGAAGGAGAAACGACATGAAAGTGCTGAAAGCGACGCTTCTGTGGGCGGCGATCGCCGCGCTTCTCGTTTCCTGCGCCGCGGCTCCGTCCGGAAGCGAGAGCGAATCCGAGGCGCCGGATAAAGGGCAGAAAACGACGGCGACCGAAAGCGAAACGCGTCCTGCGGAAGAACCGGAAGAAACCGGAAGCGAACCCGGGAAAGACGAACCGCTCACCGAAGACGAAGCGAAGGCGCTTTACGAAGGACTCGGATTCAGGGTGCGGGAGATCAAGAGGGTCGGCAGACGGTTTCTCGTTTTGGCGGACAGCCCTCTTTCCGCCGAGGAAGGATACGAACCGGACAGTGTTTTCGAGGTCTTTGATCCCCTGACGCGGGAACGCACGTACCTTCTGACGACCGCCGGGCCGGCCGCGGATTACGACGTCCGGACGGACGAAGAGGGAAACGTCGTGCTTGCGGCGCTGCAGAGAGATTTTTACGGAGACCGGATGCGCGGGCGGAACGGAAGGGTGGCCGGCGCCGTGGAGTCCGTGGTGAACGGGCTCCGCACCGTCGACCGAGGCGAGGATTTCTTCCTTTATCCCGCAGCCTGCCCCTTTACCGTAGGATCGGTGATGGAGGAATCGTACGTCAGAGAAACCGAGCTGAAAGCGGTCCGTCTTTCCCATGAGGCGAACGGTTTGTATCTCGCCTTCGGGCGCAGAGGGGAAGAGGCTGAAAACGGAACGATCCCCGCTGCCGAGATTGCGGGAGAACCCGGGGAAATCCGGGTGTTCTTCCCGGGGATCGGGCTCAGAGGATCGCTCGCCGGAGAGCACAAGGCGGAAACGCGGGAGGATCAAACCGTTTTCGTGATCTCCTGGAAGGCGGAAAAGAAGGAGGACGGCGTTCTTCTGACGGTGAGGACGGGAGAAGCCGCCGAACGGGTATCCTGTCGTTCTGCGGACGTACGGGGGAGGTCCGAGCTCTTTCTCCGGCTTGAGACGGCCGGGAATGCGTTCCCGGAGCTTTCCTACGGCGACCGGTAAACTCCATAGGACAAAACAACGCCCTCCCGCGAAGGCTTCCTTCGCGGGAGGGCTTCTTCTTTTCAGGCGTGCTTCAGCGGCGGTCCAGAAGGGAGGAGATCTTTTCGGAATCGAAGCTCCGGATCACGTCTTTGCCGGGGAAGGCGCCGACATCGTCGGAAACGACGACGTCGGCGTCGGCCGGGTCGGATACGACCCCGGCCGACGCGAGAGAGACGAGATCGTAAAGAGAGAAGACTTCGACCGCACGGAACTTTTCAAGCAGGAAAGAAAATCCGGTGTCGCCCGCCACGTGGGTCTCGCCCCCGCGGGAAAGGTTCAGCCAGACGATCTCCCGCTTTTCCAGATCCAGGGCGAAAAGATAGGCGAAGGTGGAAGGGGAATCGATCAGAAAGGCGGAGGAGACGGTCTTCGGCTCGAAGATCTCGCCGGAATCCGTTTCATCGCGCATCATGTACCCCGCCCGGACGAAGGCCTCGGAAAACAGAGCGTCGGAAAAGACGTTGGCGGTGAAGACGAGATAGCGGATCCGAGGGTAAAGCGCGCGGAATTCGTCGGTTTTCACGTCGAAGAATTCCGAACCGCCCCGGTATCCCGCGGTCTGGTCGCCCGAATAGGTCACGGCTTCGGACTGGTTCCCGGCCATGGTACGCCAGGAAAACTCTTTTTCCTCTCCGTTTTCGCCGAGACCCATCACCGCGAGATCGATATCGTCCACCTTTTCCCAGTAGACGAAGGCGCGCACCTTTTTCCCCGCGGGCAGCGTTAACCGCGATCCGGCGGGAAGGGTCCCGAAGCCCCGGGAGGACGCGCCTTCCAGAGAGGGAACGGCGATTTTTTTCATGGCGGGATCGATCCAGACCCTGCCGAGCCTTCCGCGAAGGATCCGCGCAAGATTCGCGCGGATCAGCCGTTCCGCCTCTTCCCGGGTTTCCCGCGGGAGGCGGGATCTTCTTTTCTTTCGCTCCGCTGCGGTCTCGGTGTGCACCGAAAGGAGCCCGAGACGGGTGAAAACGAAGTGACGGGCCGCGTCCGTGTCCTCCGCGCCGTAGTGGAAGAGCAGGCTGAGAAGCACCCGGGGGTTCCCCGTCCCGGCCAGGGATAGGATCGCCTCGGTCTCGGCCTCGCTTTTCGCGCGGCTGAGAAGATGATCGAGCCGGCGCAGCAGCGCCGAACCGCTCTTGCCCTCCCGGAGGAGGGAAGCGGCCTCGGCGGGATTGCCGGAGGCAAGGGCCCGCTCGAAAGCGGAGTAGACCGATTCGTTGCTCTTCCCGCGGATGCGGGCGAGGAAGAAAGCGGCGCGGGCGTTCTTCGGCTGATAATGGATCGAGTGCAGAAAGCCCTTCCAGAGCTTTTTCTTTTCAAAGCAGGACCGTTCGTCCACGTTCTCCCGCGCGAAAAGCAGATCGAGAAGGGCGGAGACGAATTTCCGGTCCCGGTTTTTCAGGGAAAGGTTCTGAAGATCCCTCCGCCCGCCGTAGGAGACGAACCAGAGCTCCTCCAGAAGCCGCATCACGTCGGGAAGGCCGATACTTTCGGCAAAGCGCAGGTCGCGCGTGTCGAGAAGCAGTCTGACCGCCGTGTCGCGGGAGGCGACGGGCGGGACCTCCTCCGGGAAGAGGGGGATCATGGCGGAGACGAGTTCGTAGTCGGCGCGGCCGAGGGGACGGGTGGAAGAGAGCAGATCCCGGTAAGCCGTCCGGAGGATCGCTTCCCCTTCCTCCGGAGAGACGATGCGGAAATCCCGGGGCTCGGCGTTTTCGCGGAGAGCCAGGCGCGGGATTTCCTCTTCCAGGATCGAATGCCCGGACCGGTCGAAATGCCCGAAGCCGTAGGTGACGGTATAGTGAGCGAGCTGGTCGAAAAGCAGCTCGTCCGGCGAGAGAGCCCGCACCGAATCCGGGAAGCCGCGGTAGAAGGCGGCGGGAACGTTTTCCCCGAGACACCGGGAGGCGATCCGGATCATGTTCTCCGCAGCGTATTCAGCGCCTTCGGTGATGCGGATCGCAAAGAGATTCGCAAGAGCAAAAACCGTTTCAAAGGTGTTTTTCGGCTTTTTCGCGGTCCGGACAAAGACGCGTTTGGCAAAAAGAGCTTCCTGAAAAATCCTGTTGTCCCCGATCGGACCCATCCTCCGCGCCTCCTTTCTATCAAAAAAGTACGGGCGATAGCGTTAGATTGGTTCCCGCCGGGGGGCGGGAAAAGCAAAGAAGTAAATCTAACCAGCTGCCCGTACCTGGCCGGGGACGGCACGCCGCCCGCCGGCAAAACGATTATACACCGGAGAAAGGGAAAAAGCAAGAAGAATTCGCGGAAAAGGCCGGCCCCCTGCGGGTCGCTTGCGTTCGGGGAGGAAAAGTGATATACTGAAAAAAACGACGGCAGGGATTTGCGGGGGAACGATGGGAAAAGAAGCGACGCCTCTTTCCGGAAAGGAAAGGGGCAGAAGGTGAAAAAGAGTCTTTGGGAAAGGATCTTCGGCCTGCGGGGAGTGACCCTGCCGGAAGAGGACAGGCTCGGCGGATTCTATAAGCGCATGCTGGCCGTGGCGTGGCCGGCGGCGCTGGAGGGAATGCTGGTCAGCCTGATGAATTCCTTCGACACCATGATGGTGGGAAAGATCGGGCCGGTGGCCATCGCGGCGGTGGGCCTTTGCGCCCAGCCGCGCATGATCCTTCTGCTTCTGGTGCAGGCGGTGTGCGTGGGCACCACTTCGGTGATCGCCAGACGGCGCGGCGAGGAAAGACAGGACGCCGCGGTCTCCTGCCTGAAGCAGTCGCTGGCTCTGGTGACGGCCTTGGGGATCCTGATCACGGTGGCCGGGTATTTCCTGGCCGATCCCTTCCTGACCCTGGCCGGAGCGAACGAAGAGACCCTGCCGGACGCCCGGATCTATTTCCGGATCGTCGCCATGGCGTTTATGGCCAACTGCTGGAGTCTTTGCATCTGCGCCGCCCAGCGCGGCGTGGGCAAGACCCGCATCACCATGGTCACAAATATGATCGCAAACGTCGTGAACGTGACCCTGAACTACTGCCTGATCGGCGGTCATCTCGGCTTCCCCGCGCTGGGGATCCGCGGCGCGGCCATCGCCACCGCCGTCGGCACCTGCGTATCCTGCGTCGTGGCCGTGGCCGTGGTCCTGAAGCCGGGCGGCTATCTCTCGCTTCCCAAAAGCGGCCGCTTCCGCTTCGACAAGGAGACGATGTCAGGCCTGATCAAGGTGGGAAGCGGCACCATCGCCGAATCGGTCTTTCTGCGGATCGGCTTTCTGATCAGCGGCCGTCTGGTGGCCGGGGTCAGCACCGCCGCGTACGTCAGTACCCAGATCGTACAGCAGGTGTCCGGCCTTTCCTTCACTCTCGGGGACGGCGTCGCCTCGGCCTGCACCGCTCTTGTCGGACGCAGCCTCGGCGCCAAGCGGAAGGATCACGCCATGGCCTACGTCAAGGTGTCTGAAAAGATATCGCTGTTTATGTCGCTCCTCCTGATCGCTTTTATCTTCTTCCTCCGGGAGCCTCTGGCGAGACTCTTTACCGATGACGGGGAGATCCTGGCAGCCTCCGTTCTGTGCTTCACCGTGATCCTGGCGGCGATCATTCCGCAGAATCTGCGGGTGGTGCTCTCCGGATGTCTCCGCGGAGCGGGCGACGTGCGGTACGTGGCGCTGGTGTCGCTGATCAGCGTGGCGATCCTCCGGCCGGCTCTGACCTGGCTTTTCTGTTATCCGCTGAACGATCTTTTCCCGGTGATGCAGTTCGGTGTGCTCGGAAACTGGCTTTCCTTCGGGATCGACGCTCTGGTGCGCTCGGTGATGCTGACGCACCGGGTCAACAAAGGGAAATGGCTGAATATCAAGCTGTAACAACGAAAGAAAGCGCTCCGCGCCGGCCCGGCGCGGAGCGCTTTTTCGGGTTTCCGGGTCCTCAGTAGTTGGCGGCGCGGAGGGCGAAGTAACCTTGCGGATAAGAGCAGACGGGACAGGTTTCCGGCGCGCTCTTCCCCACGTGGACGTGGCCGCAGTTGCCGCACTGCCAGATCGCTTCCCCGGTTTTGGCGAAGACCAGACCGCCCTCCACGTTCCGGAGAAGGGCGCGGAAACGCGCCTCGTGCTCTTTTTCCACGGCGGCCAGCTTTTCGTACAGGGCGGCGACGGCGGGAAAGCCTTCGTTCCGCGCGTCGCGCGCGAGAGAGGGATAAAACTCGTTCCCGTCGGCGTACTCGCTTTCAGAGGAAAGGGAAAGCGCCTCTCCCACGGCGGGGAGAGAGGAGTGAAGCGCCTCAAAGAGAAGACGGGCGTGGGCCTTTTCGTTGTCGGCAGTTTCCCGGAACAGACGGGAGATCTGTTCGTACCCCGCTTCCTTCGCCTTTTCGGAAAAGAGAAGGTATCGCGTATGATTCTCCGCTTCGCGGGCAAAGGCGGCGCGGAGACCGGCCTCGGTCAGACTTCCGGCAAGATGCATGATGGACATACTCCTTCCAAAGAAAAATGGCGTGTTCCCATACAGGGAACACGCCATTTAGTATGCCAATCAAAGCGAATCGATATACCGGGAAGCCGCAAGAGCGGCCGAAGCGCCGTCGGCGATGGCCGTGGAGATCTGCCGGACCGCTTTGGTGCGGCAGTCGCCGGCGGTGAAGAGACCGGGCGTGGAGGTCAGGCAGCGTTCGTCGGAAGAGATGTATCCCGCTTCGTCCAGAGCCGCCACGTCGGCGAAGGCCTGATTTTCCGGCTTCAGACCGATGGCCACGAAGAGTCCGTCCACCGCAAGGGTCTCTTTCTTCCCCGTGGCGGTCTCGGTGATCTCGACGGCGGAAAGGCTTCCCTCGCCGAGAAGGCCCGTGACCACTCTTCCCAGAAGGATCTCCACGTTGGGAAGCGACGCGACGATATCGGCCAGCTTTTTTTCTCCGGTCAGGAACTCCAGGTTCTGCACGATGGTGACCTTTTCGCAGAGGTCGGCGAGCAGGATCGCCTCCTGCAGGGCTGAGTTCCCGCCGCCCACCAGGGCGACCCGCTGTCCCTTGAAGAAAGCGCCGTCGCACACCGCGCAGTAGGAGACCCCCGCGCCGACCAGCTCTTCCTCGCCGGGGAGACCCAGCGTGCGGTGCGCCGCGCCGGTGGCGAGGATCACGGCCTTCGCCTCATGCGTGCCGCAATCGGTCTCCACGGTGAAATGATCGCCCCGGGGCAGGATGCGCGTGACCTCCTCCAGCTCCAGGGAAGCGCCCTGCGCCAGGGCTTGCTCCACCATGCTGTCGGCCAGAGCCGCGCCGCTGACGGTGGTAAAACCGGGGTAGTTTTCGATTTTGGGGGAAAAGGTCATCTGTCCGCCGAAATTGGCCTTTTCCACGATCATCACGCTTTTTTCCGCCCGGCGGGCGTAAATGGCGGCGGTCAGCCCCGCGGGGCCTGCGCCGACGATCAAAATGTCGGTCATGTCTTCGTCTCCTTGTCGAAATCTCTGTAAGGCCGGATGCGAAGCAGGAAAAACCGGAGACCGCGGGCACGGTCTCCGGCTCTTTCGGATCGCGTCAGACGCGCGCTTCGATGAATTTCTTGATGTTGGAAAGATTCTGGATCTTTTCCGCTTCGCCGTTTTCCAGCACCACCAGAGTCGGGGCAAGCCGTACGCCGTATTTTTCGGTCATGGCCGGATCTTCGTCGGCGTAGATCTTCTCATAGGCGATGCCGGCGCGGTCAAGAAGGCTTCCCGCCGCCTTGCAGTTGGGGCAGGTGCGGGTGGCGAAGAGATAGATCGCGCTTTCGCTCTTCGCATCTGCGGCCGGTACGGCTTCCGCGGCGGGCGCGTCTCCCAGGCCGTTCCGCGGTCCCTGATGGGTCAGGTGGGAATGGGGGATATCGTAGACGCGGCGATCCTTGTATTCCTGGCTCTTGCCGTCGTTCCAGTTCTGTACCGGGCGATAGTAACCGGTGATGCGGCTGTAGACCTCGGTGGGTTCGCCGCAGATCGGGCATTTTTTCTGTTCGCCGGCCAGATAGCCGTGGTTCTTACAGACCGAGTAGGTCGGGGAGAGGGTGTAGTAGGGAAGACGGTAGTTTTCGGCGATCTTGCGCACCAGGTTCTCGGCCGATTTCCAGTCGGGCATCTTTTCGCCCAGGAAGGCGTGGAAGACCGTGCCGGAGGTGTAGAGGGTCTGCAGCTCGTCCTGGATGTCCAGAGCCGAGAAGATATCCTCGGTGTAGCCGACCGGGAGGTGGGAACTGTTGGTGTAATAGGGGGTGCCGTTGTCGTTGGCCGTGATGATGTCGGGATAGAGCTCCTTGTCGTGCTTGGCCAGACGGTAAGCGGTGGATTCGGCGGGAGAGGCCTCGAGGTTATAAAGATCGCCGTACTTCTCCTGATAGTCCGACAGGCGTTCGCGCATGTGGTTGAGTACGTCGATGGCGAACCGCTGGGTCTCCGTGTGGGTAAGATCCTTCCGGAGCCACTTGGCGTTGAGGCCCGCTTCGTTCATACCCACCAGGCCGATGGTGGAGAAGTGGTTTTCGAAGGTGCCGAGGTATCTCTTGGTGTAGGGGTAGAGGCCTTCGGCCAGGAGCTTGGTGATGGTGGTGCGCTTGACCTTCAGGCTGCGGGCGGCCACGTCCATCACGTGATCAAGGCGGCGGTAGAAGTCCGCTTCGTCCTTGGCGAGATAGGCGATGCGCGGCATGTTGATGGTGACCACGCCGACCGAGCCGGTGCTTTCGCCGCTGCCGAAGAAGCCGCCGGACTTTTTCCGGAGCTCCCGGAGATCGAGGCGCAGACGGCAGCACATGCTGCGGATGTCGCTGGGTTCCATGTCGCTGTTGATGTAGTTGGAGAAGTACGGGGTGCCGTACTTGGCGGTCATCTCGAACAGGAGCCGGTTGTTTTCGGTCTCCGACCAGTCGAAATCGCGGGTGATGGAATAGGTGGGGATCGGATACTGGAAGCCGCGGCCGTTGGCGTCGCCTTCGATCATGATGTCGATGAAGGCCTTGTTGATCATGTCCATCTCGGCCTTGCAGTCCTTGTACTTGAAGGGCATTTCCTTGCCGCCGACGATCGCGGGCAGATCCTTGAGGTCGGCCGGCACGGTCCAGTCGAGGGTGATGTTGGAAAACGGCGCTTGCGTGCCCCAGCGGGACGGCGTGTTCACGCCGAAGACGAAGCTCTGGATGCACTGCTTTACTTCTTTGTATGAAAGGTTGTCCACCTTGACAAACGGTGCGAGATATGTGTCAAAGCTGGAAAACGCCTGCGCTCCGGCCCACTCGTTCTGCATGATGCCGAGGAAGTTTACCATCTGGTTGCAGAGCGTG
>JAFRWU010000038.1 GCA_017441705.1 Clostridia bacterium | reverse complement strand
CTGCGCTAACGAATTGTCCCGGCTAACGCGGAAAATGAACTTCCACCTCATCAGTCAGCCTCACGGCTGACAGCTTCCCCTCCAGGGGAAGCCCTCGTCCCCCAAAGCCTTCCCTTCTGAGGGGCGCGGGCCCCAATGCCTTCCCCTTTGAGGGGCGCGGGTCTCCGGTGGAGACCTTTGAGCGCAAGCTCAAAAGCGCCGACCGAGCCGGCAGGCGAGACAGGTGGCTCGGCGCCAGCCGAGACGGATGAGGTGGAACCTCGCCGTCTCGGCCGTTCCCCGGCGAACGCGGGAAATGAACTGACACCTCATCAGTCAGCTAACGCTGACAGCTGTCTCGCTGCGGCTCGGTCACGACGCGGCTCTGACATGCCCCCGGCATGTCATTCACTCCCGCGTCGCCGCTTCGCGTCCCTCTAGGGGAAGCCTTTACAGCGCTGACCGCTGTTTTGCTGCGGCTGCGCTTGCTTCCTGTTTTTTTCTGCCGGTATCGACCGTCTCAAAGCGTTATCCTTACGGAGCGCGCCTTAGGGAAAGACTTGCTTTTTTCCCCGGTGCGCGCTACAATGGTTCCGGATGAGGCGCGCAGACAGGGAAAGCTCCGCCGGAGATCCGGGAAGAAAGGAGAAACGAGGATGGAAAAGATCTATGCGGTGCTGCCGAAAAAGATCGGGAGGATCTCCCCCTGGCTTTACGGCGTTTTCGCCGAACACATCGGCGGCGTGTTTTACGACGGACTCTACGTGGGGAAGGATTCCCCCGTGGAAAACGTCCGGGGATTCCGCAAGGCGATCGTGGACAAGATGAAGGAGGCAAGGATCCCTCTGATCCGGTGGCCGGGCGGCTGCTTTGCCGAGGTCTACGACTGGCGCGACGGGATCGGACCGCAGGAGAAAAGGCCCGTTCGGATCAACTGGTGGACCGAGCGCGACGGCCGGTACGAGCCGAACCGGGTGGGCACCGACGAATTCCTGGACCTTTGCGCCATGACGGGAGCAGAGCCTTATTTTGCGGCCAACATCACGTCCCTGACGCCCCTGGCGATCCGGGACTGGATCGATTACTGCAATTCCCCGGCGGGGACCACCACGATGGCGCGCCTCCGGGAGGAAAACGGCCATCGGGAGCCTTACGGCGTGAAGCTCTGGGGCGTGGGCAACGAGACCTGGGGCGGCGGCGGACGCATGTCCCCCGAAAGCTACGCCATGGAGTACCGGAAATACGCCGAGATCATGAAGAACGCCGATCCGAAGATCGAACTGATCGCTTCGGGAGCCAATGCGTCCGACTATTCCTGGACGCGCCGGATGCTGGAGCGGATCGCCGGGGGACAGGGCCCCATGGACGGCATGTCGTTCCACTATTACAGTTTCTCGGGCGACGATCCCACGGGATTCGATACGGAGGGCTGGTATCGCCTCCTGGGCAAAGCCAACCGGATCGAGGAACTGATCAGAAGACACTTCGCCGGCGTCGCCTCCTACGGAATGGAGGACAAAGGAAGGCTCGTCATCGACGAATGGGGAGCCTGGCACCCGGACGGAAGCGGCCCGAGCCGGGGGTACAACCTTTTCGAGCAGCAGAGCACCCTGCGCGACGCGGCGCTCGCGGCCCTGACCCTGAATCATTTCAACAATCACGCCGACAAGATCAAGATCGCCACCGTGGCGCAGCTGGTAAACAACCTCCACGCCCTGTTCCTTGCGGGAGGAGAGCACGCGATCGTCACGCCGACCTGGCACGTATTCAATCTGTATAAGGAGCATCAGGGGGCCCGGGCGGTGGAGACCTTTGCCGAAAGCGCCCCGCTCCCCGAAAACCTTCCGGGGATCTCGGTCTCGGCCTCGGTGAAAGAGGGAATCCTGACCCTCACCGCGGCGAATCTTTCGGCGGAGGAGGAAAAGGAGGCGGCGGTCGTGCTCTTCGGCGGAAAGGCCGCGGGACCCGCCGTGATCCGGACGCTCTGGGACGAAGACCTCCGCGCCCACAACACCTTTGAGGAACCGGACCGGATCAGGGTGACCGAAGAAAAGCCGGAACGCTTTTCCGGGACGCTCCGCCTCCCGAAGGGCGGGATCGCGGTCCTGTCCCTTCCGGTGGAAGAGGCGTAAACCGGAACCCCGGTCGATTTTTTGGAAAGAAGGAAGAGATCATGACGAATCAGACGATCCTGCTCGGCGAAGGACAGGACGCGCCGCGCTTTACCTTTACGCATCTGGAATATCCCGAAAAAGCGAAGCGCCCCTGCGTGGTGGTGATCCCGGGCGGCGGGTATACCGTGGTCTGCAAGGACCGGGAGGGAGAACGGATCGCCCTGGCCTACAACGCCGCGGGCTTTCATACCGCGATCCTGGAATACACCGTGGGGCGCGGCACTTATCCGAAGGCACTTCTGGAGCTTGCCGAAACCGTAAAGATCATCCGCAGGCATGCGGAGGAGTGGGACGTGGATCCGGGAAAGATCGCGGTGGCCGGCTTTTCGGCCGGCGCGCATCTGGCCGCGTCGCTGGCGGTCCTGTGGAAGGACGAAGCGCTTTTCGATCCGGAGGAGATCGTGACCCGGGCCGTCCGTCCCGACGCCCAGATCCCGGTCTACGGCGTCCTGGAAAGGGACGAGTGCATCGACCTCTACGCGGGGGACGACCCCGCGGTCATCGAAAAGCTCGACCTGGTGAAACGGGTCGGCGCCGACACGCCTCCGGCTTTCCTGGCGCACACCGCTGCCGACCGGCGGGTGCCCGTCGCGAATTCGCTCCATTACGCGGAAGCGCTGGACAAAGCCGGCGTGCCCTTTGAGCTGCACGTCTTCCCCTCGCTTCCGCACGGCATGTCGCTGGCCAGCGACGAGACCATCTGGTCTCGTCCCGCGCTGAAGCGGGAGTACCCGTGGATGAAGCTTTCGATCGACTGGCTTGCGGAGGTTTTCGGCCTGCTCTGAAAAAACGAAAAGACGTCCCGGAAGGACAAATCCTTCCGGGACGTTTTCGCTTTTCGGGAACGGGATCAGGATTCTTCCCGCTCCTTTTTCTCCCGCAGCTTTTCGCGGTACCGTTCGTTGCGGGAAAGAGGGCGGTCGGGCTCGCTCCCGTCGCCTCGGAGGATCAGAACGAATTCTCCCTTGGGGGAGACGGTCTCGTAAAGAGCCTGCGCCTTTTCCAGGGTGGTGTGGATGAATTCCTCGTGGATCTTGGTGAGCTCCCGGGCGATCACCAGCTCGCGGTCGCCGAAGGTTTCCAAAAGATCGGCCAGAGTGGAGCGGAGCTTGTGCGGTGCCTCGTAAAAGATCATGGTCCGCCTTTCGTGTTCCAGAGAAGCCAGGTGTTCCCGGCGGGATTTCCTGTTCATCGACAGGAATCCTTCGAAGCAAAACCGCCCGGAGGGCATGCCGGAGGCGGAAAGCGCCGTGATCAGGGCGCTGACGCCGGGAATGGGCGAGACCTTGATCCCCTTTTCCCGGCAGAGCGCGGCCAGGTCCTCCCCCGGATCGGAGATGGCGGGGGTGCCCGCGTCGCTGATCATGGCGCAGCTTTCTCCCGCCAGGATCCGGGCGGCGATGGTTTCGCCGCGGTCGCGCTTGTTGTGCTCAAAATAGCTGATCAGCGGTTTTTTGATGCCGAAACGGGAAAGCAGGGCGCCGCCGACCCGCGTGTCCTCACAGGCGACGAAATCCACCTTTCCCAGGACCTCCACCGCGCGCGGCGTCATATCCGACAGGTTCCCGATGGGCGTGGTGACGAGATAGAGAGTGTTTTTTTCCAGTTCCATACGCATATCCTCACATGGCAAAATGCCGCACGGCGCATATCTCCCGCATTTCATCGCCGTCCAGAGTCAGAAGAGGGTCGAAGATCAAGCCGGGTTTCGCGCCTTTTTTTCCCTCGATCAGGATGAGAAACGGCGCTTTCCCGGCGTCGTGGGCGGCGGGACGCAGCCTTTTCGGCTCGATCCCCTCTTCCCGCATGGCGCAGAGCGCGTCAGTCAGGCGCTCCGGCCGGTAGACGGCGTAAAAGCGTCCGCCGTTTTTGAGCCGTCGGGAAGCGGCGCGCGTCACGTCCCGGAAGGAACAGGTCCTGTCCGAACGGGCGAGGGTCCGCCCGGGCAGAGGGCTTTCGCTTCCGGCGGGGAAAAAGGGAGGGTTGGCGACCGCGAGATCGAAGCTCTTTTCCGGAAAGGGAAGCTCCTCCCGCAGATCTCCCGAAAAGACCTCCAGCGGGAGAGAATTGATCCGGGCGTTTTCCCGCGCGGCTTCGGCGGCCGGGGGATAGATCTCCACCCCGGCGGCATAGGAGATCCCCCGGGCCAGAAGAAGCAGGGCGACGATCCCGCTCCCGGTCCCGAGATCCAGAAGCCGGTCGCTTTTATGAAGCCTTCGGGAGGCGAAATCCGCAAGCAGGATCGCGTCGATCCCGAACCGCTCTACGCCCTCCGGCTGCAGGACGCGGAGGCGGAGCGCCTTGAACTCCTCGTAACGCAAGGGATACTCCTTTCAAAAAAAGCGGAGCCGCGGGAAAACGCGGCTCCGTCGCTTTTTCAGGAATGGATCGATTATTCCTTCGGCTGAGGTGCTTCCACCGGGCAAACGCTGGCGCAGGCGCCGCATTCCACGCAGGTATCCGGATCGATCACGTATTTGCCGTCGCCGGCGGAGATGGCCGAAACCGGGCACTCGCCTTCGCAGGTACCGCAGCTGATGCACTTGTCAGTAATGGTGTATGCCATGAAATCAACTCCTTTTCAGAATCCTTCTTTTATTGTATCACAGAAATCGAAAAAAGCAACACCTAAATTGCAAAAATCCGTATATTTTCCGAATCTGCAGTCTACAATGGAAGTGACCGCCCGCCTTTGTCGGGCGGGGAAAATGAAAAGAGGCGAAAAACAAAGAAAACGAAAGGAATCGGAAGCCAATCAAGAGCCATTGCCCTTTGAGATCGCAAAAGGTCAAAGAAGGTCAAATCTCGATCTTGAAATTTGACCTTCTTTGACCTATAATACAGACGATCGGTCGGGAAGGGTGCTCCTTCCCGGCGGAGAAGAAAAGAGACGCGAAAGGAGAGGGGCTTCGTGGGCGTATCGGACAGCATCGCCGCCTATATCCTGGCAAAGCTCTACGAAAACGAAGGCGCGGCCGAGTTTTCCAGGGGTGAGATCGCACGGACCTTCGCCTGCGTGCCGAGTCAGGTCAACTACGTTCTGGCCACCCGCTTTTCCCCGGAGCGCGGCTACGAGGTGGAAAGCCGGCGCGGCGGCGGCGGCTTCATCCGCATCCGCCGGGTGTCGCTTTCAGGCGGGAATCCCCTGATGCACGTCATCAACAGCGTGGGAGGCGCCATCGATCCGGCATCGGTCCGGGCGATCCTTTCCAATCTCGCGGAATCCGAATGGATCAAACGGAGAGACGCGGTCCTGATCCTGGCGGCGACCTCTCCGGCGGCTCTCGCCGAAGCGCCGCCCGAAAAGCGGGACGCGCTGCGCGCCGCCATTCTGAAACAATGTCTTCTCAGACTGATATGACCAAAGGAGGAAATCGATATGTGTGACAAATGCGGAAAAAGACCGGCAACCACCATCATCCGGAAAAATATCAACGGCAAATACAGCGAATACGCCCTCTGCTCGGAATGCGCGGCGGAGGAGCAGATCTTCAGCGATTTCCGGGAACTCGTCCCGGCGTTTTTCTCCCTGCCGGAATGGGAATCCTCCCGCGAAACCGTCTGTCCCTTCTGCGGCGCCACGGCCCGCGAGGTGAGGCGCACCGGACGCGCGGGCTGCGCGGAGTGCTACAAGACCTTCGATTATCTCTTCGATCCGTATATCGCCCGGATCCACGGCGACGTGAATCATGCGGGCACGATCCCGGTCTCGGCCAGCGAAGAAATCACCCGGCGCAAGAAGATCCGCGAGCTGCGTGAAAAGCTGAAGGAAGCGGTGGAGAAAGAAGAATACGAGAACGCCGCGACCATGAGAGACGAGCTGCGTTCCCTCGAAAAGCTGGAAAACGGGACGAAGGAGGATGCATGATCATGACGGAAACTTATCGGGATATCGCGGTGGAAAGCCGCGTCAGACTGTCGCGCAATCTGGGGAATTACCCCTTCCCGGCGCGCCTCGGCGCGAAACGGGCCGAAGAAATCGTGGAAAAGCTGAAGAGCAAGGCGGAGAACGCGGGGCTTGCGGTCCGTGTCTTCCGGGATCAGGACAAGGACGAACTGCGCGCTCTGGCCGAGGAGGAGATCGGATCGGCCGACTTCACCGCATCGAAGCTGCCGAGAGCGCTTTTCACCGGGGAAAACGTCTCGGTGATGGTCAATGAGAACGATCACGTCCGCATCCAGACGGTCAGCGCGGGGCTTTCGCTGGAGGAAAGCTACGAAAAGGCGAAGGAGATGGATGAGAAGCTCCTCGGGGACGAGACGATCGCCTTTGACGAAAGGCTCGGCTACGTCACCTCCAGCCCCACGGGGCTCGGGACCGCCCTGCGGGCCAGCGTTACTCTGCATCTGCCGGCTCTGGGAGAAAGCGGCCGGATCGACCGGGTCATGCTGGACGCCGACCGGCTCGGCGTGACCATCCGCGGCTTCCTGGGCGAAGGAAGCAGCGCGGTGGGCGGGCTTTACACCGTCACCAACCGCACCACCCTCGGCGTGTCCGAGGAGGAGATCCTGAAAAGGATCGGCGAGGTGGCCGAGAAGCTTATCGAAAAGGAACGCGAGCTGCGCGCCAAGGGCCTGGCGCAGAACGAGATCCGCCTGACCGACCGGGTCAGACGCGCCGCGGCGATCCTGAAAAACGCCTACGTCATCGGATACAACGAGGCGATGCTGCTCCTGTCGGATTACCGCATGGGCGTTTCCCTGGGCCTGGTGGAGGGCGATTACGCGAAGATGAACGATCTGATCCGCGCCGTGCAGCCCGCCGTCGTCTGGAACGGATGCGAGGACAAGAGCGAGCTTGCCAGAGACCGCCGCCGCGCGGAGATCGTCACCGCCGCGCTTGCGTGAAGAAAGACAGCGCGTGATTCATAGAGGGGGCGCGAAAACGCCCCCTCGTTTTCCCCGAAAAGGGGAAAGTCCCGGATACATCCTTCCGGGGCTTTTTTCATCGCCGGAGGAGAAGGGAGAGGGAAATGACCGAAGGATCGAACCGGTTTACCGCCGCGGCCAGACGCGCGCTGGCGGAGGCGTACGAATCAGCCGACCGGATGGGGCACGGCTATATCGGAAGCGAGCATCTTCTGATCGGCCTTCTGCGGGAGACGAAGGGAGGTCTCTGCCCGGAGGCCGGGCGGCTGGAGGAGGAGATCGAAGGGAAAATCGGAAGGGGAGACGCCTGCCTTCTGCCGCGGGGGATGACCCCGGCGGCAAGAAGGATCCTGATGCTGGCGGGCCTGGAGGCGGGGCAAAACGAGATCGGCGTCGAGGAGATCCTGCGGGCGATCCGCCGGGAGGGGCAGAACGGAGCGTGCCGCTTTCTCACAAAGACCGAAAAAGAGCGGAGGGATCCTTCCGGCGGCGGGACGCGGCGGGAAGAGAGGTCCCTGTTCCCGGAGGCGCGGACTCTGCCGCAGAGCATCGCCCGCTACGGTGCCGATCTGACGGCGCTTTACGAAGAGGGAAAGCTTCCGCCGGTGGTGGGAAGAGAAAAGGAAACCGGAGAGGTGATCCGGATCCTTTGCCGCCGCACCAAGAACCACCCCGTGCTCCTGGGCGAGCCCGGAGTGGGAAAGAGCGCCGTTGCCGAAAAGCTCGCGGGAATGCTCGCAGAGGGAAAGGCGCCGCCTGCGCTGTGCGGCAAACGGATCTTCCGGCTGGATCCGGCGGCGCTTCTTGCGGGGACCCGGTACCGCGGCGATCTGGAGGAGCGCATGGAGGCCCTGCTCGGGGAGATCCGGGCGCGGGACGATCTGATCCTTTTTGTGGACGAAATGCACGCTCTGTCCGGCGCCGGAGGCGCAGAAGGATCGATCTCGCTTTCGGAGCTCCTGAAGCCGGCGCTGGCGCGGGGCGAGCTGTGCTTTCTGGGGGCCGACACCTATGAAGAATACGGGAAGTACGTGGAAAAGGATCCGGCGCTGGCGCGCCGCTTTTCTCCCGTGGAGATCGCCGAACCGGGAGAGGAGGAGACCGAAGAGATCTTATGCGGTCTGCGGCCGTCTCTTGAGGCGCATCACGGGGTCCTCTGCCGGGAGGAGGCGATCCGTGCGGCGGTGAAGCTTGCGGGACGCTATCTGCCCGAAAGGCGTTTTCCGGACAAAGCGATCGACCTTCTGGATGAAGCGGCCTGCCGGGTCCGCCTGGCCGGAGCCGCCCGGTACGGGGGAGGATCCGGCGCCGCCGGGCTTCGGGCGGAACGGGAGAAGGCGATCAGGGCCGGGGATTATCGGGGCGCGGGCCGGCTCCGGGAAAGGATCGGGCGGGAAATCGCCGGGGAAGAGCCCTGCCCGCCCGAAAAGCCGGCGCCGGCGCTTGAGACGACCCGCGCCGACGTGGAGGCGATCGTTTCCGAGAAGACGGGGATCCCGCTTTCTCATCTGAGGACGGGAGAGAGAGAAAGGCTTCAAAAATTGGAGGAGACTCTGAAAAGCCGTGTGATCGGCCAGGACCAGGCGGCGGAAAGCCTGTGCCGCGCCTTGAAAAGAAGCCGCGCGGGACTCGGCGCGCCGGGAAGACCCGTGGGGTCTTTTCTCTTCACAGGGCCCACGGGCGTGGGCAAGACCGAAACGGCCAAGGCACTTGCGGCGGCTCTTTTCGGGGAAGAGAAGGCGCTTCTGCGCTTTGATATGACCGAATTCGGCGAGGAGAACGCCGTCAACCGTCTGATCGGCGCGCCGCCGGGGTACGTAGGGTATGGCGAAGGAGGAGAACTGACCGGAGAGATCCGCCGGAGACCCTACGCGGTGATCCTTTTCGACGAGATCGAAAAGGCTCACAGGAAGGTGATCGATCTCTTTCTGCAGATCCTGGACGACGGGCGCGTCACCGACGGAGAGGGAAAGAGAGCGCATTTTGAACACGCCGTTCTGATTTTTACCGCCAACACCGGGGCGCGCGCGCCCGGGGAGAGGAGGCGGATGGGATTCGGCTTTGCGGACGGAGGGGATGCAGAGAGAGAGGAAGAGATCCTCCGCGCGGTAAAGGAGACCTTCCGGCCGGAATTCCTCGGACGGCTTTCCGCCGTCGTGCCCTTCAAGGCCCTTTCCCGGGAAACGCTGGGGAAGATCGCCGGGAAAGAACTCGGCGCGATCCGGGACCGGGCGGCGGAGGAGGGGATCGCCTTTTCCTGGAGCGCCGCGGCGGCCGAAGCGCTGGCGGACAGGGCGGAAAAAAGCGCGGACGGCGCCCGCGGCGTACGAAAGGATGCGGAAAGAGAGGCGGCGGACCGGCTGGCCGAGCTCATCCTGGCGGGGAAGAAGGGGATCGCCGCGCGTCTGGATTACGGAGCAGAGGGATTTTTCCTTTCGCCCGCAGAAAAATAAAAGAAAAAAAACGAAACACCCGTTGACAAACCGGTCGGCGGGTGCTATACTTATGATTAGTTAGAAAACTAATTAATTGCGAAAGGAGGATGCCTTGTGAAGGAGAAGGAAACCGGATATGCGGCGGAGAATTCCGGGACCGAAGAAAAAAGACCGGTCCCGACGATCGGCATGGAGCTTTCTTTCACCGCGAAGCGCCTGCACGACAGCCTGCGCAAAGCGGGGGAGATCGCCGGCATGCCGGACGGATACCGGAAGCTGCTCTTTCCGCTGGCGCACGAAGACGGACTGACGCAGCTGGAGCTGGCGAAGAGAACCCATCTCAGCCCGCCTACGGTGAGCGTGACGCTGAAAAAGATGGAAGCCGACGGACTGCTCGCAAGGCTGCCGGACGAGAAGGATCAGCGTACCGTCCGGGTCTATCTTACCGGGGAAGGGCGAAGCCTGAACACGCGTGTGTTCGAAGGCATGCTGAAGGTTGATGCAGAGCTTGTCGAAGGCTTTACCCCGGAGGAGCAGGAGACGTTTCGCGCCATGCTCCGCAGAATGAATCACAATCTGGAAGGAATGAACCTATGAGACTCGCAAAATACCTCAAACCCTATTGGTGGCTGGCGATCCTTGCGCCTCTGACCATGATCGGCGAGGTCATCATCGACCTGTTCCAGCCGCGCCTGATGGCCTCCATCATCGACAACGGCGTTCTGGGCGGCGACATGGCCCTGATCATCACCACCGGCGTCAAGATGCTCCTCCTGGTGGCCGCCGGAGGCCTGTGCGGGATCCTGTCGGGAGCGTTTTCCATCAGCGCAGCCCAGTCGTTCGCCAACGATCTGCGACAGGATCTGTACAAAAAGGTCATGAGCTTTTCCTTTGAACAGACCGACAAGTTCACGATCGGCTCGCTGATCACCCGTCTGACCAACGACGTGACGGCGGTTTCGGATTTCATCTCGTCCATGCTCCGCATGTTCGTGCGCGCGCCGGTGTTTTTCATCGGCGGCATCGTGATGATGCTTTCGCTGAACACGCGCTTCGCTCTGGTGATGATCGTTTCGATGCCGATCCAGCTCCTGGTGGTGATCCTGGTCTTCAAAAAGGTCCGGCCGCTCTTCAAGGTCATGCAGGAAAAGCTCGACCGCGTCAACAGCAAGATGCGCGAGGATATCACCGGCGCCCGTATCATCAAATCGCTGGTGCGTGAGAATCAGGAGATCGACCGGTTCCGCGCCGCCAACGAGGATCTTCTGAAGGTCAGCTACACCGTCGGAAGGACCTTCGCCTTCTTCGGTCCGTCCCTGATGATCATCATGAACCTTTCGGTGGTGGCGATCCTCATGATCGGCGGTCTGGAGGTGGAAGCCCGCAACATGCAGGTCGGCGAGGTGATGGCGGCCATCTCCTACATCTCGCAGATCCTCATGTCCGTGATGATGCTGACCATGACCTTCATGAGCATCACCCGCGCCTCGGTTTCCGCCGGGCGTATCCTGGAGGTCCTGGACACCGTGCCGTCGATCAAGGACGGAGGACACGCCGACAACGATCCCATCGAAAGCATCAGATTTGAAAACGTGACCTTCAGCTACCCCAACTCTTCCGGCGTTCCCGCCGTGAAGAACGTCAATCTGGAGATCCGCGGAGGAGAGAAGATCGCCATCCTCGGCGCCACGGGCTCGGGCAAGTCCTCTCTGGTGCAGCTGATCCCCCGCTTCTACGACGCGACCGAAGGAAAGATCTCCATCAACGGGCGCGACGTGCGGGAGTACAATCTGGAAAACCTGCGGGACAAGATCGGCTTCGTCCTGCAGTCAAGCAACATCTTCGGCGGGACCGTGATGGAGAACATCCTGTACGGAAACGCCGAGCATACCCGCGAGGAAGGCATGGAGGCCGCCTCCATCGCTCAGGCCGCGGAATACATCGAGGAGTTCAACGAGGGATACGACACGCCCATCAGCGAAAAGGGCACTTCGCTTTCGGGTGGACAGAAGCAGAGGATCGCCATCGCCCGGGCTCTGGTCAAGAAGCCGCCGATCCTGATCTTCGACGATTCCACCTCAGCCCTGGACTTCAAAACCGAGGCGAAGCTGCGCGCCGAGCTGAACAAGCACATGGAAGGCGCCACGGTCATCACCATCGCCCAGCGGATCGCCAGCGTTCTTTCGGCCGACCGGATCATCGTCCTGGAAAACGGCGAGATCGTCGCCGACGGGCCGCACGCCGAACTGATGAAGACCAGCGCGGTGTATAAAGATATTTACGATTCTCAGATCAGGGAGGACGCCGCCTTATGAGTGAAGAAAGAAGAAGAGGGGCGCAGGCTCCCGCGGAACAGCAAAACCAGAATCAGAACCGCGGCGGCGGAGGCCGCGGCGGCAGAGGCCCCATGGGGCCGATGATCATCGAAAAGCCGAAGGATCTGATCGGGACTTTGAAGAGGCTGATCGGATACGTGGGACGGGACAGGATCCTGCTTTTCTCCCTGATCGGCATCGTGGTCGTGGTGACGCTCCTGGGTCTGGTTGGCCCGGCGCTGCAGGGCAAGGCCATCGACATCATCTCGCTGGAAAACGGCGAGGATCACGTGGACGTTCCGGCGCTTGTCCAGGTGCTTCTGATCATGGGCGGCACCTATCTCCTGCAGGCGGGCATCAACTGCATGCAGGGGATCCTGGCGGCCAAGCTTTCCCGCTCCACGGTCAGAAGCCTTCGCAACGACCTGTTCCAGAGCATCATCCGCCTTCCCATCCGATACACCGACACGCACAATCACGGCGATATCATGAGCCGTATGACCAACGACGTGGAGACCATTTCCAACACCATTTCCAACTCGCTGGCTTCCCTGGTCTCGTCGGTCCTGACGGTGGTGGGCGTGCTCGCGATCATGTTCTACTACAACTGGTTCCTGGCGCTTCTGAACATCCTGATGGTGCCGATCAGTCTGGTGGTCACCCGCTTTATCGCCAGCCGCAGCCGCAAGTATTATAAAAAGCAGCAGGCCGTCCTCGGAGCGCTCAACGGCGACGTGGAGGAAAAGGTCACGGCGCTGAAAACCGTCACGGCCTATTCCACCCAGAAAAAGAGCTTCCTGCATTTCCAGGGCCTGAGCCGCGAAATGCGCCGTACCGCCATCAAAGCGCAGATCTACGGCAGCGTCATGGGCCCGGTGATGAACTTCATCGGCAACTTCGTCTTCCTGGTGATCGCCGCGGTGGGCGGATATCTCGCCCTGAAGGACGTGATCACCATCGGTACCATCGCCCTGTTCATCAACTATTCCCGTCAGTTCACCCGCCCGATCAACGAGATCGCCAACCAGTACAACGTCATCCAGACCGCCATCGCCGGCGCGGAGCGCGTCTTCGCCGTCATGGACGAAAAGCCGGAGATCGACGAGGGCAAGGCGGAGCTCGCCAAGGAGGATATCCGCGGCGACATCGATTTCGAGCATATCGATTTCTCCTACGTGAAGGGCGAGCAGGTCCTCAAGGACTTCGACCTTTCGGTCAAGCAGGGGCAGAGGATCGCCATTGTCGGTGCCACCGGCTCGGGCAAGACGACCATCGTCAACCTTCTGACCCGCTTCTACGAGATCGACGCCGGCTCCATCAAGGTCGACGGCGTCGACGTCCGGGATATCCCCAAAAACACGCTTCGCAGCGCCATCGCCATCGTGCTGCAGGATACGGTGCTGTTCCTGGATACCATCCGGGAAAACATCCGCTACGGAAATCTCGCGGCCGGAAACGGGGAGATCGAGGCTGCGGCAAAGATCGCCAATGCCGACCACTTCGTGGAACGGCTGCCCGAAGGGTACGACACCATGCTTTCGGAATCGGGCTCCAACCTCAGTCAGGGGCAGAGACAGCTTCTGTCCATCGCACGGGCGGTCCTGGCCGATCCGAAGATCCTGATCCTGGACGAGGCGACCTCCTCCATCGACACGCGCACCGAGCTGCATATCCAGGAGGCCATGCTGAAGCTGATGGAGAACCGCACCAGCCTGATCATCGCCCACCGGCTTTCCACCATCCGCGACGCCGACAGGATCGTCGTGCTGGACGCGGGTCACATCGTGGAGTCGGGCAATCACGAGGAGCTGCTTGCGGCAAAGGGCAGATACTACGAGCTCTACCAGACCCAGTTCGCGGGGCTTGCGACCTGAAAAAAGATCGAAAAGCGCCGGCCGTCCGTTCGGGACGGCCGGCGCTCTTTCACGCCCGGAGGGAACGCGGCGGAAGGAAGAAAAGAGTCAGACCGGAGAGGAAGGCTCTTCCTCGGCGGGCTTTGCGGAGGAAGAAACGCCGCCGGCCTCCTTCAGATAGGCCAAGGCGTCGGAAAGGGTCCCGACGCGGTCGATCAGGCCGCATTCCACCGCTTCCCGGCTTCCGAGGATGCTGCCGGTCTCTCCGGCGTTGCCGCCTCCGTTGCTCATCAGACGGCGGTACCCGGCGGCGGAAAGCCCGCTGTTGGCGGAGACGAAGGAGAGGATCCGGTCCTGCATTTTTTCCAGATAGGCGTAGGTCTCCGGCGCGCCGATCACCGTGCCCTGCATCCGGACCGGATGGATGGTCATGGCGGCGGACGGCGCGATAAAGGACCGGTCGGCCGCCACCGCGATGGGGACGCCGATGGAGTGTCCGCCGCCGAGGACGAGGGAGGCGGTGGGGGTCCTCATCCCCCGGATGATCTCGGCGATGGCGAGTCCCGCCTCCACGTCGCCCCCCGCCGTGTTGATGAGGATCAGAAGCCCCCGGGTGTCCTCGCTTTCCTCCATGGCCGCCAGAGCGGGCAGGACGTGCTCGTATTTGGTGGTTTTGACGCCGCCGGGAAGCTCGGTATGGCCTTCGACGTGTCCCACGATCACCAGACAGCGGATCGCGGGGGACGGCTCGTGCGGGGGGAAAAGAGGATCGTTCATCGGGCAAATCTCCTTTCGGAAACCGTATGGCGATATTTTCTGCTTTTCGCCTTTCTTTATACCCGAAAGTGTGGTATACTGATATGACCGGCACGGGAGGCGACGCGCTTTTCGCCGCCGGAGGAAGAAAACGAAGGACATCCCGCACAGCGGGACGTGAAAGGACATAGAATGGGATTTCTGAAAGCAATATTCGGGACAAAAAGCGAACGCGAGATCAAAAAGAACGCTCGCCTGACCGACGCGATCCTCGCGAAAGACGAAGAGTACGGGAGGCTGACCGACGCGGAGCTCCTTCACAAGACGGACGAACTGAAGGAGAAGCTCCGGAAGGGCGCCACGGTGGACGACGACGAAATCATCGTCGAAGCCTTTGCCGCGGCGCGGGAAGCGACCTGGCGGGCGCTGGAGAAAAAGCCCTTCAAGGTCCAGGTCATCGGCGGCATCATCCTGCATCAGAGCAGGATCGCCGAGATGAAGACCGGCGAAGGCAAGACCATCACCGCCGTCATGCCTGCCTACCTCAACGCTTTGACCGGGGAACCAGTGCATATCGTCACGGTCAACGACTATCTGGCCAAATTCCAGGGCGAATGGATGAGCAAGGTCTTCCGGATGCTGGGCATGACCACCGGGATCATCCTGCACGACATGACCAACGCCGAACGGCGCGAGGCTTATGCCTGCGACGTGACCTACGCCACCAACAACGAGCTGGGATTCGATTATCTGCGGGACAACATGGCGCTCTATAAACGCGACATGGTGCAGCGCGGTCACGCCTTCGCCATCGTGGACGAGGTGGACTCGATCCTCATAGACGAGGCGCGCACGCCGCTGATCATTTCCGGCCGGGGCGAAAAATCCACCGACATGTATGAGCGGGCCGACCGCTTCGCGGCGGGCCTGCGGATGGTGAAGGTCAATCATCTGGAGGAAAAGGAGCTGCAGGAGGATCTGGACGGCGACTACGTGGTGGACGAAAAGGCGCGCACGGCGACCCTGCTTCCCTCCGGCGTCGCGAAGGCCGAAGCGGCCTTCGGCATCGAAAACCTGGCCGACGCGGAAAACGCGGAGATCTACCATCACGTGAACCAGGCGATCCACGCCCGCGGCGTCATGACCCGGGACGTGGACTACGTGGTCAAGGACGGTCAGGTCATCATCGTGGACGAATTCACCGGACGTCTGATGTACGGCCGCCGCTACAACGAGGGGCTTCATCAGGCCATCGAGGCCAAGGAGGGCGTCAAGGTCGAAAGCGAGAACAAGACCGTCGCTACCATCACCTTCCAGAACTATTTCCGCCTCTATAAACGCCTTTCCGGCATGACCGGCACCGCCAAGACCGAAGAGGAGGAATTCCAGCAGATCTACAAGCTGGACGTCATCGAAATCCCCACCAACCTTCCCATGATCCGCGAGGATCACGAGGACGTGGTATACGCCTCCGAAAAGGTCAAGTTCGACGCGGTGATCAACCAGATCCTGGAGTGCCACGAGAAGGGACAGCCGGTGCTGGTGGGCACGGTTTCCATTGAAAAATCCGAACTCCTTTCGCGGATGCTTGCCAAAAAGGGCGTGAAGCACACCGTCCTGAACGCCAAGCACCACGAAAAAGAGGCGGAGATCGTGGCGCAGGCCGGCAAGAAAGGCGCCGTCACCATCGCCACCAACATGGCCGGGCGCGGTACCGATATCATCCTGGGCGGCAACCCCGAGTATCTGGCCAGAGCCGAGCTGCGCAAAAAGGGATACGCCGAGGAGCTGGTGGCCGAGGCCGACGGCCACGGCGAGACCGACGACGAGGAGATCAAGGCGGTCCGGGCGGAGTTTTCGGCCCTTGTCGAAGAATTCAAGAAGATCACCGAGACGGAACACGCCGAGGTGGTGGCGCTGGGCGGCCTTTTCATCGTGGGCACCGAACGCCACGAAAGCCGACGCATCGACAATCAGCTCCGCGGCCGCGCCGGCCGTCAGGGAGACCCGGGCGAAAGCCGGTTCTTCCTGTCGCTGGAGGACGACCTGATGAGGCTCTTCGGCGGCGAGCGGGTCAACAATCTGATGGCGACCATGGGAGCCACCGACGTGCCCATCGAGCACAAGTTCATCACCGGCGCCATCGAAAGCGCCCAGAAGCGGCTGGAGAGCCGCAACTTCCAGATCCGCAAGAACGTCCTGCAGTACGACGACGTCATGAACCGCATGCGCGAAATGATCTACGGCGAAAGACTGCAGGTGCTCAACGACGCCGACGTGAGCGGGCATATCCGGAACATGATCGACGGGGTGATCGACGAGGCGGTGAAGGCCTCCTACGGCGAGATGGAAAGGATGGAAGCCCCCTCCCAGCTGGAAACCCTGATCGGCAGAGTCGGCTATCTGATGAAGAAGGAGACCGCCGAAAAGCTGGCTGCGGAATATCGGACCATCCCGCAGAAGGAGCTCTGCGAGATGCTCAAAGACGACGCCGACGAGATCTACGAAAAGCGCGAGGAAGAGGTCGGCACCGACCGGATGCGCGAGCTGGAGAGGGTCATCCTGCTCCGGAACGTGGACGAGAAGTGGATGGATCACATCGACGCCATGCACGAGCTGCGGCGGGGGATCGGTCTGCGCGCCTACGGACAGGTGGATCCCGTGAACGCCTACAAGGCCGAGGGATTCGAGATGTTCGACGCCATGGTCGCCTCCATCCGGGAGGATACCGCCCGGATGATGTACACCTTCCGGCTCCGCGCCGAGGAGCCGAAGAGACGCGCCTCAGCGGTGGTGACCAGCGCCTTTGCCTCCGGCGCGCCTACCGGCGAGAAGAAGAAGCCGACCCGCGCCGCGTCGAAAAAGATCGGGCCCAACGATCCCTGCCCCTGCGGCAGCGGCAAGAAATACAAAAAGTGCCATTATCTCATCGACAGGCAGGGCGGGGGAAGCGCCGAATAAAGCCGACGTCGCTCCGAAAGGAGAGAAAGCCGGGCGGACACGAAAGGTCCGCCCGGCTGTTTTTGCGATATGGAGAGAGCCGCGCTTCAGGGACGCACGGTCACGTTCTGCGAAAGGGTTTCCCCGATGCGCCCGGTCCCGTCGATCAGGGTCCGGAATCCCGTCGCGTAGACGTCGTTCAGTGCGAGAAGAGAGATCCCGCCCTGTTCCAGGACGGACAGAAGACAGCCCTTCCGTTCCGCGCGGTCCTTCCGGAGCACCGTCACGTTTTTCAGGGAAAGCCGCTCCATGGGCAGGAAGACCTGGATATACGCGGCGTCGAGAGCTTCCGGTCCGTCTTCGAAGACGGTGAGCCCTTCGATCTCCACGTTTTCCATCCTGGGCATGTTGTCCGGGCGATAGGGATAATGGAGATCGTAAGAGGGAAGGCCCAGCTCGAAAAGCGCGCGTCCGTCCCGGGGCTTGTGATGGCGCAGGTTCTTTACGGTGAGCGATTCCACGTTGCCGCCCACGCTGAAGAGCATGGGGGCCCGGTAATCGTAATTGGGGGCGGTCTGGCGCAGATCGACGTTTTCGACGAAGATGTTCCCGAAATCGCCGAAGGTCTCCCCCGGGAACCAGCAGTTGATGTAAAAACCGAAGCTGCGGTAGGTGCCGGAAATGTTGCGGAGAGTCACCCGGTCGAGCCGCCCGGTCCCCCGGGAGAGCAGGCGGATGGCCTGATCGGCGTCGTCCAGAAAGACGCCGTCCACCAGCACGTCGGAGATCGAGGATTTCAGATCCATCTCATCGGGACCGATATTCATAAAATCGTCGCCGACGCGGCCGCCCACGTTTCGCACGGTCAGGAAGCGGCCGGGGCCCCAAAAATGAAAACCGTCCTGATTCTGGGCCTGCATGTGATCGGGAAGGTCCAGCCAGACGTTTTCGATGACGACGTTCCGGAATCCGCCCACGGTCACCGCGAAGGTACGGAAATTCCGCACCGTCAGATCGCGGATCTCCAGATGCTCGATCCCGTAAAACTCCAGGGCGAAAACGTAGCGGGTTTCACCGAAGATCTTTTTTTCCTCTCCGCCGGAGACGGGACGGTCGTGGCTCTGGCGGCGGCAATCCTGATTGTAGGTGCCGCCCAGAAGCCGCACGTTCCGGGTGCGCCGTTCGTAGAAATCCCAATCGGCGTTGGTGATCAGGGCGCAGTCGGATCCCGCGGTCTGGAAAAACCCGCAGTCGCGGGTGAGGCATTCGACGGTGGTGTTGGAGTAGACGCGAAGGCCCGAAACGCGCGCCGCGCCGTCCATGACAAGATGCACGCCGCCTTCGGTTTTGGCGCGGTCCAGGATCTCCTGAAGACCCCGGGTCACGTCGTCGCCGCCGCCCAGACGGACGTCGCTTGTCAGGGGGACGAAATCGCTCGCACGATAAGTCCTGACAGGCATAAAGAACCCTCCTTCTTCGCCGGGATCCCGCCCGGCGCCGCCTTCAGTATAGCAGAGCAGGAGGATTTCCGCAAGAGAGAGGGCAAAAGAAAAGGCGCGGCGGAAACGCCGCGCCACGGTACCGGATGAGAGTCAGAAGATCGCCGTAACGGCGTAAACCACGATGCCCGCGGTCAAAGCGATCGCCAGGACAAGGGCGATCACGCGGATCCAGAGATTGGTGGGGGAAGGGCGTTCGTTTTTCTGCATGTCGGATCTCCTTTATTCCACCGAAAGGATGTAGTAGTAAACCGGCTGACCGCCGTTTACCACGCTGACCTCGGCGTCGGGGTATTTCCTGCGGATGATATCCGCGACCTCTTCGGCCTCCCGCTCTTTGACGTCTTCGCCGTAGAACAGGGTGATGATCCCGTCTTCGCCGCCGCCGGTGGCGTCGAGAAGCGCCTCGACCGCTTCGTCCCGGGTCTTGGTGATGGCCGAGACCTTGCCGTTTTTCAGGGAAAGGAAATCGCCTTCCGCGATGTCGTGACCTTCGTAGACCGAGTTGCGGGCGGCGTAGGTGATGCTGCCGGCGGTGACGCGGCCGAGGGCTTCCTTCATGGCGTCCGCATTTTCCTCTGCGGAGGCGGAAGGATCGAAGGCCAGCATGGCGGAGATGCCGGCGGGGATCGAATGGGTGGGGATCACGACGACGCGTTTGCCGCCTGAGACCAGACCCACCGTCTGACGGGCCGCCAGCTCGATGTTTTTGTTGTTGGGAAGGACGAACACCGTGCGGGCCGGGACCTTTTCGATCTCCTGCAGGATGTCGGCGGTGGAGGGGTTCATGGTCTGACCGCCCTCCACGATGCGGTCGGCGCCGAGATCGGTGAAGACCTCCGCCAGGCCGGCGCCCGCCGCCACCGAGACGAAGCCGAAATCCTTTTCGGGTTCGGCGGGACCGGCCGGTTCCGGCTCCGCGTTGTGCACCAGGAGCTCGGTGTGCTGTTCCTTCATGTTTTCGATCTTGATTTTGGAAAGGGTCCCGAAGGTCAGAGCTTCCTCGATGACCTTGCCGGGGTTGTTGGAATGGACGTGGACCTTGATGATCTCCTCGTCGTCCACCACCACGACGCAGTCGCCGATGGATTCCAGATACGCCCTGAGCTTCAGGGCGGATTTTTCCTTTTCGGTGCGGTTGATCAGAAATTCGGTGCAGTAGGCAAACCGGATGTCTTCGGTCTCGAATTTTTCAAAGGCGGTCGTCTCTTCGCCCGCTTCCCGGAGGGCGACGGTTTCCCCCCGGAGGGCAGCCAGGAAGCCCTTCAGCACGTAGCAGTAACCCTGCCCGCCGGCGTCAACCACGTTGGCCTTGGCCAGGACCGGATTCTGGGAGGGAGTCAGAGCGAGAGCCTCATCCGCCGCGGCGGACGCTTTTTCCAGAAGGGAGAAAACGTCGTCCCCGGCGTCGGCGGCGTTCAGGGCCGCGTCGGCCGCCATGCGCGAAACCGTGAGGACGGTGCCCTCGGCGGGTTTCATCACCGCGCCGTAGGCGGCTTCCACGCCGCTTTTCATGGCTTCGGCCAGAAGAGGGGCGTCGGCTTCGTCCTTTCCCTTGAATTTTTTGGACATGCCGCGGAAGAGGAGCGACAGGATCACCCCGGAGTTGCCCCGCGCGCCGCGCAGGAGCGAGGAGGCGATCAGGGAAGAAACGTCCGAAAGGCTTTTGCTGATCGGACCGGAGGCCAGCTGATCGGCCGCGGCGCCGATGGTCATGGACATATTGGTACCGGTATCCCCGTCGGGGACCGGGAAAACGTTCAGCTCGTTGAGGGAAGATTTGTTGTTTTCGATCATGGCGGCGGCCGCCGTCAGCATGCCGGCAAACTCCACGCCGCCGATGGTTTTGATTTCCATGGACGCGGGCCTCCTTACGCTTCTTCGTCGGAGGAGTCCACGTAATCGATGCAGACGTCCACGCCGTTGACCCGGATACCGGTGTCGTGCTCCACCACGAACTTGACCTCGTTCATGATGGAATTGCCGATGGTAGCCATGTTGATGCCGTGCTCGCAGGCGATGTGCAGTTCGATCCGCACGCCGTGATTTTCCGGCGTGATCTTGATGCCGCGGGCCATATTCCGGATGCCCATCATTTTCAGAAGGCCGTCGGACACGTTGCGGGCGACGATGCCCTTGACGCCGAAGCAGTGAATGGCGGCGTACCCGCAGATCGAGGCAAGAACGTCGTTGGGGATCACGATGCTGCCCTTGTTGGTTTTGATCTTCATGGGAGTATTCCTTTCTTTCCGCCTTTCACGGGAAACGAAGGCGGTCTGACTTTCCAAAATGCCTTTGATACGCTCTTATCTTATCACAAAGCGCGTGGATTTGCAAGACGGGGAAGACTTTGCCGTTATTCTCTTGTGAAAACCGCCCGGTTGATGGGCGTGCCCAGCGCCATGAACTTTTCTTCGTATTCCGTCGTGACGTTGGGGATCCCGGAGGCGGCCAGATCCCGGCTGACGCCGGAGATCCGGAAACCCGCCGCCGCGGCTTCCTCCAGGGCGAAATCAAAAAGGGGAGCGTTGTCGGTTTTGAAGATCACGTCTCCCCCGCTTTTCAGGAGAGAGGAATAAACGGCGAGATAGTCCCGGTGCACCAGGCGCCTTTTGGCCTGCTTTTTCCTGGGCCATGGGTCGCAGAAGTTGATATAGATCCGGTCAAGCTCCCCGGGCGCGAAATCCTCCGCAAGGCCGTCCGCGTCGCCGAGGATATACCGGACGTTTGAAAGCGATCCCGCCGCGGCCTTTTCCACCGCCATCACCAGCGCCTCCGGCACGCGCTCCAGCGCCACCAGCGCCTGTTCCGGCTCCTGAAGAGCCGTGGCGGCGGTGAACTTTCCCTTGCCGCAGCCGATCTCCAGGGCAAGCCGCTCTTTTCCGGGGAAAAGAGCGCGCCAGGAGCCCTTCCTTTCGGCGGGCGCGTCTTCCAGAAGCGCGGCGCAGGCCGCGAGGCGGGGGACGAGATTCTTTTTTTTGCGCATACGGACAGACATGTCGTTCTTTCCTTTCAGAAGGGAATCGGTATATCAGTAAAGCATTTTGAAGCCGTCGCCCATGATATCGTGCACCTCGGTAAAGATGACGAAGGCGCCGGGATCCACCGAGGAGACGATCTCCTTCAGACGGGCCATCTGCCGGGTCGAAACCGCGCAGATCAGGGTTTCGCTGTCGCCGCCGCTGTAACCGCCGCGGGAGGAAAGGCGGGTCACGCCCCGGTCCAGGTCGGAAAGGAGCTTCTCCGTGACTTCCTGTCCTTTGACGGTGACGATGAAGGCGGCCTGGGATTTATCCAGACCGTAAAGCACCGTATCGATGGCGCCGGAGGAGAGATAGATCGCCACGCCGGAATAGAGGGCGATCTCCCATTTGCCCATCACCAGAGCGCCGCCGGTGACGATGATCACGTCGCAGATCAGCATCAGCCGGCCGATGGTCATATGCGGAAAGAGGAGCGAAAGCAGCCGGCCGATGATATCGGTGCCGCCGGTGGACGCGCCCTGGGTGAACACGATCCCGAGCCCCGCGCCGGACAGAGCGCCGCCGAGGATGCAGGTCAGAAGCTTGTCGCCCTCACCCAGAGACAGGATTCCGGTCAGGGGAGCCGTCAGATCCAGGAGCAGAGAGGAAACCACGGTGGCGTACACCGTCCAGAAGATGAAACGGAATCCGATGAACCGGATCGCCAGAAGGATCAGAGGAATGTTCAGGACCAGAACCACGAGTCCTATCGGGGTATGGATCAGGACGTGCAGGATCTGGGCGACGCCGGTCAGACCGCCGATGTTCAGATCGGCCGGAACGAAGAATATGTTGACGGCTGAGGCGTAAAGAAAGCAGCCGAGACTGATCAAAAGGATTTTCCGGAGAACGGTCAAAGCCTTCTGCACTTTGGGGGAAGGCTTTTTCTCTTTCTTTATCACAAAGAGACCTCCTCGTCACGGGATCTTGCCAGAGAAGAGAGAAGCTTCATGGTGGAAACGCCGCCCCGGCCGAACAGGTCGTGAAGCGTCCGGTAGGCGCCGAAGAGCGTGTCGTACCGGTCGGCTCTTTCCGGATCGGGGAGATAGACGACGCTGCCTGCGTTCCCCATGTGCGCCGCGGCGTCGGCAAGGGAATCGTATCCGCCGCGGGCTTTTCCGGCCGCGGACGCGCCGAGGATCGCCGCGCCGAGGGCGGAGGCCTGATCGGCGCCGCCGATCCGCACGGGGAAGCGGAGCACGTCGGCAAGGATCTGCATGAGAAGGGGATTCTTCCCCGCGATGCCGCCTGCGGCGATCAGCTCATCCGCCGGGAGACCGTATTCCCGGAAGGTTTCCACGATCATGCGCATCCCGAAGGCGACCGATTCCAGCAAAGCCCGGTAGATCTCCGCGGGAGAGGTCTGAAGGGTCATCCCCACCAGAAGGCCGGAGAGATCGGGATCCACCAGAACGCTCCGGTTCCCGTTCCACCAGTCCAGAGCCAGAAGGCCGCTTTCGCCGGGGAAAAGCCGGGCGGCTTTTTCGGAGAGCAGATCGTGAAGGCCGACGCCCTTCGCCTTCGCCTCTTCCGCAAGGGAGAGGGGGACCGCGTTTTTCAAAAACCAGGCGAAGATATCGCCGAAGCCGGATTGACCGGCCTCGTATCCGTAAAAGCCGGGCATGATCCCGTCCTTTATCACGCCGCAGATGCCGGGGATCGCCTTTTCCCGGTCGCCGAGAAGCATGTGGCATCCGGAGGTGCCGAGCACCGCGTACATCTGGCCCGCCCGCGTGACCCCGAGAGCCGGACCTGCCGCGTGGGCGTCCAGCGTTCCCGCCGCCACCGGCGTGCCGGGGAGAAGGCCCAGCTTTCCGGCGATCCCGGGAAGCAGGGAGCCCGCATAGCTTCCAGGCGGCAGGATCCTGCCGCCGAGCTTTTCGGCGGGGAAAGCTTCCAGACGGGGATCCACCGCGCGGAAAAAGTCCGCGGAGGGGAACCCGTCCCGGGGATCCCAGAAGGCCTTGTAGCCGAGTGAGGACGCACTGCGGGAAAGCTCTCCGGTCAGGATCCGGACCATATAATCCATCCCCTCCGCGAAGATCGCCCGGTCGTAGACCGCGGGCGCTTCCCGGAGAGTTTCCAGGACCTTCGGCAGAAGCCATTCGGAGGAGACCCGCCCGCCGTAGCGGCCGAGGAAGGCTTCGCCGCGGGCCTCGGCGACCTTTTCGATCTCCCGGGCGTAAGGCGCCGTGGAATGGTGTTTCCAGAGCTTCGGCCAGGCGTGGATCTCCTCCCGGAATTCATCCAGAAGACAAAGGGGCGTCCCGTCCTCTCGGAGAGGAAGCAGCGTGGAGGAGGTAAAATCGATCCCGATCCCCGCGATTTCCTCCGGCCGGACGCCGCTCTCCCGGATCAGGACGGGGACGGTCTCGTAAAGCGCGAAGAGATAATCCCCGGGATGCTGCAGGGCAAAGCCCTTCGGCAAAGGCTTCCCGGAGGGAAGACAGACGTCCAGAACGCCGTGCGGGTAATCGGCGGAGACGGTGTGAAGGACCTTTCCGTCCGCCGTGTCCGCAAGAAGAGCGCGAGCGGAAAGCGTGCCGAAATCCAGACCGACCGTGTAGCGGGACATGGATGACGCCTCCTTACGTGTCGCGCGGCCCTTTCAGGTCGCGTCGTAATAGGAAAACGAGGGCATGGGCAGCCTCTTGAAAGCGTTGACGCGATGGAGCCGGTCGATCTTCGCCCGGCTTTCCTCGTCCTCCAGGACGCCTTCCCGGATGTAGCGGTCCAGATCGGCGTACCGGAAGCCGAGATTCGCTTCGTCGGTTTTGCCGGAAAGCCCGTCGGAGGGGGGCTTTTCCACGAAATGCTCCGGCAGGCCCAGCACGCGGCCGATCGCCTTGACCTCGGCGACGGTGAAGCCGAGGAGCGGCGCGAAGTCGCCCACCGAGTCGCCGTAGCGGGTGGAATAACCCACCCAGTATTCCGAAAGGTTGCTGGTGTTGGCCACGCGGCCGTTCACGCTCTGGGACACGGCGTAGACCGTCGACATCCGCAGCCGGGGTGCCAGGTTGATCAAAGCCTGGCGGGAAAGAGCGCCGCAGGCCTTTTCGATCTCACCGGTCAGCCCCGCGTAGGCGGAGGCGATGTTGACCGTAAAGCTCCTGATCCCGAGGAAGGAGACCAGCGCCTCCGACACGTCGATATCCGGCTGCACGCCGTTGGGCATCAGAACGCCGACCACCCGGTCTTTTCCCAGGGCGGCGGCGCAAAGGGCCGCCGTGACCGAGCTGTCCTTGCCGCCGGAGATCCCCAGTACGGCCGGGGAATCGGGACCGTTTTCTTCAAACCAGGCGCGGATCCAGAGGATCGTCTTCTCCGCCGCGTCTTTTGCGTCGAATTTCATACAAGATACCTCGCGCGTTCCTTCCGGTCCCGCCTGCCCCTCCTTCGGAAAGGGAAGGCGCGGCCTTCAGATTTACAAATCATTTTACCATAAACGAAAGCCCTATTTCAAGAAAGAAATCTTTTGCGCTCGCCCGGAGACGCCAAAAAACGCGGGGAGGATCCTGCTATGATGAAGAAAACCGGAGAGAATCCGGAACAGGGGAAGGGATCCGTATGCGGGAACTGACGGAAAACAAAAGGAAGGCCGGAAAAGGCTCCGCCGGAGCTCTGCCGCGTCCGCGGCGGGCGCTGACCTTCGCAAGCCGGTACGTCCTGGGACTGCTGCTTTCGCAGTGCGTCTTTTTCGGGGAATACGCGCCGTTCGGCGCGGCCTTTGCCGCTTCGGCGGCCGGAGAGACCGGAGCGCCGGCGGTCCTTCTCGGCGCGGCGGCGGGATACGGCCTTCTCCTTTTGCGGGGAGACGGGCTCCGGTACCTCGCGGCGTGTCTCCTGATCGGGGTACTTTCCCCGCTTTTCCGGCGCCTTCCGGAGAAGGGAAGAGAGGCCGGCGTGCCGATCCTCGCTCTCCTTTCTCTGGGAGTGGCGTCGTTCCCCGCGGTCTGGGCGGAGAGAGAGGAGCTGACCGCATGGATCCTTTACGCCTCGGAGCTTGTGCTGGCGGCCTTCGCCGCGGCGCTGTTCCGCCAGGCGGCCGCGGGAGAGGAGATCCCCTCCGGCAGAAGGAGCGGAGAGCGGATGCTGATCCTGATGCTTTCTGCGGCCGCCTTTTCGCCGGTCACGATCCGGGGGGTGTCGGTGGGAAGAAGCCTGCTGGTTTTTCTGTGCCTGGAAAGGATCGGCAGAGACCCCTCGATGCGCACGGGCGCCGCGGCAGGCGTCGCGGCCGGAGCGCTCAGCGACGCGTGCTTCGGATTCACGCCCTTTTATTCTCTCGTCATGGCGCTGGCGGGGACCTTCGCCTCGCTCTTCCGGCGATTCGGGAAGCTCTTTGCCGGGCTGGGCTTCGTCGCCGCCGCCGCGGCGGCGACGGTATGGGCGCGCGCCGCGGGAGGCGAAAGCTACGGCATATCCTCTCTTCTGGAATACGCGGCGGGGGCAGCGCTGACTCTCGCGGTGCCGGAAAAGGCCTATTCCGCGCTGGAAGGGATCGCCTTCTCCGGAAACGGCCGGGCGAGGGAGAGAAAAAAAGAGGATCCGCACGCGGTCTGGATCCGGGAAAGGATCGGCGACGCACTTTATCAGGCGGCGGAGGCTTACGGCGAAACGGCCGGGGAGACCCGGGCGGCGCAGAAGAGCTTTTCGGAGGAGCTGATCGTGCCGGCCGCGCGGGAAGAGGTCTGCGCAGCCTGTGAAAAGCGCAGCGCGTGCGCGGCGTCCCACAAAGCGGAAAAGGAATTTCCGCGTCTGAAAAAGGCGATGGAGGGAAAAGCGGAGGCGGGAAAGGAGGATCTTTCGGCGGAGTTCGGTGAATACTGCCCCGAAGGGGAAAGATTCGCCCGGGAGATCTCGCGGCTCTGGTATGCCGCGCGGGTGCAGAAGAGCTACAACGCCCGCATCAACGAAAGCGCCGCGCTCCTGGCCGGAGAGTACGAAGAGATCGCAAAGCTCCTGGGAAAGCTTTCGCAGAAGGCGCGGGACGATTCGGCCTTCGATTTCGAAACCGAGGACAAGGTGGAGGCGGCCCTGTCGGAATACGGGATCAAGGCGCAGGTGATCGCGGCCGCCGACGCCCGGGGAAGGACGACGCTGGAGATCGCCGGAGAAGATCTCGGAGAGATCGCCCGCCGGAAGGAGCACTTCGAGGAGGTGCTCTTCGCCGCGTCGGGCAGACGTTTTTCCATCGGCCGGGAAACGGCGCGCGGAAGGGAAACGGTATTCGAAGCGCAGGAAAAAGCGCGTTTTGCCTTCGACGTGGGAGCGGCGTCGATCCGGAGGAAGGGAAGCGACGCCACGGGCGATTACGGAAGCTGGTTCCTTTACGACGACCGGCTCTATCTCCTGCTTTCGGACGGGATGGGAAGCGGCGGAGAAGCCGGGCGGGAAAGCGCGCGCTTCGGCGGCATGACCGAAAAGCTGATCCGCGGCGGCGTGCCGCCCGAGACGGCCATCGGGGCCGCGGTGCGCTCCAGATTCCTGACCGAGGGAATGGTGACGGCCACGGCGGATCTTCTGGAGGCCGATCTGGTGAACGGAGAACTGACCTTTTACAAATGCGGCGCGGCGCCATCCTTCGTCAAGGGCAGAGACGGCGTGCGGAGGATCGACGGCGGAGGCCTTTACGGAGAAGAGGTCAGGATCCGGCACGCCGCGGCGGACGGCGGAGAAACGGTCCTGATGGTCACGGACGGAGTGGCCGACGGGCTTTCGGACGGAGAGTTCCTGCGCGCGGCCGCCGAAGCCGGGGAGGAGGACGCCCAGACCCTCTGCGAGCTGCTTCTGAAAAAGACCGGCGGGGGGAAAGAAGCCGCGGACGACCGGAGCGTCGCGGCCCTCAGGCTGTCAAAATCCGGTTGACCTTTGACAAAGCGGCCGGCGCGTGATACACTGGGATCAGAAACAGAAAAAAGGAGAGAATACGGCATGAAACAGACATCCGTCGTTCTGACCCCCGAACAGGGGAAAAAGCTGATCGCCCGCGCGATCGCCGTCCTGCCCGACGTGGAGGAGGCGGTGAAGGAAAGGACCGTCGTGATCGTCGCCGGCACCACCAACCGGTACGTGGCCGAAGCGCTTTTGGAGAAAATCGGCGAAAAAGCGGATCTTGACGGCTTTTTCCGCGGCGTAACGGTCCCCCGCGGCGTCAAGGCTTCGGCGGCCGATCCCCTGGAAGACGTGGTGATCGAAAAGGGGAAAAGGATCCGGGGCAAAACGATTTTCGACGTCGCCGCAGGGCTTGAGGCCGGCGATCTGATTTTCAAAGGCGCCAACGCCGTGAACCTGGAGTCCGGCGAGGCGGCGGTGCTGATCGGCAACAACAAGGTGGGCACCTCCCTGCCGCTTCTGGAAGCGGCTTACGGCCGCCGGGCGAGCGTGATGATCCCGGTGGGCGTGGAAAAGCGGGTCCCCGCGCCGGTCGGGATGCTCGCCGAGCAGGCAAGGGATCCGGATACCGCGGGACCGCGGCTCCTGCCGCTTCCGGGCGAGGTCTTTACCGAGATCGACGCCATCGAAACCCTTTACGATCTGGAAGCGGAGATCCTGGCCGCGGGCGGCGTCATGGGCGCCGAAGGAGCGGTGTATTTCCTGGTGTCCGGCGAAGATGAGGACGTGGACCGTTTTGTGAAAGAGTCGTCCGGACTCTGACGAAAGAAAGCGTATATTTCCCTTGCCCGGGACGCATACTATGGCCGAAAGGCAAAGATGCCGAACGCGAAAGAAAGGGTAAGGGAAATCATGAACCGAGTAAAGAAGAGCTTCCTTTCCGGAAAAGGGTATTACGTAGTGCTGTTTTTATGCGTGCTGACCGTCGCGGTCTCCGGATACGTGATCTTCTCCGGGAAAGACGACAGGATCCCGGCCTCTGCCGAACCGGCGCCTGAGGCCGAAAGCGAAAGATCCGAACCCGCCGGGGCCGCGCCTTCGACCGAAAAGACGGCGAGAGAAGAGGAAAAGACCTCCGTCCCGGCGAAAAAGCCGGAGGAGGAAACAAAGGAGGTCTCCGCGGAGCCCTCCTGGAGGAAACCGGCCGAGGGAGAGATCGCCCGCTCCTTTTCCGGCGACACGCTGGTCTATAATCCGACGCTGGACGACTGGCGCACTCACGACGGGGTGGATATCGCCTGCGCCGCGGGCAGCGAGGTCCGCGCCATCGGCAAGGGCGTCGTCACCCGCGTCAGCGAGGACGGGCTCGCGGGCGTCACGGTGGTGATCGAGCACGCGGGCGGCTATACCGCCGTCTACGCCAACCTGGATCCCGCGGTCCCCGTGAAGACGGGGGACGACGTGGAGGCGGGAAGCGTGATCGGCAAGGTGGGCGACAGCATGAAAACCGAAGCAGCCGACGCGCCGCATCTCCACTTCGAGGTCCTGAAAAGCGGCAAACGGATCGACCCTGCGATCCTGATCGGCGGCTGATCCGGGCATCCGAAAAGCGAAAAGCTCCGGCTCCGCTTCGGCGGAACCGGAGCTTTTTTCCCCGGAAAAGGCAGACCGGAGGAAAAGAATCTTCCTTTTTCATTGACATACCGAACCGACGGTGCTATGATGAAGAAAAGCCCGGCGGCAAGGCCGGGCGGAGGGCGAAAAGTCTTTTCGGCTCTCCATTTTACAGAAAAGGAGTAATGGAGTATGTTCTGTCCCAAATGCGGAACCCAAAACGCGGACGGCGCGCGTTTCTGCCTGAAATGCGGCGCGTCGCTGGCTCCGGACGCGGTCAAGACCGAACCGAAGCCGGAAGAAGCGAAGCCGGTTCCCGAAACCCCCGCGGAGGAGAGCAAATGGCCGAAGATCTTCTGGATCATCGCCGGCGCGGGCGCCGCCGTCGGATTGCTTTCTTCGATCATCCTCTTCTTTACCAGACTGATCAATTACTGGAGACTGTACAGCTTCGGCGCCGGCGTATCCGCAGCGTTCAAGGCGGTCTTCACCGCCAACCGGATCTTCACGGGTCTCTTCCTGATCGCCGCCGTCGTGGTCTTTTTCCTCCCCTTCACGAAAAAATATCCCTATATCACGGCCATCCCGCGTGCGGTGCTCGGCCTGATCGCCTTTATCGACGCCATCAGAGGGCTTGTCGCCGACATCACGCTTGCCGCCGAAGGATATCTGTATAAACCCGGCCTCGTTTTCCCGATCGACATCTTGTGGCTTTTTGCGGGGATCCTCTTCCTCCTCGCGGGCGCCGCGTGCCTCCTGGCGATCCTTTTCCGGGATAAGCTCAAAGGCAAAGAGAAGATCGCGGTCCTGGTTCTGGGCGGCGCGTCGGTCGTGGTGATCCTCTTCGGGCTTCTTGCTTCGTTCCTGGAAATCATCCTCGGTATTACGCTTTCGTTTGCCTCGACGCTTTCCTTCCTCGCGGACGTGCTTTTCCACGCAGCGCTCCTCGGGGCGATGCTCTCGGTCCTCTACGTGAACCTCGATCAGTTCGGTATGGAACCGAAGGATCTGAAGAACCTCTTCAAGAAAGAAGAAATCAAAGAAGAGATCGCGGGAGAATGACCCCCGCCCCCGCCAGAATGACGGCGATCCGCCGCGCGTTTCCGGGAACTGCCCGGCGGCGCGCGGCGGTTTTTTCCGGCCCCGGGCCTGCGGCCGTTCCGGACGAAAGAAACGCGCCGGGCGGTTTCCCGTCCGGCGCGGCAGCAGAGAAAGAGATCGATTACTCGATGACGATCTTGGAAACGGAGCAGCAGTTGGTGAAGTCCGCCATGGAGGAGGCGCCGAACACACCGACGTAGGTCTGGGAGAAGTTCGGAAGGATCTGTTCCTTGTTCATGATCCAGCCGATCAGAACGTTCTTGTTCTGGATCAGGTCGCCTTCGATGGTGAAGATCACGTCGGTGTCGTCGTAGGACTTGCCGTAATAGGTGACCTTGGTGGCGTTCGGGGCGCCGACGTCTTCCAGGAATTCCTTCAGGGTGATGCCGTCGAGACGGAAGCTCTTGGTGGTACCGGCGATGCCGTTGCCGTCAGGACCGGTCTCGTACTGGAGATACATGCTGACGATGATGTGGGAAAGCGCGTGCTTTTCAGCCTCTTCGCGGGTGTATTCGGTCTTTTCCGCGCCTTCGACTTCCAGCTTCCAGGTGATGTTGTCGAGGCTCTTCAAAGCGGCCTCTTCCTGTGCGATCACGTCCGGAGTCTTGCCGGTGCAGGAGGCGAAAACCGAAACGAGCATCAGAGCAAGCGCCAACACTGCGATCAAAGATCTGCGCATAGGGATACCTTCTTTCATAAGAGTATATGGATACAATATTATATTACCACAATCCGCAGAGAAAGGCAAGAGGCGTTTTGCAAAAGCGGACGGTCAGGGAACGGATTTCCGATTCCAAAAGGAAAAGGACTTGCGAAAGCAAGTCCTTTTCCTTTTGGAGCTGTTAGGCAGATTCGAACTGCCGACCTCGTCATTACCAATGACGTGCTCTGCCACCTGAGCTATAACAGCGCTTGTGGCGACCCGGAAGGGGCTCGAACCCTCGACCTCTAGCGTGACAGGCTAGCGTTCTAAACCAACTGAACTACCGGGCCAGTTCGTAGCAAGCCTCATTATTATACACAGGCAGGTGCGAATTGTCAAGAGTTTTTTTCAAAGAAATTGCCCCCGGAAAACCGGTGAAAAGTGCTTGCGGAAGAGACGCGAAGGTGATACAATAAAAGCGCGGGAGGTCTTCCCGCGGACAAAAAAGGAATCGGGTGAAAAGATGCTGAAGTGATCTCCGACCGGACAAAGAAAAGGCTCCGCACGGAAAGCGGGGCGCGTTTTGCTTGCCGGAAAGAGATCGCGGAGCGTCTTTTTTGCTGCTCTGCGGTTTTCCGGCATGGGGAAACCGCTTTTTTTCACGGAAAAGCGGGGAAAGGAAAACCATGCAAATCGAAAATCTGACGATCCTACATAAAAAGGACGGCCGGGAGATGATCCGCGGCCTCTCCCTCGCGCTCCGTCCCGGCGACAGAGCGGCCCTGATCGGGGAGGAGGGGGACGGAAAATCCACCCTGCTGAAGCTGCTTTACGACGAAAGGCTGGTGGAAGACTACGCCGAATGGACCGGGAAGATCCGGAAGGAGGGCGAAAGGATCGCCTATCTTGCCCAGGAGCTTTCGCCGGAGGAGACCGGGACGACCGTGGACCGCTGGCTTCAAAGACAGGGCGTGAAACGGGAAAAGACCGCCGGGGCTCTCCGCGGCTCGGGCATGATCCTGACCCGGGAGTTCGGAGAAAGAAGGATCTCCTCCCTTTCGGGGGGAGAAAAGGTCAAGCTGCGCCTGGCCGCCCTGGCGGCCGGAGAGCCCGACGTGTGGCTTCTGGACGAGCCCTCGAACGATCTGGATATGGAGACGCTGGAGGCGCTGGAGAGATTTCTCCTCGGTCTCCGGAAGCCCGTGCTCTACGTCTCCCATGACCGCAGGCTCCTTGAAAGAACGGCGAACCGGGTGGTGCACGTGGAATCGATCAAGAGGAGGACCGAAAGCCGCGTCACGGTCTCGGGCGAAGGATACCGGGACTACGTCGCCTCCCGGGAAGAGGCGTTCGTGCGCGAAGAGCGTATTGCCCGGAAGGAGCACGAGGAGTTCCGGGAGAAAAAGGAACGCTGGGACAGGATCTACCGCCAGGTGGACAAGGCCCAGGAAAACGCCTCCCGCGCAGAAGGCGGCGATCACATCGGCCGGCTTCTCAAAAAGAAGATGCACGCGGTAAAGTCCATGGGAAGACGGCTGGAAAAAGAGGAAGCGGCCCTGACCCACCGGCCCGAAAAAGAAGAGGCCATCGTGGTGAAATTCCGCCCCGAATCGGCGATCCCCCAGGGAAAGCGGGTCCTGGAATTCTCTCTTCCGGAGCTTTCCGCGGGGGAAAAGGTCCTGGCGCGGGACGTCTTCCTCCGGATCACCGGCCCCGAAAAGGTCGCCGTCGTGGGGAAAAACGGGGCGGGAAAGACCACCCTTCTCCGCCTGATCGCCCGGGAGACCGCCGAAAGGAGGGATATCCGCGCGGCGTATATGCCCCAGGATTACCGGGAGCTCCTCGGCGCCGAAAAGGATCCGGTTTCCTTTCTGGCGAAGACAGGGGACCGGGAGGAGATCACCCGGCTTCGCACCTTTCTCGGCGGGATGCGCTACACGGCCGGAGAGATGTCCCACCCGGTGGAGGAGCTTTCGGGCGGGCAGAAGGCCAAGCTGATCCTCCTGAAAATGATGGAGGAGCGGGCGAGCTTCCTGATTCTGGACGAGCCGACGCGGAATCTTTCCCCGCTTTCGGGGCCGGTGATCGCCGCGCTCCTCCGGGATTTCCCCGGGGCGATCCTGATGACCAGCCACGACCGCGCCTTCCTGGAGGAGGTGCCGGACCGGATCCTGGAGCTCACCGAAGAGGGCCTGCGGGAAAGAAAGAGCCTCGATTGATTCTTGTGAATGCGAAAATACCGCCGCGGAAGACTCTTCCGCGGCGGTATTTTACGCTTCAACGGCAGCCAGGGGGATCTCTTCCCGCATCAGACGGCCGGTGGACCGGTCGTCCAGGATCCAGAGGGCGACGTCTTCTCTCCGAAGGACCACCGGCATCCGGTGATGATACCGGGCGATCACGCCCGACGCGGGGCGGGTCAGGATCACGAAGGCCGCGTATTCTCCGAAGCCGTCGGAGAACAGATTGAAGATACCGGCCATGTAGGTCATCGTTTCGCCCTCCGGACGGAAGAGAAAGCGCCTCCGGGTGCCGCCCAGCTTGTCCCATTCGTAAAATCCGGTGGAGGGCACCGCGATCCGCCTTTCGCCGAGCGAACGGCGGAAGGCGGGAAGATTCCCCGCGGTCTCGCTTCTGGCGTTGAAGATCACGCCCTTTTCGCCGCCGTATTTCGGAAACCCCCAGCGCATCGGCACCGCCCGGTATCCCGAAAGATCGGGAAGAGGCATCAGCACCGGCGCGGAGTCGCCGGGCGCGATCTCCCCCTTTTTGATGGGGGACAGGTCGAAGGAGACGCCCCCCTCCGGGGTAAAGGTCCCCTGTACGGCGTCGGGCTCCGCCGGGGTGAACTGAGATTCCACCTGGCGTACGATCTCCCGCATTTCCAGGATGCTTTCCTCGTCAAAGACGCTGTAGCGTCCGCACATGGGGATCCTCCTTTCCGTATCGCCGAAGAGAGCTTCATCGGGGACGGCGATCCGCGCCGTCCCCGGCTTTCTTTCAGTATACCCCTTCTTTCGCCGCAATGCAAGAGGACGCACGGACCGTGCGGCGGGCCCGCCCGTTTTCCGGAAGAATTTCCGAGTCCCCCAAAAATTCACCCAATTTTCACAAACGGTTCATACCGGGAACAAAGTCGGGTGGTAGGATAAGGCCGTAAGCAAGAGAAAGCGCGGGGATCGCCGCGCAGGGATAGAAAGAAGGCAGAATATGAATCAGAATTATCCGTACGGCCAGGGTCCGTATTACCAGCCCGAGCCGCCGAAGAAGAAGGGACTCGGCGCGGGAGGGATCATCGCGATCATCCTGGTTTCCTGTTTCGCCCTGATGCTTCTGGTCGGAGCGGCGGTGGTGGGAAATCTTCTGCTGAACCCGGATTCCCGCTATTCCATTTACGGCTCCGGTTCTTCCCGGAGCGAAAGCGACCTGCCCGGGCCCGGGGAAGACGGCGGCCGGCCGAATTTCGGAAACGACGACGGCGAAAAGCTTCCCGATACCGATAAGCGGCTGGAAAGCGAAACCGGGACCGAGCCCGTAAGCGAGACCGAAAAGGACGTAGACCGGACCGACGCGGAAAAGGCCATGGATGGGATCACCCGCGGAAACGCCGGAACGGCGCTTTCCACAAAGGAGATCTACAAAAAGGCGGCTCCGTCGGTGGTGGGCATCGTGGTGGCCACCCGGCAGGGGACCGGATCCGGTTCGGGCATCGTCATGACCTCCGACGGTTACATTCTGACCAACGCCCATGTGGTCAAGGACGCGATCTCCATCACGGTGACGACGTTCGACGGACAGGAATATCCGGCGACCGTCCTCGGAAGAGATGAAAGCACCGACGTGGCGGTGATCCGCATCGACGCCACCGGACTGAAAGCGGCGACCTTCGGCGATTCCGACGCCATTCAGGTGGGCGAGGACGCCATCGCCATCGGCAATCCTCTGGGCATGGAGCTTTCCTTCACCATCACGAAGGGCATCGTCTCGGCCATCAACCGCAACATCACCATCGACAATTACAGCATGACCGTCATCCAGACCGACGCCTCCATCAACCCCGGCAATTCCGGCGGCCCCCTGCTCAACGACGCGGGCGAGGTGATCGGCATCACCTCGGCGAAGATCATGTCGGATTACTCCACCGGCACTGTGGAAGGCATCGGATTTGCCATTCCGATCAATTCGGCGCTGGATATCGCACGGGATCTGGCTCTGTACGGCCGGGTCACCGGCAGACCCTATCTCGGGATCATGGTGCAGACTCAGTATATCAACGTGAACGGCGAATATGCGTATCACGTAGTGATCGTTTCGGTGGATGAAGATTCTCCCGCCGCGAAGGCCGGACTCCGGAAGGACGACGTGATCGTCTCCTTCAACGGAGCCGAGATCGAACAGACCAGCGATCTTCTCGCAGAACGCGACAAGTGCTCCCCGGGCGACACGGTGAAGATCCGGGTGCTCCGGGACGGCCGCACGGTCGATCTCTCCCTGACTCTGGCGGAAGCCCAGTCCTGACAAAGACAATTCCTCTCTCTTTCATAAATTCCTCCGAGTTGAAGCCGGACCGCACGCGGTCCGGCTTCGATCGTTTTCGGGTGATCGCCGGCGGGACTCCGACATATACTGATAGAGAAACCCGTCGGAAAACCGGCGAAAAGAAGAGAGGGGAACGGGATGACAGAGGAACGGAACGACCGGGAGGGCTGGATCGGAGAGCTTGCCCAGGGGGACGCGCGCAAAAAGCTTATGAAGCTTCTGCCCATCCTTGCGGGAGAGGACGGGAAAAAGCTCACGGCCCTTCTGTACCTGACGGGAAGCGATCCCGCGAAAATGAAGGCGGCGTTTGAAAAGGCGGCGGCGGGCGACGCGGGTGAGCTGCGGGCGATCATGGCGCGGCTCTTTGCGGAGCCGGAGGGAGAGAGGATCCTGACGCGCCTGATCGCCGCGCTCCGGGAATGAGGCGGCGCCGTGGAGGATCAGCTTGACGCCCTGATGAAGGGCCTTTTCGGGGGAGGAAACGCCGGGGGAGAAGCTTCCGGCGCCGCGCCGCCGGAGAAAGAGGCGGAAAAGGGGGAGAAGGACGCGCCGGAGGGGACCGGCGGGATCGACCCGAAGATCCTTTTCGGACTGATGGAGCTTCTCGGCGAGGCGAGCCGGGAGGACGACGGCGCGAGGCTCCTTTCCTCGCTTCGCCCCTTTATGAGCGAGGAACGGGCCGGGCGGGTGGACGAAGCCATCCGCGTGATGAAGCTCTGCCGGGCCGCGCGCGGCGCGGCGAAGCTTTTCGGGGAGGAGAAAGCGTGAACCGGTTTCCCGCAAACCTGAATCTGAACCGGGAGGATCTTCTCCTCCTTCTCCTGATTTTTCTTCTTCTGACGGGAAAGGGCAAGGACGATTGGGAGGTCCTGGTCGGGCTTGCCTTCCTGTTCCTGGCGGGGCTCCGGGAGCGAGAGAAGAGAGGCGGGACCGGCGCGACGCATCCCGGAGAAGACGCGGGACTGATCCCCTTCGACCCGTGAAGACGGGGCGCCCCGGCAGGGTTTTCATTGACACGGGGGGCGAAATCTGCTAAACTGAGACAAAGCAGCATGCGCGCCTCTCTTCAGCCGGGTTTCCGGGAAGACGGCGCCGTGCGGAACGACGGGGGAAAGATTCGACATGGCAAAGGATCTGCTCCGGTATCTGGAGACGCATGACCGGGAGTTTTCCAAAGGGCAAAAGGCCATTGCCCGCTATATCCGGGATCATTACGAAAAGGCTGCCTTTATGACGGCGGCGAAGCTCGGCGCGGCCTCGGGAACCAGCGAATCCACCGTGGTGCGCTTTGCCTCGGAGGTGGGCTACAAGGGATACCCCGAGCTGGCGGAGGCGCTGCGCGAGCTGGTGCGCAACAAGCTGACCTCCACCGAAAGGATGGCCATCACCGACCGGATCTACCGGGAAGAAGATATGGTGACCAAGGTCATGAACGCCGACGCCGAAAGCATCCGGGAGACCCTTTCCGGCCTGGACAAGAAGGTCTTTCACGACGCGGTAGAGGCGATCCTTTCGGCGGGGCATATCTACGTGATCGGCGTCCGCTCTTCTTCCGCGCCGGCCTCCTTCCTCGCCTTTTATCTGAATCTGATGCTGCCCGGCGTGAAGCAGATCTCCTCCAATACCGCAAGCGAGGTGTTCGAGCAGCTTCTCCATGCGGGCAAGGACGACGTGGTGGTGGGGATCTCCTATCCGCGCTACAGCCGCCGCACCGTCAAGGCGGTCAGGCTGGCGCGCGCCCAGGGCGCGAAGACCATCGCCATCACCGACAGCAAGACTTCTCCTCTGGCGGAAGCGGCGGATCTCGCGCTTCTGGCGAGAGGGGCGATGGTTTCCTTTGTGGATTCCCTGATCGCGCCGATGAGCCTGATCAACGCGCTGATCGTGGCGGTGGGGATGCAGCGGAAGGAAGACGTGTACGCAAATTTTGAAAAACTGGAAAAAATCTGGGACGAATACGAGGTCTATGAGAAGATCAAATGACCGGGCTCTATGACGTGGCGGTGATCGGCGCGGGGCCGGCGGGACTGATGGCGGCGGGACGGGCTCTGGAGGAAGGGGCGTCGGTCCTGCTCCTGGACAAGCTGGCCGTGCCGGGGAAAAAACTGTATATTACCGGAAAGGGCCGGTGCAACGTCACCAACGATACCGACGTGCGCACGGTCCTTGATAACGTTCCGCGCAATCCGAAGTTCCTTTACAGCGCCCTTTCCGCCTTCACGCCCGCCGACGCCAAGGCGTTTTTCCTCTCCCGGGGCATTCCCTTGAAAACCGAACGGGGAAGGCGGGTGTTCCCGGTTTCCGACAAGGCCGCCGATATCGCCCGCGGTCTCGCGGACTACGCCGCCGGGGCGGAAAAGAAGATCGCGCGCGTCAAAGCCCTCCGGATCCGCGAGGGAAGGATCAAAGGCCTGACGACCGGCGAAAAAGAAGAGATCGGGGCGCGGACCGTGATCGTCGCCACGGGAGGGCTTTCCTATCCCGCCACCGGCTCCACGGGGGACGGGTACCGTTTTGCAGAGGACGCGGGACACGCGATCAGGGAGCCGGGAGCGTCGCTTTCGGCGCTTGTTTCCGACGAGGGACTCTGCCGCGCGGCCATGGGGGTTTCGCTCCGGAACGTCTCGGTGCGCTTTTTTGAGGACGGGAAGAAGGTCTTTGAGGAATTCGGGGAGATGCTTTTCACGCATTTCGGCGTTTCGGGCCCCGTGATTCTTTCGGGAAGCGCACACTTTGAAAGGGCCGCGTCCGAAAAGAGGATCGAGATCGATTTCAAGCCGGCGCTGGACGACGGGACGCTGGACCGCAGGCTGCTGCGCGAGATCGCCGAAGGGGGAGAAAAGGAAACGGGAAATCTGGCGCGGAGCCTTCTGCCGCAGAGTCTCGCCCGCCCCTTCGTCGCAAGATGCGGCGTGGACCCCCGGAAAAAGGCGCGGGATCTGACCCGCGGGGAACGGCAGGCTCTGGCGAAGGGGCTGAAAGGCACCTCGCTCCGGATCACGGGACTCCGCCCGGTGGAAGAAGCCATCGTCACCCGGGGAGGGGTCGACGTGCGGGAGGTGGATCCCCGCACCATGGCGTCGAAGCTTGTGAAGGGCCTGTATTTTGCCGGAGAGGTCCTGGACGTGGACGCCTACACCGGCGGATACAATATGCAGATCGCCATGGCCACCGGGCGCGCGGCGGGACGCGCGGCTGCCGTCCTGGCAAAGACGGAGAGAGAAGAAGGGATGAATCCATGAAGAAAATAGCGGTGGACGGGCCCTCGGGCGCGGGAAAGAGCACCATGGTCAAGGCGCTCGCCGAAAAATACGGATTGCTTTACGTGGATACCGGCGCGATCTACCGGGTGGTGGGGCTTTACGCCCTCCGGGCCGGCATCGGCAGGGAGGAGATCGATAAGCTGATCCCGCTCCTCCCCGCGATCAAGGTCTCTCTGACCCACGACGGGGAGGGACAGCACGTCTTTCTCGGGGACGAGGAGGTCACGCGGCTGATCCGCACGCCGGAGGTGTCTCTGTACGCGTCCGACGTGTCGGCGCTGCCGGAGGTCAGAGCGAAGCTCCTGGACCTGCAGCGGGATTTTGCGCGGAAATACGACGTGATCATGGACGGCCGGGACATCGGCACGGTGGTGCTTCCCGACGCGGAGCTGAAGATCTTTCTCACCGCCTCGGCCGAGGAACGGGCCAGAAGACGCACGCTGGAGCTCCTTGCCAAGGGGGTGGACGTGACGTATGAAGACACCCTCCGCCAGGTGCGGGAACGGGACTACAACGACAGCCACCGCGCGGTCGCGCCCCTGAAGCCCGCATGCGACGCGGTGATCGTGGATACCACCGGAAGGGGCATCGAGGAAACGATCGGGCTCCTTTCGGAGCTTGTGGAAAAGAGGTTCGGGATATGATCGAAGTGTTTTATCCGCTGCTGTATCTCCTGGTGTGGATCGGCTTCAAGCTCGCCTTTTTCCTGCGCATGAAAAACCTGAGAAAGATCCCGGGGAGAAAGACGAAGATCCTGATCTGCGCCAATCACACGGCGTATTCCGATCCGGTCTTCGTGACCATGGCCTTCGGGCCCTTCCGCCGGATCCGGTATATGGCGAAATCCTCGATCTTCAAGGGCAAGGTCAAGAATTACTTCCTCAGAAGACTCGGCGCCTTCCCGATCGATCAGCGCTCCAGCGACGTGGCCTCCATCAAGCACGCCATCGAGGAGATCGACAAGGGAAAGCCGGTCCTGGTGTTCCCGGAGGGCTCCCGCCGGCTGCGGGGCCTCGACGAGATCCCCGCTCTGCCGGGGATCGGCATGATCGCCCTGAAGGCCGACTGCGTGATCCTGCCGGTCTACATCACTCCCTATCTCGCCCCCTTCCGCAGGAAGACCGTGGTGGTGGGCGACGCCTTCCGGCCCGAGAGGATGGAGGGGGAACGGCCCGGCGCCGCGTATCGCCGGATCGCGTCCGAGACGCTGGAGAAGATCCGCGAGCTCGGCAGAAGCGTAGGAGAGGGTTGGTAACGTGAAGGAAATCGTCCTTGCCAAAAACGCGGGGTTCTGCTACGGCGTGGACAGGGCGGTCAAAATGGCCGGAAAGGCGGCTGAGGAAGGGCCGGTCTATACCCTGGGAAAGCTGGTGCACAACCAGGGCGTGGTGGATTCGCTCCGGAGAAAAGGGGTGATCCCCGCGTCGTCTGCGGAAGAAATCCCCGACGGCGCCCGGGTGCTGATCCGGGCGCACGGAGAACCTCCGGCGGTCTTTGAGAAACTTCGCGCAAAAAATTGCCAGATCGTCAACGCCACGTGCCCCTCCGTGGAGAAGATTCACAGAATTGTCGCGGAGGAGCATCAAAAAGGAAGAATCCCGGTGATCGTAGGACAAATCGACCATCCGGAGGTGCTCGGAATTGCGGGAGAAGCCCCCGATTCGCGTATCGTCGCCATGGGAGACGAGACTGCGGTCAGACTGCTGGGGGACGCGGAGGTCTCGGTGGTGGAGCAAACGACCGCCGATCTCGTGCTATTTCGGGAATTTGCAAAAATTTTCGAAAAGTACTGTACAAACGCGCTGATTTTTGATACAATATGTTTTGCTACTGAAAAAAGACAGAAGGAAGCAGCGGACCTGGCAGAAAAAACCGACGCCGTGATCGTGATCGGCGACGCGCTGAGCGCCAACACGCGAAAGCTTGCGGAGGTTTGCGCCAGGACAGGAAAACCCGTTTACCGCATCGAATCGGCAGACGACATACGCGCTACTCTTCCCCAAAACCTTTTTAAGGAGTGCGAAAAAATTGGGATCACGGCCGGAGCAAGCGTACCGGACAACGTGATCAAGGAGGTCGTACAAATCATGAGTGAAGAACTCAAGACCGCTGTCCCGGAGGAAGAATCCTTTGCGGATATGCTGGGGAACTCCATCAAGACTTTACATACGGGGGAAAGGGTAACCGGTATTGTCACCAATATCACCGGCACCGAGGTCCAGGTGGATCTCGGCACCAAGCACGCCGGATTCATTCCGCTTACCGAACTGACCGACTCTCCCAACGTGAAGCCTGAGGACATCGTGAAGGTCGGCGACGAGATCGAGGTCTTTGTCGGCAAGGTCAGCGACGCCGAAGGGACCGTCATGCTCTCGAAGAAGAGAGTCGACGCCATGAAGGCCTGGGACAATCTGGAAGACGCCGTGGAGAAGAGAGCCATTCTGGAAGGCACCGTGGTCGAGGACAACAAGGGCGGCGTGATCGTCAACGCCAACGGCGTGCAGATCTTCGTCCCCGCTTCCCTCACCGGACTTCCGAAGGACGCCCCCATGTCGGATCTTCTGAAGAAGAAGGTCAAGGTCTCGATCATCGAGGTCAACCGTCAGCGCCGCCGCGTGAAGGGCTCCATCCGCGCTGCGGAATACGCCGAGCGCCGCGCCAGAGTCGAAGAGATCTGGGCGAACATCGAGGTCGGCAAGAGATACAAGGGCACCGTCAAGTCCCTGACTTCCTACGGCGCGTTCGTGGATATCGGCGGCGTGGACGGCATGGTCCATATCACCGAGCTCTCCTGGTCCCGCATCAAGAATCCCGCCGAGGTCGTTTCGGTGGGCGACGAGATCGAAGTTTACGTCATCGGCTTCGATCCCGAAAAGAGAAAGATCTCCCTGGGCTACAAGGATCCGAACCTGAATCCCTGGAAGGTTTTCCGCGATACCTACGACGTGGGCGACGTGGCGGAAGTCCGCATCGTCAAGAATATGCCCTTCGGCGCCTTTGCCGAGATCGTTCCGGGCGTGGACGGCCTGATCCATATTTCCCAGATCGCCGACCGCCGGATCGCCCGCCCCGACGAAGTGGTGAGCGAAGGCATGCGCGTCTTCGTCAAGATCATCGAGATCGACGACGAGAAAAAGAAGGTCTCCCTGTCCATGCGGCAGGCCGACAACTCCGCGCTCTTTGCGGCGGAGGAGGAAGAAGCTCCCGCTCCGGAAGCTCCGGCGGAAGAGGCTCCCGCAGAAGAAGTCCCCGCCGGGGAAGCTCCCGTTGAAGCTCCCGCCGAGGAATAATCCACCGGTCAAAACGCCGGGTACGGTCGCCGTACCCGGCGTTTTTCTTTGTCCGGACTTGCCGGGACGGGAAGACCGGAAGCGCGCCTCCTCGCCTTGACAAACGGCGGGAAGAAATCTATAATAGACGAAGACAAGCTTTTCGGCAGCTGGATTCCCGGAGAAAGGAAAGAGCATGGAAGAACAGATCAAAAAAGCGCTTGCGCATTACGAAACCGTCCTGAGAGGACAGATGAAAAGGCTGGAAACCATCAAAGCGGAAGGGGATTTTCTGGATTTTGCATCGCTTCCCACCCTGCGCATCGGCGTCTGCGGCGGCGACGGCATCGGCCCCCGCATCACGCACGAGGCGGCGAGAGTGCTTTCCCGGATCCTGAAGGATGAGATCGACGCGGGGAAGATCGAGCTGGTCCCCATCGACGGCCTGACCATCGAAAACCGCGCCGCGGCGGGGAAGGCCATTCCCGACGACGTTCTGGCGGAGATCAAGACCTGCCCCGTGATCCTGAAGGGGCCTACCACGACCCCGAAAGCCGGCGACCCCTGGCCCAACATCGAATCGGCCAACGTCGCCATGCGCAAGGCGCTGGATCTTTTCGCCAACGTGCGCCCGGTCAAGGTCCCGGACAAGGGGATCGACTGGCGCTTCTTCCGTGAGAATACGGAAGGCGGCTACGCGGTGGGAAGCCTCGGCTCCAATGTGACCCCGGAGCTGGGCGTGGACTTCACGATCGCCACCGACGAAGGATGCGAAAGGATCTGCCGGCTGGCCTTCGAATACGCGCGGCAGAACGGCAGACGGCGCGTCACCTGCGTCACCAAGGCGAACATCATCAAGACCACCGACGGTAAATTCCTGCGTATTTTCTACGATATGGCGAAGGAGTATCCGGAGCTTCAGGCTGACGACTGGTTCATCGATATCATGACCGCGAAGCTGGTGGACGAAAAGAGACGGACCGATTTCGACGTGTTCGTCCTGCCCAATCTCTACGGCGACATCATCACCGACGAGGCGGCGGAATTCCAGGGCGGCGTCGGCACCGCCGGCAGCGCCAACATCGGGAAAAAATATGCCATGTTTGAGGCGATCCACGGCTCGGCGCCCCGCATGGTGGCCGAGGGACGCGACCGGTACGCCGATCCCTGCTCGATGCTCCGGGCGACGGTGATGCTTCTGGAGCACATCGGAAAGACCGGCGAAGCGAAGAGGCTTGCCCGCGCGCTGGACGTCTGCTCCTTCGAGGAGAAAAAGCTGACGGTCACCGGACGTTCCGACGGAGCGACCACCGCGGAGTTTGCCGATTACGTCATGTCCAGGCTCTGAGACCGTTTTATGTACGAGGAGAGATTCATGCGCCGCGCGCTTTTTCTGGCCGGGGAAGCGGGCAAGCGCGGCGAGGTCCCGGTGGGGTGCGTGATCACCCGCGGGGGAGAGATCGTCGGCGAAGGCTCCAACCGCCGGGAGGAAGGATACGCGGCGGGACATGCCGAGATGGAGGCCATCACGGCGGCCAACCGGCGGCTTTCCGCCTGGAGGCTTTCGGACTGCGAGCTTTACGTGACTCTGGAGCCGTGCCCCATGTGCGCCGGCGCGATCGTCGCCGCCCGGATCCCGAAGATCTGGTTCGGCGCCTACGATCCGAAGGCAGGCGCCTGCGTCAGCGTACTGGATCTCTTTTCCTATCCCCTGAATCACAAGCCCGCCGTCAGCGGCGGGCATCTGGAGGAAGAGTGCGCCGGGCTGCTCCGGCGGTTTTTCCTCGATCAAAGACAGACCCAGGAAGGCAAAAATCATGATGGACCCTAAAGAAAGACCGGCGGAGAACCCCACCGGCGAAGAAGAAAACCGTCCCGCGCCCCTTCCGGAGGAGAACCCGGCGGAAGAGGACGCGGTGGCCTCCTGCCCTTCGGAAGAGAGGGAAGGATCGACGGAGGACAGAGGCCGGGACGCCTACGCCGCTTCCGGCTCCGCAGGAGAAGAAGCAGAGGAGAAGGAACCGGAGAAGGAGACGCCGGAAGGAACCTCGCCGGACGACGGCGCGGAGGAACCGGACGGGGATCCCGACGAAGAAAGCGAGATCCCGCCCTTCCGGCCGAAAAAGCGCCCCTTCGGATTCTTCCGGGGCGAGCTTCCGAAGCTTGACCGGAGGAGCGTCGCGCTGATGCTTCTCATCACGCTGCTCTATTCCCTTCTGGCCTTTTTCCGCCTGGGGACCGACCGGATCCCCCAGACGTCGATCTATCTCGCCCAAAAGGGACAGAGCGTGACGGTGGAGCTGAAGGAGCCCTCCGAGGTGTCGAAATTCTGCCTCTACAAATGGCGCGGCCGCAAAAAGGACATCACCATCGAGACCCGTCTCGATCTCAGCGAGGACTGGCACGTGGCTTACGGCCCCGAGGAACTGAGCTCCCACATGCGCTGGAAGACGCTGAATCTGGACGTGGAGGGAAAGGTCAGGTATATCCGCATCACCTTTGAGGGCAAGGAGATCACTCTGGCGGAGCTCTGCGTCCTGGACAAGGACAACCGGCGCCTGGATATCACGGTCCCGAAGGAGCTGAACCAAAGACTTCTGGAGGCGGACAAGCTCGGGAATCTCACCGACGAACAGGAGCTTCTGGACGCCGATTCCTCCTCCCTCACCTTCGCCTATTTCGACGAATACCTCTACGCTCTCACCGCCAACGCCTATATCCACGGGGGCACGGGGCTGGAAAACACGCACCCGGTCCTGGGCAAGGTGGTGGAATCGCTGGGGATCCGCCTGTTCGGCATGAACTCCATCGGATGGCGGATCATGGGGACCCTTTCGGGGATCCTGATGCTGCCGGTGTTTTTCTTCCTGGCGCGCCGGGTGCTCCGGAACAACAAGTGGGCTCTGGTAGCCACCTTCCTGATGGCGGTGGAAGCCATGCACTATACGCAGACGCGGCTTGCCACCATCGATTCCTTCCCGCTGCTTTTCATCCTTCTGGCTTATCTCTTTATGATGCGCTATTATCAGCGCCCGCAGGTGGAGGGCGAAAAGATCGAGCTCTTCCTGTCGGGTCTTTCCTTCGGGCTTGCCTGCTCCTTCAAATGGATCGGCGCTTATGCGGGCGTCGGGCTTGCCATCGTCTTCTTCGCCTTTTTTGCCTCGAAGATCCGGGCGTACAGAAGAGAGGATCCGGATTTCTACACGGGAAGATACGTCGCGTCCACCGTCGCTTCCTGCGTGCTGTTTTTCGTCCTGGTCCCCGCGGCGGTCTATATCGGCTCCTATCTCCCGGTGGCCTTCGGCCCCTTCCAGGAGATCCAGGGCTGGGAAGGCATCTGGGAAAACCAGAAGTATATGTGGAATTTCCACAGCACGCTGGAGCAGACCTTCGACTTCTCCTCCAAATGGTGGGGATGGCCGCTGATGATCGGAGGCTTCTCCTCCTATTTCGGCACGGCTCTTTCGGGGCTGAAGGCCCGGATCATCGTCACCGGGAATCCCGTGATCTGGTGGGCCAGCGTGCCCGCGGTGCTTTACGCGATCTACGGATTCGTCTTTGGGAGAAGAGTGCGTACGCCTCTTCTCCGGACCGGCCTGACCGGGGACGGCTTGCTTCCGGCCGACGCCGTGCCGGCGGGAGAAAAACCGCTGAAGAGCTGGGTCAGGATCGAGCGGTTCGACGCGGGCGTCTTCCTCGCGGTGATCGCCTATCTCTGCCAGTACGTGCCCTGGATGCTGGTCTCGCGCGAGCTCTTTATCTATCATTATTTTGCTTCGGCGGAGATCTCGATCCTGCTGATCACGTGGGCTTTGAAGAGATGGAGCGCCAACTCCCGCACCGGACGCATCGCGTCCGGGATCTATCTTGGCCTTGCGGCGCTGTTGTTTGCCCTTATGTTCCCGATCCTCAACGGATTCTTCGTGGACGGATGGTACGCGGAGATCCTCAAGGTCTTCCTGTGAAAGGAATCCGGTATGGCGCTTCAGATTTTCGGACGGAGCAAAAGCTTCGCCGTCAAGAAGGCGGAACGCTTTTTCAAGGAAAGACGCGTTCCCTATCAGTATATCGATCTTGACCGCATCGGCATCAGCCGGGGCGAGCTGGAAAGCGTCGTGCGGGCGGTGGGCGACTGGAAAAAGCTGGTGAAGGAGCCCGCCGAATTGCAGTATTACGCACCGGAAGCCGTGATCACCCTTCTGCTGGACGAGCCGGAAAGGCTTCTTGCCCCCATCGTCCGGAACGGAAAAAAAGCAGCCGTCGGGGAAGACCCTGCGGCGTGGAAGGAGATGGCCGAACTGAAATGAAAATGCTGGCAGTTTACAAATCAAAATCCGGCGCCTCCATGTATTACGCGGAGGAGATCGCCCGCGCCCTGGGCGGAGAAAGCCGGCATTACCGTTCGATCCCCCGGGAGGGCGGGTACGATCTGGTGGTCTACGCCGCCGGGGTCAACGCAGGGAAGATCGATTCGCTGCCCCGCATGCGCGCGGTCCTTTCTCCGCTGGGAAAGCGTTTTCTGGTGGCGGCAAGCTGTCTGAAGGAGCCGACCGAAGAATACGCCGCGGAAATCGCGGAGAAAAACGGACTCAAGCCCGGAGAGCTGACCCTGATGCGCGGCCGGATGAATCTGGCGCGGCTCGGCTTTTTCGACCGGATGATCCTCCGGATGGTCCGGAGCAAAATCGGCCGCAAGGCCGAAAAGGCGAAGACGCAGGAGGACCGGGAGCTCTTCAACGCCCTGTCCTTTCCCACGAATTTCACCGACGTAAAATACATCCTTCCGCTCGTCAAAAAGGCGCGGGAGGGGAACGAAAACGCGTAAACGCCATACGGCCCGGGATTCTTCCCGGGCTTTTCTTGATCCGGGGAGGTGACGACTGTGGCGCGGATCCTTTTGGTGGAGGACGACCGGGAGATCGTCCGAACTCTTGCGGCCTATCTGAGGCAGGAGGGATTTGAAACCGATACGGTTTCGGGTGAAAAAGAAGCGCGCTGCGCGGTCTCCGAAAAGAAATACGGGCTTCTTCTGGTGGATCTCGCCCTCGAAGACGGGGACGGGTTCGGCGTCTGCCGCGCGGCGAAGGAAGCGGGGATCCCGGCGATCTTTCTCACGGCGTCCGGGGAAGAGGACGCCGTGGTGCGCGGCCTCGATATGGGGGCGGAGGATTACGTCGTCAAGCCCTTCCGCCCGCGGGAGCTGGTATCCCGGATCCGCAGGGCCCTCGGCCGGAACGAATCGGACGGCGGGAAGATCGCCGTCGGAGATCTCCTTCTGGATCCCGTGCGGGGGATCGTGACGCGGAACGGGGAAGAGATCCTTCTTTCCGCCCTGGAGTACCGGCTCCTTCTTCTGCTGGTTTCCAACCGCGGCCGCCTTCTCACCCGGGACCGGCTCCTGGAGGACATCTGGGATGCGGCGGGCGATTTTGTCAACGACAACACCCTGACGGTGTATATCAAGCGCATCCGCGAAAAAATAGAAAAGGATCCCCAGAACCCCGCGATCATCAGGACCGTGCGGGGCATGGGCTATCGGGTGGATTGACATGAGGGTGTTCCGGAACAAGGAGGTGCGGCGCGAGGCGACGTGGCATCTTGCTCTGACGGCGATCCTCACGGGCGCGGGCTTTCTCGTCTCGCGGGAGGCGGGGCTTCTGACGCTCGCGGCGGGGATCCTGCTTGCGGTTCTGCACGGGGTCTTCCTTTTCCGGCGCTACCGGGCCATCGCCCGGCTTTCGGAGGAGCTGGACGGGATCCTGCACGGAGAAAAAGAGATCCTCATTGCCGAAAGCGAGGAGGGGGAGCTGGCCGTTCTGAAAAGCGAGATCGCCAAAATGACCCGGCGCCTGAAGGAACAAACGGACGATCTCGCGGCCGAAAAAGGCCGCCTGGCCGACGCGATCGCCGATATTTTCCACCAGATCCGCACCCCTCTGACCTCGATCCATCTGGCTCTGACTCTGGCGGCCGGCGACGGCACGCCGGAGGAGGAGAAAAAGAAGCTCCTGCGGGACGTGAAGCGCGGCCTGGAGAAGATCCGGTTCCTGACCGAAAGCCTTCTGACCCTGTCGCGGATCGACGCGGGCAGACTGACCTTCCGCCGGGAGGAGATCCCGGTCCGGACTCTTCTTGAAAAGGCGGCGGAGCCCCATCGCATCGCGATGGAGGTGCGGGATCAGAGCCTGCTTCTCGAAGCGGGGGAGGAGCCGGTTTTCGTCGATCCCGTCTGGACGTCCGAGGCGATCTCCAACCTGATCCGGAACGCCGTGGAGCATACCCCCGTCGGCGGGGAGATCCGCGTGACGGCCCTGGATACGGCGCTTTATACGGAGGTGACGGTCGCGGACAGCGGGCCGGGCTTTCGCGAGGAGGAGATCCCGCATCTCTTCGAGCGGTTTTTCAAAGGAAAGGACGCGTCCCCCGGAAGCGTCGGCATCGGTCTGGCCCTGTGCCGGGAGATCGTCGCGGCCCAGAACGGCACGGTCACGGCGGAAAACGATCCCGCGCGCGGCGCGCGCTTCAAGGTGCGGTTTTACAAGAGCGTGATCTGACGGGAAGCACGGAAAGGGAAACCGGCTGAGACAGGAAAACGATCCTTGTCTCAGCCGGTTTTTGATTTTCCGGATTTCAGTCACCGTTCCGTCACTTTCGTGTGATATACTGCTCCCAGAACGAGAAAGGAGACCGGCCCATGGAGATCATTCGGGTGGAGAATCTGAGCAAAATATACGGAACCGGAGGGAATCAGGTGCGCGCTCTGGACGGCGTGTCCTTTTCGGTGGAAAAGGGGGAATTCCTGGCGGTCATCGGACCTTCCGGATCGGGAAAATCGACGCTTCTGCACATCCTGGGCGGCGTGGACCGGCCCACGGAGGGCAGGGTCGTCATGAACGGCGAGGACGTTTACGCCCAGAACGAGGAGCAGCTCGCCGTCTTCCGCAGAAGACAGGTGGGATTGATCTATCAGTTTTATAATCTGATCCCGGTTCTGAACGTGACGGAAAACATCACCCTTCCGGTCCTGATGGACGGAAGAAAGGTCAATGAGGAAAGGCTTGCCGAGCTGATCGGGACCCTCGGCCTTGAAGGGAAGGAAGGCAGCCTTCCCAACCAGCTTTCCGGCGGCCAGCAGCAGCGGGTCTCCATCGGGCGCGCTCTGATGAACGCGCCGCTGGTGGTGCTGGCCGACGAGCCGACGGGGAACCTGGACTCCCGCAACAGCCAGGAGATCGTGGAGCTTCTGAAGCTTTCCAACCGCAAATACGGGCAGACCCTCATCGTCATCACCCATGACGAGAACGTGGCGCTGCAGGCCGACCGGATCCTTTCCATCGAGGACGGCAGGATCGCCCGGGATGAACGGCTGCGGAGGGCGGGGAAATGAACCTGTTTCATCGGTACGCGCGCCGCACGCTCAGAAAGAATCCCATTCGCACGCTGGTGACGATGATCGGGATCGTGCTTTCCATGGCGCTTTTCACCGCCGTTCTGGAAGGAGCGAACAGCGGCATGTCCTTCCTGATCCGGAGCATCGAGGAGGCGACGGGGAAGTTTCACGGGTATGCCGCGTCTCTTTCCGAAGAGGAAGCCGGACGGCTGGCCGGGGAGCCGGAGATCGAACGGACGGCTTCCTGGGAGGAGGTCGGCTGGGCCGGGATCGAAAGCAAAAACGAATATAAGCCCTATCTCGTGATCTGGTCGGCGGGAGACGGTCTGACCGATCTTCTGTCGGTCAATCTGATCGAGGGCAGACTGCCCGAAAACGAAAACGAGATCCTTCTTCCCGTGCACCTTTCCTTCGACGGCGGCGCGGAGATAAAAACCGGGGAGGAGATCACGCTTCGGGTGGGAAGACGGGAAGCCGGCGGAACGCCGCTTTCCGAAAAGCAGCCCTTCTCCGGAGACGCAGGCCTGACCGAATCGATCGTCGGCGCAAAGGAGAGAACTTACCGCGTGACGGGATTCTACCGCCGGTTCGACAACGCCGTGGAGCCCTTTTCCTCGCCGGGATACTTCGCCCTGACCCGCGGCGCGGGCGACGGACGGAAAGGCCTTTTCTTCACGGTGAAGGCCCCTGCGAAGTATTACGACTTCGCCGAACGTATGACCGCCTCCGGCATGGAGGATCTGCGCTCCAACGACGAGCTGCTCCGGTGTCTCGGCGGCATCCGGGGAAACAATCTGCGTGCGACGCTCTACGGCTTCTCCGCGATCCTGTGCTTCCTGATCGCCTTCGGATCGATCTCTCTGATCTACAACGCCTTCGCCATATCGGTTTCGGAAAGAACGAGGGAATACGGCGTTTTGAAATCGGTCGGCGCCACGAAAAAGCAGATCGCCTCTTCCGTCTTCTACGAAGCGCTGCTCATGGCCGGAGCGGGGATCCCGCTGGGCGCTCTTCTGGGGCTGGCCGGCATCGGGATCACCCTTCGGTGCCTCGAAGGGACCTTTACCCGGCTCCTCTTTGAGGGCAGTGCCACGAGAATGGGCCTTGCGGTCAGCTTTCCCATGCTCTTCTCCGCGGCGGCGGTGTGTCTTTTGACGACGCTGCTTTCGGCGTGGATCCCTGCCAGACGCGCCATGCGCGTTTCCCCCATGGACGCGATCCGCGCGACCGCCGACGTGAAGATCCGCACAAAGGAGGTAAAGACCTCCCGCCTGACCGGGAAGCTCTTCGGGCTCGAGGGAGTCTTGGCCTCGAAAAACTTCAAACGCAACCGCAAACGCTACCGGGCCACGATCCTGTCGCTGTTTCTGAGCGTGGTGCTCTTCATCTCGGCTTCTGCCTTCACGGCTTACCTGGCCACGGCGCTGACCGATATGGCCGGCCGGGATCCGAAAAGCGACGCGGCGTGCTATTCCCCGCCGGAGGAGGAAGGAGACCGGGAGGAGCTTTTCGCACTGCTTCCGGATCTGCGGTCGCTGCCCGGCGTGACGAAGACCTCCTATACCGAAAGCGTCACGATCTATTTGACGGCCGACAGGAAGGATGCCTCGTCCGATTACGGATACGGGAGCAAAGCGCCGGAAGACCGGCTCCCCGCCGACGTGACCGAAGGAGTCTTTCTCGTCTTTTCGGAGGACGGGGAGTTCCGGGAGCTTCTCGCGAATAACGGCTTGAAGGAGGAGGGCTTCTTCGATCCGGCCCATCCGCGCGGACTTCTCTACAATCACGTGACGATCCGCAGCTGGACCGAGAAAGAGGGCAGTCACTGGGCGAGCTTCTCCTTTGTCGATCCGGGGAAGACGCCGCTCACGCTCCGGGAATACAAGGTGATCCCGCCGGAGGGCACGGTGGAATTCGGCGACGAGGAGGATGAAAACGGGAACAGGATCTACTGCTTCCTGCCCCTGGAGGAATACGAACGCATGCAGAAGGAGGAAACTCCTCCGGATGAGAAGAAGATCATCCGCCTGAGCCGGGAGGAAGCGACGGACGCGAGCGACTACGAGGTCGCGGGGATCGCGAAGGAGACGCTGATCGCTCTGGAGCCCGGTAGGCCGGCCCTGATCTATCCGCTTTCCGTGCGGGACGCGGTGACGGCGAACAGGAAGACCGCGGAGAACGACGGGCTCACGGCCCGTGTGGATTTTCTTTCCTCCGATCACCAGAGGACGGTGAAGGAGGCGAGAAAGCTGATCGAGGACCGCGGGCTCACGGCTTCGGCAGCGGATCTGGCTGAAGACCGGGACACCGCCGCCCTGCTGCTCGCGACGGTCAACGTTTTCTCCTACGGCTTCATCACGCTGATCTCGCTGATCGCCGTGGCCAACGTCTTCAACAGCGTCTCCACCGGGATCCTTCTGCGCCGGCGCGAATTCGCCATGATGCGCTCCATCGGTCTTTCCGAGCGCGGTTTCCGGAAGATGATGCGGTACGAGTGTCTGCTTTACGGGATCAAAAGCCTTCTTTGGGGGCTGCCGGCCTCCTTCCTGATGACGTATCTGATCTGGAAGATCACCGAAAACAGCCTTTCCATCCGCTTCTTCATCCCGTGGGGAAGCGTGCTGATCGCTGTGGGGAGCGTGTTCCTCGTGGTGTTCGTCACGATGCTCTACGCCTCCGCGAAGATCAAAAAGGACAACCTGATCGACGTGATCAAAAGAGAAACGCTGTGACGCCGGGATTTTCCGGCAGAAAAAGGCCGGGGGGGGGGGGGGGGGGGGGG
>JAFRWU010000037.1 GCA_017441705.1 Clostridia bacterium | reverse complement strand
TCTGGATCGCCCAGACCGAATGCCCGAAGGAAGGCTGGAACGAGCCGGGCAGCGCCTGGCGCACGATCGAGTGCGGGATCCGTCTGCTCGGTTCCTGGCAGAGCGCGTTTCAGATCTTCCGCCGGTCCCGGGAAGTATCGGATCTGGCGCTCCTTCTGATGCTGGCGTCGATGCGGCGCCAGGCGCTTCATCTGAAGGAACATCCGCAGAGCGCGAACTGGATCATGATGGAGAGCAACGGGATCTACGCTTTCGCGGCTCTCTATCCCGAATTCCGGGAAGCGGAGGAACTGAGAAGGCTCGCGGCGGGGCGCGTTACGTCGGAAATGGAGGGGCAGACGCTCCCCGACGGCATGCATTACGAGCTTTCGCCCGATTACCACAGCGTGGTCACGGGCTGCGTCCTGCGGGTATACGAGATGGCGTGCCTTCTGGGCTTCCGGAACGAATTCCCGGCCCGGTTCACGGAGCTTGCGGAGAAAACGACGCTTGCCGCCGTCCTGCGGACGACGCCTGCGCTGACTCAGCCCCGCACCAACGACTGCTATACCATCCCCACGTCCTGCTTCACGGATATTGCCTCGCGCGTCCTTCCGCCGCGTCCCGAGTACGATTACGTCAACTCGAAACGGAAGCGGGGGAGCCCTCCGGAGAACGTCACGGCGTCGGCGTTCCTGCCCTGGGCGGGCTTCTGCATCATGCGTTCCGGGTGGGATGAGGAAGCCGTATACCTCAGTTTCGACGTCGGGCCGCTCGGACGGGCCCATCATCATCAGGACAAGCTGAATATCAATCTTTACCGCGGCAGCGAGGAGCTCCTGTTCGACGACGGAGGAGGACAGTACGAGATCTCGGAAGCGAGACGATACGGGATCTCGGCATACGACCACAACACGGTCCTGGTGGACGGACTCGCGCAGAACCGGGAGGGACCTCTGGTCGCCGAAGAGGCGATCGACGCCGGCTGGATCACCGGGAAAGATCGCGATTACGCGGAAGGGACCTACCGGGACGGCTTCGGTCCCGACCGGGAGAAAATGGCGGTCCATACGAGGCGGGTCCTCTTTGAAAAACCGGATTTCTTCTGCGTCCGGGACGAACTGACGTCACGGGACGGCAGGGAACATGCGTATGAGGTGCTCTTCCATCTGAATACGCTTCGGGTCACATACCCGGATTCGATTCCCGGCGCGGTCCTCTCCGATTTCGGAAAGCGGTATGACGTCCTGATCGTCCCGGCCGCACCGGAGGGAGAGGAAGCTCCGACGGCCGTTTCCGGAAGGACCGGACCGGCGATGCGCGGATGGTATGTGGGAAGGAACGAGGAAACGCTCCATCCCGCCACAACGGTCGGAAGACGGTCTCTTCCGGCACGGGACCACGTGTTCCATACGCTCCTGTTCCCGGTGGAGCGGGGCGAGACCCTCCCGGTGATCCGGTATGAGGGGAGCCGATTCTTTGTGTCGTTCCGAGGCAGGGAACATGTTTTTGACCGGCAGGAGCTTCGGATCTGAAATCAGTCGGCAGAGAAGGAGAAATGACAAATGAAAAGAAGGATCGTTCTTCTGTTCGCGGCGGCTGCCGTACTGCTCGGGGGATGCTCCGACCTCTTCTTTGCTCCGGACAGGAACGGCATGGTCCGTGACTACACGCAGATCACGCAGGAAGAGGCGAAGCGCATGATGGCGAAAGAAGAAGGATATGTGATCCTGGACGTGCGCAGGCCGGACGAATATGCCGAGGGACACATCCCCGGCGCCGTCTGTCTCCCCAGCGAGAGTATCGCAGAGGGAGAGAGGCCCGCGGAGCTGCCGGACACCGATCAGACCATCCTGGTCTACTGCCGGAGCGGCAACCGCAGCAAGCAGGCGGCGGAGAAGCTTTTCCGCATGGGATATACCGCCGTATATGAATTCGGCGGGATCCTCGACTGGGACGGGGATATCGTGGCAGGCGAAACGCCGTAAAGGACCGCGGCGGAAGGAAAAACGAAACAGGCTGAAAACGGAGATCCGTTTTCAGCCTGTTTTGCCTGACAGGTGTTTCTTTTTTACTGCGGGATGTACCGGCCGGACTTCATGGCCTTCTTCATTTCCCTGCGCCGGCGTTTTTCCTCTTTCACATTGAGCCATCCGTACTCCTCGGCCATCACGCGGAGGACGACCTCGTAATGCGTGCTGAGATCGATCTTGAGCGTCTTTCCGTCGGTACAATGGCACTGGATCTGGCACTTGTCCCACCTCGTGAGGAGGGTGAATTTACCGGTCAGCCTGTATTTCTTCTTGAAAAAGAAGAAGGTCTTGCAGCAGAAGAGGAGCTCGGATCCGGTGTCGATGAACCACCCCTTCATGTACTTCGGGACTTTCTGAGGTATTTTTCCCATTTTGGTGCCGGCGTAAGCCAAAAGGATGCGGCGGGCGCCGGGGTATTCCTGCCTGATGGATTCGGGAGCGAAAGGCGCCCGTGCGTAGTATGTCTCGGGATTCAGGCTTCCGCGCTTTTTCCGGATCGTATGCTTCAGGCTCTTCCAGTAGAGACCGCGGCAGTATCTGCTCAGCAGATAGCCCCTGCGCGCTACGATCAGAGCAAGGAGGAAAAGGACGATGTTGAGGACGAAGAGTACTTCCGGTGCGAAGAAAGCGATCGCCCACATACACAGGACGTAACCTTTTTTGATGGTTTCCGTGACGATGGTGGTAACGGGTTCCGGAGAAATGGAGACGATCAGATCCAAGAAGATGCGGGCGAATTTGATCACCAGGTACTGAGTTATGCCGGCGATGGCAGCAAGCAAGCCGATGACGATTTTGCCGCTGAGCGTGGCGGCAGACTGAAAAAAGCCCGGCGCCAGGATGACGGACGCCGCAGTCGTCGCTGTCGGCAGGATTAGGATCGCATAGGGGAGAAGGCGCACGGCGATACCGAGCCAGTCGATCACCTCAGAGATGAAAGACTCCGTCGCGGCAGAGATCCCCGGAACGTGTTTCAGGATCAGATGGCCGATGCCGATCAGAAAGCAGATCACGAGCATGATCCAGCAGATCACCTGGTTGCTGAAAAGCACGTTGGAATCGATGGCCGACTGGATACTGGTATTGACGGCCATGCCGCCGTGGTTGAGCAGAGAGACTCCGGAAAGGATCGCAAGATTGAACATGGGATCCAGAGGCAGAAGCGCATAGGGACCGAGAACGTTGTTGATGCTCTCGGTGGCATAATCGGCGAGCGTGTTGTCGCTTTCCAGAAGTTTCGATTTCAGATCTCCTTCTGCGGCGAAAGCGGGGATCGCCAGAAGGAAACAGATCAGAAGCGCTGCGGCAAGAACGCGGGCTACGCGTGCATTCTCTGTTTTTTTGATCATCAGATCACCCTCCGTTCTTTCAGATTCGGTGTTTCCGGCGGTATGCGGCCGGTAACGGTGATGATTTGAGGAGTCTTTGGAACACGGGATTCCTTCTATCACGATCTCAGTATATCATACTTCGCGGTATAAAACAAAGGGCAAAGAGACGAAATCGGGGCGGTTTTGACCGAATGAGTCGGGTCTTTCCCGTCGCAATGCACAAAAAAACGCGCTATGTGAAGAAAAAACCGTTTTGCATTGCCCTTGGCAAAAAGGCCGCTCCGTGGTATAATCAACCGTCCGCCGGACAGCGGAGAATCGAATAGGGTGTTTCTTGATAACCACCTGAAAAAAACAAGGAGTTCTTTTATCATGATCAAGGCATTTCGCGAATTCCGCAGTCTTCTCGGCAGCGTCCCGCCTCTTCTGATTTCGTTTTTGTTCCTGTCGGTCGTCGGCATGAATCTTTTGGCGAACAAAAGCGTTGACACCGGCGTGGACTGGCTGGCGCTGGATTGCGGGATCCTTTTTTCCTGGATGACCTTTCTTTCCATGGACGTTCTGACCCACGCCTACGGTCCCCGCGTGGCGACGCTTCTTTCCTTTGCGGCTCTGGCGATGAACCTTCTGATGGCCCTGATTTTTTATCTTGCGAGCCGGATCCCCGGCGTGTGGGGGGAAAGCTTCGTCGAGGGAAGCGAAGCGCTCCTCAACCGGGCGCTGGACAATACCTTCGGCGGCACCTGGTTTATCATTCTGGGAAGCTCGGTCGCCTTTGCGGCGTCGGCTGTGCTCAACAATTTCCTGAATTACGGCGTGGGAAAGCTTTTGAAACGCAAGGACGGCTTTGCGAATTTCATCCTGCGCGCGTACGTTTCCACGTTTCTTGCGCAGTTTGCCGACAACCTCGTCTTCGCGCTCCTGGTCAGCAGGATCTTTTTCGGCTGGTCGCTTCTTCAATGCTTTACCTGCGCCTTGACCGGGGCGGTCGCGGAGCTGCTTTTCGAGGTGCTTTTTTCTCCTCTCGGCTACCGGATCTCCCGTTATATCGAAAAGGAGCGGCAAACCGCTCTTCCGGATCAGAAAGGATAGGCGTATGAACGTAATCGTCACGGGATCCTCGCGCGGCATAGGGAAAGCGATCGCGGCAAGATTTCTCCGGGAGGGATACGCCGTCACGGGCGTGGATCTCCTCGAAAACACGATCGGGCGTCCCGGCTACCGGCACGTCCGGAAGGATATCCGGGAAACGGGGCTTTCCGATCTGCCGGACCCCGGGATCCTGATCCACGCGGCGGGGACGACGGAGGAGAAGGATGCGATCGACGTCAATCTGAAAGCGACGATCGATTTCAACTGCCGTCTCAAGGACTGCGCATCCCTGCGGTCGGTCCTCTTCATCGCCTCGGCGTCGGCGCGGAACGGCGCGGAATTCCCGCGTTACGCGGCAAGCAAAGCGGGGCTTGTCGGATATATGAAGAATCTGGCTCTGGAGCTTGCGGGAAGAGGGATCCCCGTCAACAGCATTTCACCCGGCGGCGTGATCACCGAATCCAACCGGCATATCCTGGAAAGCGAGACGCTTTACGCCGCGGTGAAGGCGGAGACCCTTCTCGGCAAATGGGCGGAGCCGGAGGAGATCGCCGATCTGGCGTATTTTCTGACGGTCGTCAACCGCTCGATCACCGGGGAGGACGTCCTGATCGACAACGGGGAAATGCTGAAATCGAATTTCATCTGGTAAGCCCGGGACCCTCCCCGGCTTTCCGCACGGCGAACGGCGTATGAAACGGATCTTCTTCCATGGAAGATCCGTTTTTGCTTTCCGGGCAAAAAGACGCCGTACTTTTCCGCCGGCTTGTCTGGAAATTGCGGGCTTCTTTTGATATAATAGCGGGGAAGGAACCGATTCATACGGCGGAGGATCGAATCATGGAAAAGCAAAGCTTTATCGCGCGCACCAGCGGTCTCCGGGGAAAAGACTATTTCGGGTATGCGATGGTCGATGCGGCGGGGTGCCTCGTTTTCAGTCTCGTCACCACGCTTCTGCAGAAATTCTATACCGACGTGTTTCATCTGAGCCCTCTTTTCATCATGCTGATGTTCATCGCGGCGCGGGTATGGGACGCCGTCAACGATCCCATCATGGGCCGGATCTGCGATACCGTGAAGCCTTCGCGCTTCGGAAGGTACCGCCAGTGGTTCCTGTACGTGGCGGCGCCGCTCGCCTTGTCGGCGATCCTGATGTTCGTGCGCTGGCCGGGCGTGGGGGAAGAAGGAAATACGGTCGTGACGTGCGTCTATGCGGCCGTGACCTACGTGCTCTTCGGAATGGTGTACACGGTGCTGCAGATCCCTTACGGCTCTCTGGCGTCGGTGGTGACCACCGACGATGCGGAACGGAACAAGCTCTCTGTCTTCCGCTCGATCGGCGCGGCGCTCGGATCGATCCCGGTGCTCCTCATCGCAAGCTTTGCCTATAAGACGAGACTGGACGCCGCAGGCGCTCCCGTGCTCGGTGAAAACGGAAAACCGATCACCGATATGCAGTACGGCCCCGTCCTGGCCGGGGTGATCGTGATGGCGGCGGTTTCCGCCCTGATGCTCTTCCAGGCGTTCTTCCTGAACAAGGAGCGCGTCAGGACAAAACCGCGCGCCGCGGAAAAAGGCGCGGGACGGGAAGCGGTGAAGATCCTCTTCCGGAACCGGGCTTTTGTCGCCGTCAGCTGCTGCGCCATGCTGCTCCTGGCGGGACAGATGTTCACGCAGAGCTTTTATACCTACCTTTTCAACGATTACTTCCATGCGAACTGGATGAATCTGGCGACGCAGGCCTGCACCTATTCGCCGATGCTCCTGATGATGTTCGTCCTTCCGAAAACCGCGCGGAAGATCGGCAAAAAGGAGGTTTCGGCCGTAGGGACCGCCGCGGCGGCCGCGGCCAATCTCCTGCTCTTTTTCCTGCGGGGGATGGACCCGGGAACTCTGATCTGGATCTTTCTCGCTCTGAATTTTGTCAGCGGGATCGGCCTTACCACCGTGGTGATGCAGCTCTGGGCCATGGCGACCGACGCCATCGACGATATCGAAGTCCGCACCGGGAGCCGGGACGACGGGACCGCCTATTCGTTCTTCAATTTCTTCCGGAAACTGGGACAGGTGCTGGCCGCGGTGTGCGTGAACGGCGCGCTGCTCGGGATGCACTATAAATATGAGAAAGGGGCGGTCCAGACGCTCGCGAATCTGAAGATCATGTATGATCTGGCGACCCTGATCCCGGCGGTCCTCTTTCTCCTGATGGCGCTGGTCCTCTTCCTGTGGTATCCGCTGTCCCGAGGAAGGGTGGAAAGGCTGCAGGTGGAAAAGGAAGACCGACTCAGAGAATCCTACGAATCCAAGACCATCGATATCTGAGGAACGGAAAACGTCTGAGAACAAGGAGGATCCCATGAAGATTGCAGTATTTGCCGATGCGCACGTTTCCTCTTACGAGAATACCAGCCAGCTTGCAGCCCTCCGGTATGCGGTGCGCCGCATCCGGGAGGAGAGGCCGGACGCCGCCGTATCTCTCGGCGACGCGACGGCTTTCGGAACGAAGGAAGCCGCCCTGCTCTTCCGGAAGGAAACGGCGGAGCTTCCCTGCCCGAAGCTTTTCCTCCCGGGAAATTCCGATCTGCGCGCGGGCGCCGGAGAGGTGCGGGAACTCGTTTCGGAGGGAAGGATCCTCGACGTCGGAGGGTGGCGGCTGATCGGACTGGATACGTCGGAAGGAAGGCTCCGGGAGGAAGACAAACGCCTTCTGGAGGGAGATCCCGGACGGTCCGTCGTGTTTCTGCATCACGCGCCATCCGAAGTCTGCGGCGGGCGGGATAAGAAACGGCTCGACCGCTTCCCCGCTGTCGTATACGGCCACGTGCACTACGGGAAAAGAGAGGAAAACGAGATCGCGGTGCGTGCTCTCGACCCGGATAAAGCCATCGGCGGCCCCCCGTCGCTTCTGTGGCTGGAAGCGGGCGAAGACGGGATCCGGACAGAATACGAACCGTGTATGGATTTCGCACCGGAGGAGATCGCGGAGTACGCCGGCATTTCCTGCTTCGACACCGGAGCGATCCTCTGGGCGGCGGAAAACGCAGTCCCGTCGATCGAGATCCGGCCGGGATCGGTTGACTGGGACAGGGAGCCGCTTCGCGAGGCGCTGGATGCCTGGCGGAAAAGCGGCGGACGATATCTCTCGCTGCATCTGCCGGATTTCGGCTCCGGCTGCGATCCGGCCGTGATGGACCGGGCGGTCTCCTTCGCGGGAGAGATCGGCACGGACGGCGTCACCTTCCACGTGCCGCGCATCCCGGTCGCGGAGTATGAAGCCTGGAAAGACCGCCTCGCGGACAGCGTTGCCGGATGGATCCGCGCTTTGCCCGAAGGGTGCGCCGCCGGGATCGAAAACCTGCATATGACCACACAGGAGAAGGACGACGGGGCAAGACGCTTCGGATATACCCCCTCGGAGTGTCTGGCGTTTTCCGACGAGGTGAACGCGAGGTTCGGCCGGGAACGGGCGGGCCTCGTCCTCGACGTGGGTCACGCGCGCTACAACGCGTCTTTAGCGTCGGTCTATCCCATAGGGGACTGGTACGCAGCCGTCGGGAAGCGGATCAGGGCGTATCATTTGCACCAGGTGATCCTCCTGGAAAACGGCATGCACAATCACTTCCCCGTCGACAGCGTATACGGTCCTCTGATCTCCTACTGCGGGTTCTCCTGGTGCTGGAATCACGGGATCCTTGCAAAAAGGCCGGCCTTTCTGGAGATCCGGGGCGATTACAGGACGTCGTACGCCGTATTCACCGGCAGGGACGTAACCGGAAGGAGCGAATAACGATGGCGTTCAATCATCACGACATCACCCGCGACGCCTGTATGCTCAAGGGGCCGCTCGCGCATCAGGGATACGACTGGTGGTGGCATTCCTTTACGGCTCAGGACGCCGAGACCGGCGAAGACAGACCCTTTTTTCTGGAATACTATCTTGTGAATCCCGCGCTCGGCGGAGAGGAGCCTGTATTCGGCCAGCTCCCGGAGAATAAAGAAGCGGGCAGGAAGCCTTCCTATCTGATGGTAAAGGCCGGCGCCTGGGGAGAAGACCCGGTCCAGCTGCACCGCTTCTTCGCCTGGAACGACGTGGCGCTGTCTCACGGCGCGCCTTACCGGATCGAGGCGGGGGACTGCCTCGCCTCGGAAAACGCGCTGAAGGGGCGCGTGTCGGTCACGGAGGAGGAAGCCGCGGCGCATCCCGAGTGGATGTCGGGGGCGGGGAAGATGTCCTGGGATCTCCGGCTGCACAAGGATATCGCCTTCAATGTCGGCTACGGCGCGAGCAAGCCCTTGCGGGACGCCGAAGCCTTCGCCATGTACTGGCATGCGGAGGGAATGAAAAGCCGGTACAAGGGCGTGATCCGGCTCAACGGCAGGAAATACCTCGTGACGCCGGAGAAGAGCTTCGGCTACGCCGACAAAAACTGGGGACGCGATTTCACCAGCCCCTGGGTGTGGCTTTCCTCCAACTGCCTGAAAAGCAGGATCACGGGCAGGGAGCTGAAAAACAGCGTCTTCGACATCGGCGGCGGACGGCCGAAGATTTATTTTGTCCCTCTGGACCGGCGGCTTCTCGGCGTCTTCTATTACGAGGGCAAGGAATACGATTTCAATTTCTCCCACGCCTGGCTCCGCGTCAAAACCGATTTCTCCTTTGAAGAGGAGGAAGAGGAAGTCGTCTGGCGCGTCAGGCAGGAAAACCTTTACGCCGTGATGGAAAGCGAGATCCGCTGCCGGAAACGCGAAATGATCTTCGTGAATTACGAATCTCCCGACGGAGAAAAGCGGCATAACCGCCTCTGGAACGGTGGCACCGGACGGGGGATCGTCAGACTTTATGAAAAGCGCGACGGGGAACTTGCGGCGGTGGACGAGATCGAGGCGACCCATGTGGGGTGCGAATACGGCGAATACGATTCGTGACCGGAAAAGAGGAGAGAAGCATGGCGATTTACGAAAAGATCGAATGGACCAATACCTGGGCGGAGGAAACGGGAAGAAGCGATAAGCTCCGGGTGCTTCTGGTGGGCGATTCCATTGCAAACGGCGCGCGCGCCAGGGCAAAGGAGGCTCTCGGCGAAGAGATCCTTCTGGATATGCTCGCCACGTCGCACGCACTGGACAATCCCTCGTTCCGGAGCGAGCTTGACGATTTCCTGAGACGCAGCCGGTACGACGTGATCCATTTCAACAACGGGCTTCACGGGTTTCATCTTTCGGCGCCGGAATACGAAAGGCTGTATGCGGAAACGACGTCGCATCTTCTGGAGGTCTGCCCGGATGCGCGCCTGATCCTGGCGCTTTCCACGCCGATCACGAGGACGGGAGATCCTTCGGAGTTCGATGAAAAGAACCGGGTCGTTCTGGAACGGAACGAGGCCGTGCGGCGTATCGCGGAGCGCTTTTCGCTTCCGGTGAACGATCTCTACGGAAAGGTCGCCGGGAAACCGGAAATCCGCAGCACGGACGGTTATCACTATAACGATTCCGGCTGTCTCCTCATCGGCGGGGAGATCGCCCGCGCCGTTAAGGAGACAAAGGGATGACCGAACGCGAGAATATGTACCGCGTGATCCGGTTCGAGCGACCGGAATACATTCCGGTCAACTTTGCCGTGAACGATTCCGTTTTCAGCCATTATGATCCGCACGCCGTCGAAGAGCTTCTGGAATCCCATCCGGTCATCGCGGGAAAGGCGAAGATGAGATGGGATCTTGTCCCGCAGGAGGGACAGAAGGTGGATGAGGATCACATCTATTACGACGAATTCGGCGTGGAATGGAAAAGGGATATCGACGGGATCCGCGGCGTGATCCAGAGGCGTCCGCTGGAGGATTTCCGGAAGATCCGGGATTACGTTTTCCCGGCCCTTCCGCTCTTCGATCCGGAAAAGGACCGCGCGGCGGTCGCCCGGGCGAAGGAGGCGGGAAGGTTTACGTCCGCGGGGCTTCCGCACGGACATACCTTTCTCCGGCTGACCGATCTCTGCGGCTTCGAGAACGTTCTGATGGGCATGGCGGACGAAGACGAAGACCTCATGCTCCTGATCGAGCGGCTTGAGGCGTATAACGCGGCGTTTATCGGGCATTACGCGAAATGCGGCTACGACATGCTTTCCTTCCCGGAGGATCTCGGCATGCAGGTCGGACCGATGATCTCGCCCGATCTTTTCCGGCGGTTCGTCAAGCCGTCCTATCAGCGCCTCATGAAGCCTGCGCGGGACGCGGGCGCCGTCGTCCATATGCATTCGGACGGAGACGTGAAGGTTCTGGCGGACGATCTGATCGACGGCGGCGTGGACGTCCTCAACATTCAGGATCTGGTCAACGGGATCGACTGGATCCGCGCGAAGTTCTTCGGGAAATATGCGATCGATCTGGACGTGGACCGGCAGAAGATCACCGTTTTCGGCACGCCCGCCGAGGTGGACGATCTGATCCGGGAAGAGGTCGAAAAGCTGTCGAGCCCCGCAGGAGGACTGATGATGGTCTACGGCTGGTACGCAGGCACGCCGCTCGAAAACGTGAAGGCGCTGATGGACGCCTTTGAAAAATACATGTATTACTGGGACTGACGGGATCGGGAGACGGCAAAAGAAAAAGGCCGCCCGGCGCGAAAACGCGCCGGGCGGCCGGTTCGTACGGGAAACATCTGACGCAGCTCAGAAAAGGAAGGTCGCAATGGAATGCGGGGTCATCTCGTACGGCGCGACCGAGTTCCGGAAACGCAGGACGGCGGGCAGCGTCTTTTCTCCCTTGTTCATCACCACGAGAACGCGGCTCCCGTCGGGATTCAGGAAGGCGACGCTTTCCAGATCGGGAGAATAGACGGAGCTGGCGATGCGGACGGCGTCCTTCCGAAGGAACTTCGAGAACTGGCCGAGATAGTAGTAGCTGTAATCGTAATGGAGCTCTTTGCCCCAGAGCATGATGGGGGTGGAGGGGCGGTGCTTGATCTGCATGCTCTGGTTGACGAAGGCGTTGTTCCGCTTCTTCTGCGCCTCCGCGCGCTCCTTGTCCCAGTGATAGGGATGTCCGGTCTTGTCGAGGATCAGGTTCCAGTCCATATAGGCGCTGCTGTAATTGTTGAAGTCGCCGATCAGCTCGTGGGCGATCTTCTCGCCGCCGTAATAGGGGATCGCGTCCACGGCGCTGCTGGAATTCTCGGTGCCGATGAGGTATTTTTCGGGGAAGAGCCGGTGTACGGCGTCCAGAGCGGCAAAGTGATCGCCGGAATACCAGTGATGCGCCATCCCGTCGAAGGCGACGCGTCCGGTGTTGGTGCCGAAGGTCACCAGAGCGCGGTCGACAACGCGCTCCTTGTTGTGATCCCAGCAGAAGATCTTGACGTCGCCGAGACCCTCCCGGTCCAGTGTCGGACGGAGAAAACCGGTGACGAAATCCCGCTCGTCGGCCGCGTCGTAGAGGCAGGATTCCCACCACTGCTCGGCCTTGGCCTCGTTCTGCACCGTGACGGCGTAGATGGGAACGCCCTCCGCGGCGTAGGCCTGGATGAACCGGGCGAAGAACAGCGCCCAGGCCGCCCGGTATTCCTTTTTGAGATAACCGCCGTTCTCCATTTTGCCGTTGGTCTTCATCCAGGCCGGCGGACTCCAGGGACTTGCCAGGATGCGCATGTCGGGATTGCGCTTCAGGGCGTCGCGGATCATCGGGATGATCTCTTTTTTGTCGTGATCGATGTTGAAATGGATGAGCTCGCTGTCGCCGTCCACGTCGTCGCAGGTGTAGAAGTCCGCGGCGTAGTCGGACGAGTTGATGCAGATGCGGCAGAAGTCCAGATCGATCCCTTTCTTCTCGGAGAAGTAGGCGTCGGAAACCTCCTTTTTCTGTTCGTCGGTCATTTTGGCGTAGTTGACGGCCGCCGCGTCGGTGAAGGCGCCGCCGATCCCGAGGATCGTCTGGTACCGGACTTCGTCGTAAACGTTGACGAGCTCGAGCTCGATGCCGTCGGGGACGTCGCGGTCCTTCCTGAATTTCAGCGGGGTTTCTTCGGAGAGGAACTTGTTCTGACGGATATCGGTTTTGATGACGCGGATCTTTTCCATGGATACCTCCTTTTCCATTCCGGGTGTGGCATGTTCACCGGGACGCCTGTGTTCAAAGGGCTTCTTCGGGTCCTTCTTTTTCTTCCTCGCCGAGAAGGATCACGGTGCGGTTCATCAGACGGCGGGCCGCATACAGCCGCTCCTCCGGCACTTCCGCCGTCACCAGAAGAACGGCGCCGTCGGCGTCGCAGGAATCGACGCCCTGATAAACGGGGGCGGCGGGGAAAACGTCGGGGTTTTCTCTTGCAAGCTTTGCGAAGCCCGCCTTCAGACGCTTTTCAAAGGCTTCCAGATCGCCGGCTTCGGGATCGTAGGGGATGCGCACGACGGCGGCGGAGGGATGACGCGAAAGATTGACCACCGAGGCGATCTCGCTGTTGCGGATCATGTTGATATTGCCGCCGGCGTCGCGCAGCTTGACGCAGCGGAGAGTGATATCGGTCACGGTGCCGCGGAATCCATCGATCGTGATGATGTCGCCCACTTCAAAATCCCGTCCGGAGATGAAGCCGAGTCCGCCCACCAGATCGTACATCAGAGGCTCGCATCCGATGGCGACGCAGGTGCCGACCACGCCGAGTCCGATGACGATGGCGTTGATATCGACGCCGAGATCGGACGCCGCCAGCACGAGCCCCGTCACGAAGGCGACGACCGCGGCGCCGTAGATCAGAAGCTTGAGCCAGGCGGGAAGCCCGGGTTTATGCAGAGGAAGCCGGGCAAACGAGATCACGGTCAGCGCCGCAAGGAGCCCGGTGACGAACCACAGGATCGCCGGCAGCCAATTGCCGACGCTCAGGGCTGCGCCTTCTTCCGGCGCGGCCGGCGCGTATAAACCGGCTTTCAGGCCGATCACGATCACGACCGCCGTCAGCGCGGCGAAGATCAGAAGCGCGATCAGCGATTTTACGGTGTTCTTTTTCATGATTTCGTCTCCTTTATGTATGAGTGGGAACGGCACGGGGAAAGGGGGGCTAACTTGGGTAATAGCCGTGCGGCGTGTCGTAAGGATGAGGCGCGCCGTCGTCCGAAAGGGCGTACCCGCGGCATCTGGAACAGTAATAATAACTCGAATAGCCGTCAAGCCGGCGGTTGTTCGCCATCGGTCCGGCGGTGGACTCATACTGCTGCCAGGTATGCCCGGGGGGACCGACGGAGTACAGCTCCTGCGTGTCGCCGCATCTCGAACAGGTTTGCGACGCCATATACAGATCGAGGCAGGGGTCGATATCGGAGGGCGGGTCGTTGAGGTGATAATCGTGACCGAGCGCCGGTATCTCTTCCTTGAATGCCTTGCCGCAGCGGGAGCATTCGCCTTTGCGGGCGCCGGCCGTTTCACAGGTGGCTTCGGACAGAGTCGTCCAGACGATGTCATGCCCCAGGGCGGCGACGGTCCGGGTCTCGGAGGCACCGCAGCGCGAACAGGTGCGTTTTTCGCTGCCGGAATCGGTGCAGGTCGCAGAGGTCACCGTCGTCCAGGCGCCGTAGCTGTGGCCGAGGGCGGCGACGGTCTCGCTCTTCAGGGTGACGCCGCAGACCGTGCAGGTCTTTATCCTTGTGCCGGAGGCGGTACAGGTCGCTTCTTTCGTCACCTTCCAGGCGGATTCGGTATGTCCCTTCGCGGGGATGCTTTCGGTTTCGGCCGCGCCGCAGCGTGCGCAGGTCCGCGTTCTTGTGCCGGAGGCGGTACAGGTCGCTTCCTTTGTAACCTTCCAGGCGCCGTAGCTGTGGCCGAGGGCGGCGACGGTCTCGCTCTTCAGGGTGACGCCGCAGACCGTGCAGGTCTTTATCCTTGTGCCGGAGGCGGTGCAGGTCGCTTCCTTCGTCACCTTCCAGGCGGATTCGGTATGCCCCTTCGCGGGGATGCTTTCGGATTCTGCCGCGCCGCAGCGCACGCAGGTCCGCGCTCTTGTGCCGGAGGAGGTACAGGTCGCTTCCCTGGTTACCTTCCAGGCGCCGTAGCTGTGGCCGAGGGCGGCGACGGTCTCGCTCTTCAGGGTGACGCCGCAGACCGTGCAGGTCTTTATCCTTGTGCCGGAGGCAGTGCAGGATGCAGCCTTCGTGATCTTCCAGGCGTCGGATTCCTTATGTCCCGCGGCGGGGATCGTTTCTCTTTGCAGGATCTTGCCGCACACCGCACAGACAAGGATCCGGCTGCCCTCCTCTTCGCAGGTCGGTTCCTTCTCCGTCTCCCACTCGTCGGCTTCCCGGTGTCCCGCCGGAGGGATCGCTTCTTCTTCCAGGACCTCTCCGCAGATCGGGCAGGTCAGGACCTTTTTCCCTTCCTCTTCGCAGGTCGGCTCGACCGCCACAGTCCATTCTCCGGCAGACGCATGTCCCAGAGGGGAAACCTCCTCTTCGGCCAGGAGCTCGCCGCAGATTTCACATTTTTTGATCCGGTGTCCGCCGGTGACGCAGGTGCTGTCGCTGTCGTAAGTCCATTCCGCGGGCATGATATGGCCCTTGGGCGGGATCTCTTCCTCCGACAACTCTTCGCCGCAGACCGAACAGATCCTGCGCCGGATGCCGGGATTCACGCAGTCCGGCTCTTTTTCGACGATCCAGTCGCCGGAAGGCGTGTGACCGCGGGCGGGGATTTCCTCTTCGGCGACGAGCTCGCCGCAGTCGGCACAGAGCTTGTACCGCCTGCCGGGCTTTAGACAGTCGGGGAGGAAATCGACGGTCCATTTCGAGGGGATCGTATGCTGATGCGGAGCATCCGGCTCTGTTTCCGCGGGTTTTCCGGCGGGACCGAGAAGCGGGAGAGCGGATCCCGGCAGACCGGAGATGAGAAACAGCACGGCCGCGAGAGAGATCACCAGAAAGCCTGTCAGAATGCCGGCGGGGAACGAACGCTCCGAGGAAAGACTCCTGCGCGGCAGGCGGCGGTGATCGGTCTCCATGTCTCTGTACGGGCGGTAGGCGAAAGGCTCCTCTTCCGCTTCGTCCTCTTCGCGGTCGTCGTCCTCGTCTTCGATCAGATCGGGGGAATAGTCTTCGTTGTATTCATCCTCATGGACGAAGTATTCTTCCGGTTCCTCCGGCTCGTCCGCATCTCCCGGAGCGGTATAATCGCCGGGAGCCGGGTATTCTTCGGCAAGCTCGCTGCCGTCGTCGGTTTCCGGTCCGTATTCTTTCCTCAAAACTCTTCCCCCCCCTTCCGTCAGCCGGAGATGGAATCCGCGCTTTTTTTTCATTATACTCCAGCTTTCGAAGAATCGCAAGGAGTGAAAAGCCCGCCCGGAAGATTTGACGGGATCCGCGCATTTGCCGGCCGCGCAGTTTTTGCTGGATTTTGCCGCCGCGATATGATATAGTTAACCTGATCATGAACCGGAAGCACGCATGGGGGAGGATCGTCGATGTTTCGAATCCTTTTCGTCTGCCACGGCAATATCTGCCGTTCGCCGATGGCGGAATTTTATATGAAAGATCTTCTGAAAAAGGAGGGTCTTTCGGACCGCTTTGAAATCGCTTCCGCCGCAACGACCGACGATGAGATCGTCAACGGAGTCGGAAATCCGGTGTATCCGCCGGCCAGACGCGAGCTTATGCGGCACGGGATCTCGCCGGACGGGAAAAGAGCAGCGGTCCTCACCCGGGAGGATTACGACAAGTACGATCTGATCGTGGGCATGGACAGGGAAAACCTCGGTGATATGCGAAGGATCCTCGGCGGAGATCCGGAGGGAAAGATCAGTCTTCTCCTGGATCACACCGCAACGCCGCGCGACGTGGCCGATCCGTGGTTCACCGGCGATTTCCGCGCGGCCTGGATCGACGTGGAGAGGGGATGCCGCGCGCTTCTTGACGGGATCCTGGATACGGAAAAGAAAGCGTAAACGGCGCAAAGGACCGTTTATGATGATGGAGAGGAAGGCTTGTTTATGAAGATTCTCGTTCTCAACGGCTCTCCCGCGGGAGAGGGGAGCATCACGCTGCAGACCGTCCGTTATCTGGAAAAGCGCTTCCCCGAAGCGAGCTTTTCCTTCCTTCCGGCGGCAAGCCGGATCCGGGGGTACGAGCGGGATTTCGCGGAGGCGCGCGCCGCGCTGGAAGATGCGGAGCTGCTCCTGTTTTCCTATCCCGTCTATACCTTTCTCATTCCGGCGCAGTTGTACCGGTTCCTGGAACTGATCCGGGAAAACGGCGTGGATCTCGCCGGCAAGTGGATGAGCCAGATCTCCACCTCGAAGCACTTTTACGACGTGACGGCGCACCGGTTCCTTCTGGATTACGCGGAGGAAGCGGGCATGCACGCCGTGCGGGGCCTTTCGGCCGATATGGAGGATCTTCTGAAGGAAAAGGGCAGGCGAGAGGCGGAGGGATGGTTCCGGCATCTTCTTTGGGCGGTGAAGCATCACTCGGCCGAACCGGCGCGGCTGCCGGCGGCGCCTGACGGAGACCGGAGGAAAGCTGCGGTCCCGGCCGGAGGAACGGCGAAGCGCTCCGGGAAAAGGATCGCGCTGGTCGCGGATCTGGAGGAGGGGAACGAGGTCCTTGCCTCGATGATCGCGCGGTTTGAGGCGAGATCGCCCTGGCCGGTGACGGTGGTCAACCTCCGTGATTTCCCGTTTGCGGGAGGCTGTCTCGGATGCTTTCACTGCGCCGCGGCGGGAGAGTGCGTCTATCGGGACGGATTCGACGTACTGCTCCGCAATCAGATCCAGACCGCCGACGCAACGGTCTACGCGTTCCGCGTGAGCGATCATTCCATGGGATACCGGTTCAAGCTTTTCGACGATCGCCAGTTTATGAACGGTCACCGCACCGTCACCATGGGGAAACCGGTCGGCTATCTGATCGACGGGTGTCTTTCCCGGGAGGAGAATCTCCGCATGCTGATCGAAGCCCGCGCCGAGGTGGGCGGCAATATGCTTGCCGGAGCAGCCTCCTCCGAACGCGATCCGGACGGGGAGATCGACCGGCTCGCAGGAGAGCTTTCCTACGCCGTGATCCGGAGCTATTCGCTGCCTGCGAATTTCTTCGGGGTGGGCGGCATGAAGATCTTCCGCGACCTGATCTATCAGATGCAGGGGCTGATGCGGGAGGATCACCGCTTTTACCGGGAGCACGGCTTCTATGATTTTCCCCAGAAGAAAAAAGCGACGGTCGTCGGTATGTATCTGGTCGGCGAAATGATGCGGAACGAAAAGCTGAAAAAGAAGCTCGGCGGCAATATGACGAAGGGCATGCTCATGCCCTACAAAGCCGTGGTCGACAAAGCCCTTCCCCGCGGAAAGAAATCCGGGAAGGGAGCGGATCCTGCATGAAGACTGCGCTGATCACCGGCGTGGCGGGCGGAATGGGATTTGCCGCGGCAAAAAGGCTGATCCGGGAAGGCTGGCGCGTCGCAGGCCTTGACGTCCGGGAGCCGGAGGACCGCGAGGGGATCCTGTTTTTTCGGACCGATCTGACCGATCCGCGTTCGGTCGAAGCCTCGCTGCAAGGCGTGAAGGAGGCGGGGCTGACCTTCGATGCGATCCTGCATATGGCGGGACTCTACGATCTGAATTCTTTGCTGGAAATGCCGGAGGAGGACTTCCTCCGGATCTGGAACGTCAATCTTTTCGGCGTTTACCGCGTGAACAAGGCGTTTTTCCCGTTGCTTCGCAAAAACGCCAGGATCCTCATCACCGCAAGCGAACTGGCGCCGCTTCATCCGCTGCCCTTCACCGGGATCTACGGGATCACGAAGACGGCGCTGGACAGATATGCAGAATCGCTTCGCATGGAGCTCCAGCTTGTGGGACATCCGGTGATCGTCCTCCGCCCGGGTGCGGTGGACACGGGCCTGCTGCGGGTCTCGACCGATAAGCTGGACCGTTTCGTGAAGGAGACGAAGCTTTACCCGCTCCATGCGGAACGCTTCCGCCGGATCGTGGACCGGGTCGAAACCAGAAGGGTCCAGCCGGAAAGGATCGCGGCGCTGGCGATGAAGGCGCTCAGAGCCGAAAAGCCGCGCTTTACGTATGCGATCAACCGCAATCCGGGCCTGCTTTTGCTGAACGCGCTCCCCGTACGCTGGCAGTGCGGGATCATCCGGCGGATCCTGACGCCCTGAAGACGCGGGGCCCGAAAGAAGGAGACAGAAAATGGCGCTCGACGTGAGACCCGCACGGACGGAAGACGTCCCGAGGTTCCTGGAGATTTACGCGTCCGCGAGACGCTTTATGCGCGAAAGCGGGAATCCGGATCAATGGGAGGAAGGGTATCCTTCCCGGGAGGTCCTGGAGAAAGATCTCGGAAACAGCAGGCTGTTTGCCCTTGTGGAAGGGGAAACGATACACGGGGTCTTCGTTTTTTCACAGGACGAAGAACCGACCTACCGGGTGATCGAGGACGGAGCGTGGTTCTCGGACGCGCCGTACGGCGTGATCCACCGCATCGCGGGCGACGGGGAAAGGCACGGGATATTCCACACGGCCGTCTCCTTTGCCGAAAGGTATACCGGGCATCTGCGCATCGATACGCACCGGCGGAACCGGACGATGCGCCGCCTGATCGCGGAAGCGGGTTTCCGGGAGTGCGGCGTGATCCGGGTGAGGGACGGATCTCCGCGCCTCGCCTACGAGAAACTGCCGACGGCAGATTGAGGGAAAAGACCGGCTGTGAGCCGCATATCCGCACGGCGGACATGATATCGGGACCGGTTTTCGCACGGCGCCGCCGCGCCGCGGAAAGACCGCTCCCGGGAAGGAACGGGAGACCATGAAGAGTAACGGAGGAAGACTTTTCCGCATCCTGGCGGCGGTACTGATCGCGGCGTCGGCCGCGGCGCTCTTTTCGGGCTGCTGCGGCCTGCTCGTGAAGCGAAGAGACGACGGAGGAAAGACGACGAAAACAGAACCGGCCGCAAAGCCGATCGTTCTGACCGATTTTTCCGGTGATACCGACGCCATGATCGTCAACGACACCGAGGACGTCGTCTTCACGGTGAAAGGCTCCGAAGCCGGCCGGGGGGATATCTCCATCGTGGTGAACGATTCCAATCTCGGCATGATGCGCGACGACGGAGTGGCGCCCGATGAGACGGCGGGAGACGGGATCTATACGGCATCGGTCACGATCTCGTCCGACGATTATGCGGAGACCCTGAAGATATGCGCCGCGTCCGGGAAGCAGCGCTCCGATATGTTCCTGCTGAACGTGTACGAAATGCCGACGGAGGCCGAAGCGAAGGCGGCGGACGATCTTGAAAACGCGCTGAACGCGATATGGGCTTCCTATGGCGGAGAAGAGGCCGCTCTTTCCGAAGATGAAATAACGAATCTCCTGCAGTATGCCGAAGACGCGGTGAATCAGGATACCAGCGGGCTTATTGCGGAATGTCGAAGAGACGATACGTCGCTGGAGATACGGTTCCGGAACGGCGGTCTCTTTTGCGTCAGCCCGCTCATGGACGGACTCTGGAGCATCGGCGACGGCGGAAACGTCAGGATTACGACTCTGGAACCCTTCCCGGAAGCAGTCGGCAGGGTCCGGGTCAGCCCGCACGTCGATCAGAATGCGGGAAGGATCAGCGCGGCGTTTCCCAACTATTCCTTCTATACGGAGGATAACATGGACGGAGGCGCCGTCACGCTCGGAACGGTGGACGCTTTTTCCTCCCGGCAGCTGATCCTCTGGGAAGGGCACGGCGGCTGGGGTCCTCTGGCGCATTCCTATATCGTCACGCAGGAAAGGACCGGACTCTCGGACGTCTTTTCCGACTGGTCTCTGTTCAAAAGCTGGATCGGGAAGGAATTCGTGATCGCGAACGGGAAAAAGGCCTTCACGGCAAAGTACGTAAAGAAATACTGCGGAGATTTACGCGATTCGGTGCTTGTTTTCGCCACGTGCAACGGGGGACGGGACGACAGACTGGCAAAGGCGTTTCTGGACAAAGGAGCCGCCGCCGTGGTGGCGTTCAGCGATTTGCTCGCCATCCAGTATTCGCAGGAATTCCTGGACGCTTTTCTCCCCGCGCTGACCGAGATCAACAAGGAGACCGGGAACTACTATACGCTTTATGAAGCCATGGAATATGCCAAGGGTCTGGCAGGCAGGACCGACGCCAAATACAAAAAGGACATGGCGTTCGTATCTCCGTCGGAAGCGCTGATCTTCGGCGGAGAAACGGCGGAGGATCTGCGCCTGATGGACAAGGTCCCCGACGAGGCTCCCGCAGGGGAAAAAGAAGGAAGGGATACAGGCGGCCCGGAATCGGAAAGCGGGACGGAGGAAGCGCAGGCTCTTCCGGACGGAACCTACCGGTTCGTGATTTACAAAAACCGTCTCCTCCCGGCCGACGGCGGCTATAAGACCCTGGCTGACCGGATCGAATACGTCACGATTCCGGATTCGCGGGTGAAGGAGCTCAAAAAAGGAGATACGCTCCGGGTGGACGGAGTCGGTTCCTTTGAGGTGATCGAAGTCACGCCGACGTGGATCGGCCTTTCGGACGGGAACCAGCTCTATCCTCTCGGGGACGGTGAAAGATGGACCCTTGCCTGGCCGGGCGACGCGCCCTACACCAGGAACGCAGGCAGCGTCATGCTCTTGATTCCGTCCGACGCCGTGATCGAGAACTGGCTCTCGCCGGAGCAGGAGGGGACGTCGGGCCCGCGCCGGGAAAAGGACATTGCCGCGTTGTTCGGGGACACGGCCGTGGGAGTGAAGGAAGAATGCGAAGTGACGGTGCAGAACGGCAGGATCACGAAGGTAACGCTGTATTTCCATCCGTAAAGCGGCGCAGGTTTCACGATTTTCTCTTGCATTTTGTTGAAAAAGAGTGTATTTTGTAAAAAATACCGCCAAGGAGGATCGCTATGGCACTTCAACCGCTCATCTGCAAAAGCTGCGGCGGGATCCTGAATATCGATTCAGACAATCCCAGAGACTATTACTGCCCGTACTGCGGCACGAAACACACGTGGGACAGGATCATTGTCGAAATCGCCGGTATCGCGACGGAAACGTCGCTGATAGAACGCGCCGAGATCCTTCTTTCGGACGGCAGCTTTGCGGCGGCGAAGAACTGTTTCGACAAAGCGCTGGAAATCAATCCGAGATCCGCCGCGGCGTATATGGGGCTTGTGAAATGCGCCAACAAGGCGAAAACTCTGGAAGAGCTGGAGCAGGACCGCATGCTGGATTTCTCCGGGGATTCCAATTACCGCCGCGCTCTCGAATACTCGGTGGGCAACGATCACGTCAATTTCGCCAGGGTCAACAGTCCCGACCATCTGTATAAAGTGGGCGTGTACAAGCTCGGCGCCGATTTCACCAGAGACAAAGCCGCGATGGAAACGAAGCACGGAGAACTGCTTGCCTCGCTGAAAAACCGGGTCTCTTCTCTCGAAAGCAGCCTGGCTTATGACAGAAACCGCGTCCAGACCGACCGGCTGAATCTATCCCGGAAAAAAGGCCGCTACACCGGCGCTGTCCTGAAGAGCCTGATCTTCCCGTTTTTCCTTTTAGCCCTGATCATCGTCCTGACGGTCTTCGGCCTTCCGACCGCGGCCAGTGCTTTCGGTACATACGGATTCCTCGGGGCCGCCCTGCTTCTGATCATCCTGATCATCTGGATGTTCGTACGCTTCATCAAGGCCTTTACGAGGAACAAACGCCTGTATCCCGGCAATGAGAAGAATTATCTCCGAAACAGCGAACAGGAGATGGCGCGCCACCAGACCGAGCTTGCCCAGACGAGGCAGACGCTGGCTCAGTGTGAAATCTCCATGAAAAACGAAATGCAGCAGTTCCTGAACGATTCCGAAGCGGCCAAGGCGAAATTCCGGAAGGAGTTCGCCGCCGCCCATCAGGGCTACAAGCTGCCCGACTGAGCGTGTTTTCAAAGAGCAGTCTCTGACGTTTGCTCTTTTTTCTGTCGCAAAAAGACGGCTTCTGCGCCGGAAAAGAGAAAGGAGTGACAGCCATGGGGAAAGGCGGTTTCTTCGATGGCGACGATCTCGATTTTTGGGAGGACTTCCTGCTCCTGACGGAGATGGAAGAGGAGGACGAAGAGGATAGGGAAGAAGCGGAGAGCCTTCTCCGAAGCGCCGGCGAGATCTTCCGGGACCGCTCCGGCGGACGCCGGAAAGGCTTCTTCGCCCCGGAAGAAGAGGAAGAATACGAGGAGGACGATCCGGAAGAAGACGATTACGATGAGGAAGAAGATGAGGAAGATGACGGGGACGAAGAGGACGATTTCATGAAAAGCCTTTCCCGCGCGGCTTTCGCCTTTGTGCTTCCGGACGAAGAGGACGAGGAAGAGGAGGACGAGGAAGAGGACTTTTATATCCCCGGCTGCGGAGAGACCCACGCCGCCTCCTCCGGTTATCCCGGCATTCCGGAAGAGGAGGAGCCGGACGAGGAGACGATGCGCGAAAGGCTGTGGGAGGCCGGGCTCGACTACGACGACCTTCTGGATATGGACGAGGAGGAACGGGAGGAAGTCCTCTGGAACGAGGGGCTGGATCCCGACGAGTTTCGCTTCGACTGATCGTTATGAACAGGAAAACGGCACGGCGCGCGGAAGGGAGTGATCCGCGCGCCGTGCGCGATTGACTTCCGGAAACCGGCGTGATACAATGGTGCCGCCGAAAAGAACCGCGGACGGCGGGGTCCTGAACTCCGAAAGCGCCCGCAAAGGAGGAAATCGTCATGCGCCTCGTCTCGCTCAATCGCTATGATCTGGGAATGCCCCTCGGATTCGTCCGCTCCGCAAACGCCGATCTCGGAAACCGGAAAGGGATGCTGTTTCTCTATTCCGACGGACCGGCCACAGATCCCGGCGAGGAGCTGTTCGATTACCGGGGACTGAAGCCGGTGAGGCTCGCCGTGTTTACCGCGGACGGAACGCGCCTGTGGGAAAAAACGCTGCCCTGGGGCGTGATCGCCGGGCCGTGGTTCGTGCCCGCGGTGCCCTTCGATATGGACGGCGACGGGATCGACGAGATCTATTACGTGAACAACACCGGCGCGCCGTTTTCCTTCATGCACCGGAAGCTGGAACGGCTCGACGGGCTGACGGGGGAGACGACCGGTGTCTGGCACTGGCCGGAAAACACCTTCAACGAAAGGCTTTCGCTCTGTTACCGTTTCTATATCGTGGCAGGCTACGCGCACGGGGAGCCGGTCCTGGTGACGTGTCAGGGCACCTACGGGAACATGTATCTCCAGGGATGGAGCGGCGGCATGGAAAAACGGTGGGAAACCGTCATCGCCGCGGACGATCCCGGCCCGCGCGCCAGCCATATGACGCCGGTCCTCGACGTCAACGGCGACGGCGTGGACGAGCTGTTCTGGGGAGAACGGCTGATTTCGCTGGACGACGGGCATGAGGTCCTGAATTACGCGCCCGAGTACAACGGGCACTCCGACGTGATCACCCCCTTCCTGGATTACGAGACCGGCAAAAAGTATATCTACACCTGCCGCGAAGGCGGCGAGACCGAAGGACAGAAGCGGGTCTACACCTTCCGCGCGGAAGGCGGCGTCGCCTGGTCTGCCGTCGATCACGGACACATGCACACCGGCTGGGGCGCCAACATCCTGCCGGGCTTCCGCAAGGTCGCCATGGCCATGCGGGAACACTTCGTTCCCGACGACATGGGCTTCAATCACGAGGTGGACGGCGTCTTCTATTTCGACGCCCTGACCGGGGAGCCCGTGGAATTCCATCCGGCGGTCCGGGGAGACAAGCTCTACCCCGTGGACCTGAACGGCGACGGCTACCACGAGTTCTTCGTGGGAGAGGGAGAGGAGCGCTCCGGCGATATCCTGGACCGGGAGGGCAAACCGGTCGATCATCTTCCCGTCGGCTGCATCCGCATCGGCAAAATGACGGATCATCCGGGGGAACAGATCATGGGCGTCGGAAAGGACCGCCGCTCTGTGGAGATTTGGGGAGATGCGGACGCCGCCGACGGCGCGATCATGAAGATGCGTTACCGGGAACCCTATCTGCACTTCATGCAGAAGCTGATGGCCACCGGCTACAACAGCGTCGGAAGCCAGGCAGCCTGCGGCATGTAAAGCGGCAGGGCGGCGGCCTGCCGCCGGAAAGAAAACGACGGAGGGACAGAACGAACCGGCCTGTCTCCGGCTGCGGCAGGCAAAAAGCGGGAACCTCTTTCTTTTTTTCCGAAAACGTGGTATACTAAGAAACGGATAAAGAATTCCGATTCCCGTTATGGAGACGAAAATGAAGATTACGCTGAATCCAAATGAAGAAATCGTCCGGGTCGTCAGGGAAGGCCTTGAAAAACGGGGCGGATACTGCCCCTGCCGCCGGGAGATGACCGAGGACACCAGGTGCATGTGCAAAGAATTCCGCGATCAGATCAAGGATCCGGATTTCGAGGGCTTCTGCCACTGCATGCTTTACTACAAGGAAAAATAAGAAAGGGACGATCTCATGGAAATCACGCTGACAAAAAACAATTTTGAGGAGGAAGTGCTGAAATCCGGCGTCCCGGTACTGGTGGATTTCTGGGCGACCTGGTGCGGGCCCTGCCGGATGGTCGCGCCGGTCCTTCGGGAGATCGCCGGGGAAAAGGCCGGAGAGCTGAAGGTGGGGAAGGTGAACGTGGACGAGGAAGAGGAACTGGCGATCCGCTTCGGGATCTCCAGCATCCCGACGCTTCTGCTTTTTGAGAACGGAAAACTTGTCGATCGCCTCGTCGGATACCGCCCGAAAGACGCGATCCTTGCATTTATCGAAGGCTGAAGACCTTCGACCGAAATAAAGGAGGAGACACACGATGGCAAACAAATACGCAGGCACGAAGACCGAGAAAAATCTGGAAGCGGCGTTCGCCGGCGAATCGCAGGCGAGAAACAAGTATACCTATTTTGCCTCCAGGGCAAAAAAGGACGGCTATGAGCAGATCGCCGATCTGTTCCTGAAGACCGCCGACAACGAAAAAGAGCACGCAAAGCTGTGGTTCAAGGAGCTGGAAGGCATCGGCGATACCGCCGAAAACCTCGCCGCGGCGGCCGACGGCGAAAACTTCGAATGGACCGACATGTACGAAGGCTTTGCGAAAACCGCCGAGGAAGAGGGCTTCCCGGAGCTCGCAAAGAAATTCCGCCTGGTTGCGGCCATCGAAAAGCATCATGAGGAGCGTTACCGCGCACTTCTCAAAAACATCGAGACCGGCAAGGTGTTCGAGAAGGGCGAAGTCAAGATCTGGGAATGCCGCAACTGCGGTCATATCGTCGTTGGCACCAAGGCGCCCGACGTATGCCCGACCTGCGCGCATCCGCAGAGCTATTTTGAGGTCAGCGCCGAAAACTTCTGAGTTCAAAGAAAAAAACCGTGCAGCCTTCGATAAGGCTGCGCGGTTTTTGCTTTAATGGGCAGAATAACCGTGATAAGAAGGCGGGGTCAGGCTTCGCCGTAAAACTCGTCGAGCACCGAGGAAGCGGTCTCCGCCCAGACGATCAGGTTTTCCGGCCGGTAGCCGACGGTGCTGACGTCCTTCAGAGTGATGTCGCAGGGGCATCCGTATTTCAAGGCGAGTCTTGCCGTTTCCCCGATTTCCGCGCGGATCTGATCGGGATCGGTGCGAAGAGCCACGTGCGCGGGATTCGGCTTCCGGGAGAGGACATAGCTGCCGCCGAGCTGTTCGGCCGATCTTTCGACGTTCGCCCACGGGCTTACGCCGACCTTGCGCAGGTTGGGGTATTTTTTCAGCTTGTCGATCCGGTCGTCCAGCGGCTCGCAGCAGCCGTAATAGGTATGGGCGCACCGGGCGGCGAGAGGGATGCTGTATTGCAGATCGAACTCCTCGTGCGCGTCGGGGGAGACGGAGGAAAACATCTGCGCCATCGAACGGAACCATATATCCTTCAGGAGATAACGCCCGGGATCCGGCTCCTTTTCCGGCGTGAAGGGAGAGGGCGTGCAGTGGAGAGAAAGCTCCCGCGGATCGTAAAGTCCGAGGGCTTCCATCTGATCCATTTCCAGGCGCATCGCCCTTGTGAACAGCGCCATGATTTTGTGCAGGAATTCCGGACGGTCGTAGACGTCGATCAGGATCGGCTCCACGCCCCGCAGCATGGCGATCGTGTCCCACGGCGCGTAATAGATCCCGTGTCCGCGCAGCTCCACCGGCATGCTCCCGTCCAGGATCTCCTCCGCGCGGGCGACGTTTGCGGCGTCCTTTTCCGGATACGCCGTGACGACCGGGTCGTGATAACGCAGAAGATCCTTTTCGTCCTTCAGAACATCGTGATACCTGTGGGAAACGATGTTGTTTTTCCGGTCGACGGCAAGCCGGTCCTCGTCGATTTCAAATCCGTTGCCGCTGTTCGTCAGGGCTTTTTTGACGACCCATACCGGCTCCAGATAGTTGTCGCACCGGAAATGCTTCTCGCGGAAGAGGGCGATCCGCAGTCTGTATTCCATGGCCCGCAGCTCCGGATCGGCCGAGACGCAGTCCAGTTCCCCGTCCAGATTCATTTCATGCCAGGGGATCTCCTCCATGATCAGGGGCGGCCGGACGATTTTCAGGTCGTTGTTTTCGCGGAATCTTTTCCGCATCCTTTCGTGCTTTTCGGATACGGCACATTCCATGACCCTTTTGGCAAGCTCCCGCACCAGGGCGACCTCTTTCCCGTATTCGCTCATTGTTCCGTACTCCTTTGACTTTTCCTGTTACGGCGATTATAGCATGCCGGACGGTGAAAAACAAGATCGGCTCCTTCCCGGTGTGCCGGAAAACCGGGTCTTGAATAATCCGGTGGGATGTGATAATATAAAGTGTCATAGAACGCGGGTTTGGAGCCTGAGGGCAACCGGGGAGAGGAAATAGAGCGCAGACTATGGGAAAAAAAGAGAAACCGAAGAAAGAGCGTTACGACGATCTGATCGATAGGAAAAAGCATCCGTTCCGCTGGTTTGCCCAGGTCGTGTGGCACCGCAACTGGGTCTTTATCATCGGCGGCCTGATCCTTGCTTCGATCCTGTCGGTGGTGGTTTTCCAGTCGGTGACCGCCGAACGGTTCGATATGCGCTTCATCATGGCTTACTACGATACCGAGATCTACACGCCTTACGCCGTTACGATCGAAGGGGAGATCCAGACGATCTATCCCGACGTGGACGGAAACGGCAAAACGGTGGTGGGCGTCGATCTTCTCAATCTCGGCGACAGCGCGAGCGTCGAGGTCAACGAAGCGTACTGGAAGAAAATGCTGGCCTCTTTTTCGGACGAGACCTACGTGATGTATATCCTGGACAAACGCCTGATGAACCTGTACAGCGGCAACGAAAACGGCGAAACGCCCTTCGACCCTACCTGCATCGAGATGTATACCGGCAGAAAAGAACTGTTTCTGAGTCTGGAGAGCTCTCCGTATTTCAAGGATTCGGATTATCACGGGGACGCCGCGCTGTATGTCGCCTTCCGGCCCAAGCCCTCCTCCGTCAAAGCAAGCGACGAGGTTTTCTATAAAGACTACGTGGATATCCTCCGGCTGCTTCTACCCGATCTGGAAGCGAAAGGACAGGGGTGAAGATGCTTCTTGCCTCACAGGACAACAAAAGGATCCGGGAATTGAAGAAACTCGCCTCCTCCCGCGCTTTCAGGCGCGAGACCGGGCTCCTTTTCTGCGAGGGCGACACGCTTTACCGGGACGCGCTCGCTTACGGCGGACGGATCGAGGCGGTCTTTTTCCGGGAGGGAAGCGATTTCCCTCTGCCGGAAGGGGTTCCGCATTATGAACTGACCGACCGGCTTTTCCGCTTTGTTTCCGAGGTGGAAACGCCGCAGAACGTGATCTTTACGGCGCGTCTTCCGGAACCCGATCCGTCGATCCTCCGGCGGCCGGCGCTGCTCCTGGACGGCGTTTCGGATCCGGGAAATCTCGGCACCGTCCTGCGCACGGCGGTTGCCTTCGGGATCCCGGTGATCCTCGGGGAAGGCTCGGTGGATCCCACCTCGCCCAAGGTCGTGCGCTCCGCCATGGGCGCGCTTTTCCGGGCAAAGCTGTATCAGGGGGATATCGGGACCGTTATTCCCGGCATGCTCGGAGCCGGCGTTCCGGTCTATGCGGCGACCCTTTCGGAAAAAAGCGTGCCGCTTCCCGGGATCTCGCTTTCCGGCGCGTCGGTCGTGATCGGCAACGAAGCCCGCGGCGTATCGGAAGAGGTGCGGAAGCTTTCTTCGGGCGAGATCCTCATCCCCATGCCGGGGGATGCGGAATCCCTCAACGCGGCCGTGGCGGCCGCCATCCTGATGTGGGAGATGACAAAGGAGAACCGAGCGTGAAAAAGATCGCCTGCTGGATCTGGCTTTCCTGCCGTTTCCGGAACGGACAAACGGTCAACCGGCTTCTGGAAGAGTTCGGCTCGCCGGAGGCGGTTTACCGCGCTTCCGGCAAAACGCTGGAAAAGCTTTCATGGCTGCGTCCCGAAGACCGGGAAAAGCTGGCGGACAAAGATCTTTCCGAAACCGAAAGGATCCGGATGGACTGTGAGGGGAAGAACGTCAGGATCCTGACGTATTCCGATCCGGACTATCCCGCGCCTCTCAGGACGATACCCGATCCCCCGCTGGTGCTTTACGCCATCGGCAAAGTCCCGGATTTTGCGTCCGTCCTGCCGATCGCGGTGGTCGGGACCCGCAGCGCGAGCTACTACGGGCGGAACGTGGCGGAAAATCTCGGGAACCGGCTGGCCGCGGCGGGCGCGTACGTGATCACCGGCATGGCCTCCGGGATCGATTCGGCCGCATCCCGCGGCGCCGTCGCGGCAGGGGCGGAAAACGCCGTCGTTCTGGGCACGGCCGTCGACAGGATCTATCCGCAGTCCTCGCGGGACGTTTACGAGGCGCTCCGGCAGACGGGACTGATCCTCTCGGAATACGCGCCGGGCGAAAGCAGTCATCCCTCCCATTTTCCCGAACGCAACCGGATCATCAGCGGTCTTTCCCGCGGCGTGGTCGTGGTGGAAGCGCCGAAGAAGAGCGGCGCGCTGATCACGGCGCGCGACGCGCTTGAACAGGGAAGAGACGTCTTCGCGGTGCCGGGAAATATCGACGTTCCCTCCTTCGAGGGCTCGAACCGCCTTCTCGCCGACGGCGAAGCCAAGGCGATCCTGAACGTCCGGGACGTCCTCTGCGAATACGAATGGCAGTATGAAAGAACGATGCCCGAAGAAGAAGCGGAAAAATCGCTCCATGAAAAGAGCGCGGAACCCGTCTCGGCGCTGCCGGAGATCGCTCCAGAGGGGGACAGCGATCGGGGACGAACGATCCTTCGCGCCCTCGGGACCGGGGGACTCTCGGCGGAGGAGATTCAGATCAGAACCGGGATCCCCGCCGCTGACGTACAGACCGAGCTGACTCTTCTGGAGCTTCTCGGCCGGATCAAGAACGACGGCGGACGCTATTATCCCGTAAAATGAGCGAAAGGAATCACATCTGAGGCATGAAGAAACTCGTCATCGTGGAATCGCCCTCCAAGGCGAAGACAATCGAAAAGTATCTGGGACGCGGCTATAAAGTCGCCGCCTCCATGGGACACGTCATGGATCTGCCCAAAAGCGTTCTCGGCGTGGATATCGAAAACGACTTTGAACCGCGCTATCTCCCCATGCGGGAAAAAAAGGATCTGATCCAGGAGCTTTCCGGACTTGCAAAGGACGCCGATCAGGTCTTTCTCGCAACCGACCCGGACCGGGAAGGAGAGGCGATATCCTGGCATCTTCAGACCGCCCTGAACCTTCCCGATGAAAAGGTCCGGCGCGTCACCTTCAACGAAATCACCGAAAAAACCGTGAAAAAGGGGATCGCGTCGCCCCGGTCCATCGACGGAGACCTGGTGGACGCCTATCAGGCGCGGCGCGTTCTTGACAGGATCGTGGGGTATAAGCTGAGCCCGGTGCTCTGGAAAACCGTGCGCAAGGGACTCAGCGCCGGCAGAGTACAGTCGGTTGCGGTGCGCATCGTGGTCATGCGCGAACGGGAGATCGCCGCATTCGTCCCGAAGGAATACTGGAATATCTCGGCGATCCTGGAAAACGGAGAAAAGAAGACCCTGCGCGCAAAATTCCTCTCCTATGCGGGCGGGGACGAAAAGAACGCCGTCGCCTCGGAAGAGGAGGCGCTGGCGGTGGAGAGGGCCGCGACCGGCGCCGATTACCGGGTGGAAGAGATCCGCAGGGCCGAAAAGCACCGCCGTCCCGCGCCGCCTTTCATCACCTCCACCCTGCAGCAGGAGGCGTCCCGCCGATACGGCTTCACCTCCCGGCGCACCATGATGCTGGCGCAGAATCTTTATGAAGGCGTTTCCCTGGGCGAACGGGGCATGACCGGTCTGATCACGTATATGAGGACCGACTCGCTCAGGCTTTCCGGCGAAAGCGTCGACGCCGCCCGCGCCCTGATCGGGGAGTCCTTCGGAGAAAGGTATCTTCCGTCCGCACCCCGGGTATATAAATCCCGCGGCAACGCCCAGGACGCGCACGAGGCGATCCGCCCCGCCAATCCGGCGATCACCCCGGATATGACCGCCCCGTATCTTTCCGCCGATCAGCAGAAGATCTACAAGCTGATCTGGGACCGCTTTACCGCAAGCCAGATGGCCGACGCCGTCTACGATACGGTCCAGGCGCGCATCCGTTCGGAAAAAGCGGGGGAGAAAAGCTGCGTTTTCCGCGCCGCCGGCAGCGTCAAGACCTTCGCCGGCTTTACCGCCCTCTACGAGGACACCCGGGAAACCGACAGGAACGACGCGGCGGAGGACGAGGACAGGAACGAACTGCCCGCTCTGGCGGAGGGCGAAAGCCTGCTTTACCGCAAATTCGAGAAAGAACAGAAATTCACGCAGCCGCCGCCGCGCTACACCGAGGCGACCTTGATCCGTGCTTTGGAGGAAAACGGCATCGGCCGCCCAAGCACCTACGCGCCCACCATCGGCACGATCCTGGACCGCGAGTATGTGGAAAAGGAAGGACGGAACCTGAAGCCCACCGAGCTCGGCACCATCGTCACCGAGTTGATGGAGGCGAATTTTCCGGACGTGGTGGACACCGAATTCACCGCCCATATGGAGGACGAGCTGGACCGGGTCAGCGAAGGCAGGGAGCCGTGGAAGGACGTCATCCGGCAGTTCTGGGGCGGGTTCCATGAAAACCTTCTGAAGGCGGACAAAAACCTGGAGGGCGTCAAACGCGCCCCCGCCGACGAGGTCACCGACGTCAAATGCGACAAGTGCGGCCGCTTTATGGTGATCAAGAACGGGCGCTTCGGAAAGTTCCTCGCCTGTCCCGGATACCCGGAATGCAAAAACACCAAGCCTCTGGTGGTGGAGACGCCGGGGAGCTGCCCCGTCTGCGGAGGCAGGATCCTGGAAAAGAAATCCAGGAACGGCGCCAAATACTTCGGCTGCGCGAATTACCCCGCCTGTTCGTTCATGACCTGGGATCAGCCGCTGAAGGATCTTTGCCCGAAATGCGGCAAGACCCTGTTCCGGAAGAACACCCGTGCCGAACGAAAGACCTACTGCGCCGATCCGGCCTGCGGGTATGAAAAGGTGACCGGAGGCTACAAAGCGAAGAAAGATGCGAAGCCGTAAGACGCGGCGCCTCTGCGGAAAGGAGAGAACCCGGTGACGGAGAAAAAAGCGTCGGTGATCGGAGCCGGTCTTGCCGGCTCGGAAGCCGCCTGGCAGCTTGCGGAAAAGGGCATAGCCGTCACGCTTTACGAGATGAAGCCCGCGAAAATGACTCCGGCGCACCGCTCGCCGTATTTCGGGGAACTGGTTTGCTCCAATTCGCTGCGTTCCGGAAGGCTGGAAAACGCCGCGGGACTCCTGAAGGAAGAACTGCGGCGGCTCGGAAGCCTCGTCATGGAAGCCGCCGACAAAACGCGCGTGGAGGCCGGCGGCGCACTTGCCGTGGACCGGGAAGGCTTTGCGGCCCGTATCACGGAGAGGATCCGCAGTCATCCGCGGATCACGGTCCTGGAGAAAGAGGTGACCGCCGTTCCTGCGGAACGCCCGCTGATCGTGGCGGCGGGGCCGCTGGCGTCCGACAGTCTCGCGGCGGATATCGCGCGGCGGTTCGGCGGAGAAGGGCTCCACTTCTTCGACGCGGTGGCGCCGATCGTCACCGGAGAGAGCGTGGATCCCGAAAAAAGCTTCGTCGCCTCCCGCTACGGACACGGCGACGGGTATATCAACTGTCCTCTGGACGAAAAAGAATACCGCGCCTTCCGCGAAGCGCTGGCCGCGGCGGAGGAGGCCGAGGTACACGGCTTCGAGGACCGGTACGTCTTCGAGGGCTGCATGCCCATTGAGGTGATGGCGCGCCGGGGAGAGGACACCATGCGCTTCGGCCCGATGAAGCCGGTGGGACTCGTCGATCCCCGCACGGGCGCGGAGCCGTACGCGGTGGTCCAGCTTCGCATGGACAACGCCGCCGGAAGCTTATACAACATGGTGGGATTCCAGACCCACCTGAAATTCGGCGAACAGAAGCGCGTCTTTTCCATGATCCCCGCGCTTCATGACGCGGAATTCGTCCGGTACGGCGTGATGCACAGGAATACGTTTCTCGATTCTCCGCGGATCCTCGACGGGGATTATATGGTCAAAAACGATGAAGGCCTGTATTTTGCGGGGCAGATCACCGGGGTGGAAGGATATATCGAATCCACCGCATCCGGATTTTACGCGGCGAGAAGACTCGCATCGAAGCTCACGGGAGAAGACTTCCGCCTGGACGACCGCACCGCGATCGGCGCCCTGGCCGGGTACGTATCCGATCCCCGCATCGCGCATTTCCAGCCGATGAACGTCAATTACGGCATCATGCGGGAATACACGCGGGAGGAAGCGCGGGCAGACGGGATCAAGCGCTCGAACAAAGCGCTGCGCAATCTGAAAATCGCGGAAAGAAGCCTTCGTCTGATCGAGGGCGTGAGGAAGGGAGAAGAAACGACGTGATCATTATCGTGGACGCCATGGGAGGGGACAACGCTCCCGGGGCGCAGGTCAAAGGGGCTCTGGCCGCCAAAAAGGAGTTCGGCTGTGAATTGCTTTTTGTCGGCGAGAAAGACAGGATCGAAACGATCCTCCGCGAAGAAGGGGAGGATCCAGCGGCTTATACCGTCGAGCACACCGACGTGGTCCTGCACACCGACGAGGATCCGTTCCTCGTGGTGAAAAGCAAGCGGAATTCCTCCATGGGCCGCGCCCTGGAGCTTTTGAAAGAAGGAAAGGGCGACGCCGTGGTGAGCTCGGGCAACACCGGCGCGCTTCTGACCGGCGCGCAGCTGATCACAAAGCGGATCCGCGGAGTAAGACGCGCCGCTCTCGCCTCGGTGATCCCCACGAAGACCGGGGGAGCGCTGCTGCTTGACTGCGGCGCCACCGCCGACTGCAGCGCCGAGTACCTGGAGCAGTTCGCCCTGATGGGAAGCCTCTACGCCTCCCGCGTCATGAAGAAAAAGGACCCGAAGGTGGGTCTCCTGAACAACGGCTCCGAAGAAACGAAGGGCGACGAGCTGCGGCGGGAGGCCTACGCCCGCCTGAAGGAAGCGAACGAGGAGGGCAAACTCCTCTTTGCGGGCAACTGCGAAGCGAGAGAGGTGACCGGCGGCGGATTCGACGTGATCGTAGCCGACGGGTTTTCCGGGAATATCCTGGTGAAGGGGATGGAAGGGATGGCCCTTTACATCTCCGGCCTGATGAAGGATATGTTTTACCGCAACGCAGGCACGAAGATCATGGGACTTCTGATGAAAAAAGAGATCGGAAGGCTCAGAGCGTCCCTAGATTACAAGGAGATCGGCGGCGCGCCTCTGATCGGGGTCGACCATGCCGTCATCAAAGCGCACGGATCGGCGAACGCCTACGCCTTCCGCAGCGCCGTGCATCAGGCGATGGAATATGTGGAATCCGGATTCATCGACACGATCCGTTCGGAGCTTGCGGCGGGAAAGGAAGAGAAAGCATGACGCGGGAACTGGAAGAAAAGATCGGTCACAGATTCCGGAATGAGGCGATCCTGCGCCGCGCCTTGACGCACAGCTCTTACGCCAACGAGGAATTCGCCAGAAGCGACAAAGTCGTCCTGCTTTCCAACGAGCGGCTGGAATTCCTGGGCGATTCGGTCCTGAGCATGGTGACGACCGAGTATCTGTACCGGACGATAGACGACAAGCCCGAGGGAGAACTCACCAAGATCCGCGCGCAGGTGGTATGCGAAAGCGCGCTTTACAAGATCGCAACGGCGATCGGTCTCGGCAAGTATCTCTATCTCGGCAAGGGCGAAGAGCACAGCGGCGGAAGATCCCGCCCTTCGATCCTGGCCGACGCCACCGAAGCCCTGATCGCGGCTCTGTATCTCGACGGCGGGATCGACGCGGCAAGGAGCTTCGTACTGACCTATATCCCCGGCATGGTGGAAACCGCCCGCAACGGCGTCCTTTTCAAGGACTACAAGACCACCCTGCAGGAAATCGTCCAGAAAAGCCGGGAGGAGACCATCTCCTATGCCCAGGACGGCGAAGAGGGACCGGATCACGACAAGCGTTTTCACGTGACGCTCTTCATCAATTCCAATCCCTTCTCGGAGGGGATCGGAAGGAGCAAGAAGGAAGCCGAGCAGAACGCAGCCAGGGAAGCTCTGATCCTGATGGGCTTGGAAAAAGAAGAGAAAAGCGGCGCGGAATGATCATGGATCCGCGCGGATTTCGCGGCGAAGCGCAGATCCGCGGAAAATGACGTTTATGAGGTGTATTCGTGTACTTAAAATCACTGGAGATCAGCGGCTTTAAATCCTTCCCGGACAAGACCGAAATCAAATTCGGCAAGGGGATCACCAGCATCGTCGGGCCCAACGGCAGCGGGAAATCGAACATTTCCGACGCGATCCGCTGGGTCCTTGGCGAGCAGTCCACCAAAACCCTGCGCGGCAGCCGGATGGAAGACGTGATTTTTTCGGGGACCCCGATCCGCAAAGGATCCGGCTATGCCGAGGTCGCCCTGACCATCGACAACAGCGAGCATTATCTCCCGGTGGATTACGACGAGGTCATCATCGCCCGCCGTTACTACCGTTCGGGAGAGAGCGATTATTTCATCAACCGGAAAATCGTCCGCCTCAAGGACGTGAACGAGCTTCTGATGAACACCGGCCTCGGCAGGGACGGCTATTCCATGATCGGTCAGGGCAGGATCGACGAAGTCCTGTCGGTCAGGAGCGCCGACCGGCGCGGCATGTTTGAGGAAGCCGCCGGCATTTCCAAATACAAATACCGCAAGGAGGAGACCGAAAAGAAGCTTTCGGCCACCGACGAAAACCTCGTCCGCATCAACGATATCATCGCCGAGGTGGAGGGGAGATACGCGCCTCTGGAGAAAAAAGCCGAAAAGGCCAGAAGCTATCTTCTTCTCCGGGACGAGCTGCGCGGGCTGGAGATCGGGCTCTGGGCCGACGATCTGCGGGAGATCCGGGAAAAAAGCGCCAAAAACGAAAAAGACTACAATCTCGCGTCCTTCCAGCTGGAGGAGGCGCGCATCGCGTCTGACAAAGCTTATGCCGCCGCAGAAAGCATCGCGGAGGAGATGCGCCTCCTTTCGGTGGAGGAAGAGGCGAAACGGGCGGAGATCCGCACGCTGGAGGCAGAAAGAGCGGAGTTTGCCGGGGAGCTCTCGTCCCTGGAAACGGCCATCCGTCTGACCAAAGAAAACGTGGAGCGCGTCCGAAGCGAGCTCGCTTCCGGCAGAGACCGGAGAGCGGAGATCGAAAAAGCCATCGCCGAGCAGGAGGAGAAGATCGCCGCCGCAGCCGGAGAAAAAGAAACGCTCACCGGAAAAGCCGCCGAAAAGCGGGCGGAATTGGACCGGATCGCGGCCGCGTCCGACGCCAAGGACGCTCATACGGCGTCTCTGCGCGCCGATGCGGTGGAGAAGAGACTGGCCGCGTCGGTACACAGGTCGGCCTCGGAGGCCGCGGAGCGCGACGCGCGCGCTGCGGCGGAGAGGCGCGAGGCTCTCGGGACGGAGAGGGCGAGGATCTCCGAGGCTCTGGACGAGCAGAAAACGAGAACCGCCGAAAGCGAGGAAAAGATCCGCGGAGCAAAGGAAGAACTGGAAGAGCTGACCAATCTTCTCTCCGGATACCGGCTCCGGTACGAATCCCGGAAGAAAAAAGCGGACGCCTCGAAGGAGAAGCTTGACCGCGCGGCGGAGGAAAGAAACGCCGCCGTGTCCCGCCGGAATCTTCTGGCAGACATGCAGAGAGATTACGAGGGCTTCAATCAGGCCGTGCGCGCCCTGATGCGTGAAAAGCGGAGGGGCACCGTCGGCGGGATCCACGGCACCGTGGCCGAGCTTTCCCATACCGAAAAGACGTACGCCGTGGCGCTGGAAACGGCGCTGGGCGGCGCGCTGCAGAACATCGTCACCGACGATGAGGAAAGCGCGAAGCGGGCAATCCGGTATCTGCAGTCGGCAAACGCCGGCCGCGCCACCTTCCTGCCTCTGACCGCCATCCGGCCTTACCGGCTGAACGAGACCGGTCTGGAGCGCGAGACGGGGTATATCGGGGTCGCGTCCGATCTTCTGAGGACCGAAAAACGCTATGAAAGCATCGTTTCCAATCTGCTCGGGCGGACGGTGGTGGCCGACAATATCGACGACGCCGTCAGGATGGCCAGGAGCCGGGGGTATCGCTTCCGGGTGGTCACGCTGGACGGCCAGCTTGTGAACCAGGGCGGTTCTCTCACCGGCGGAAGCCTCGCGCGGTCCGGCGGGATCCTCTCCCGCGCCAACGAGCTGGAGGAACTGGAGAAAAAGATCGAGGAAAGCCGCAGCCTGATCGATACGCTCACGGAAGAATACAAAAAAGCCGCGAAGGAGCTCGACGGGCTTTCCTATCAGATCGAAGCCGGCGAAGAGGACGTCCGGAAGAATAAAAACGTGCTTCTGGAAGAGGAGACGAGGATCGAATCCGAAAAGAAGCTTCTTGCGGCGCTCGAGGAACGCGTCGACGGCGCGGACCGGGAGATCGCAGAGCTTTCCGGCCGGGAAAAGGAACGTCTTGCCGACCGGGAAAGAGAGGAAAAACTGGCGGCCGAAAGCCTTGCCGAAGCCGAAAGGATCGAAAAAGAGGCGGAAAAACTGCAGAGCGAGCTTTCCGATACCGGAAGCGAAGCCGGCGCGATCGCGTCGGAGCTCGCCGCGATCTCCGAAAAGATCGCGGCCCTGGAAGCGTCTGCGGCAGAGCTTCAAAACGGGAAGACCGATCTGGAAAGGATCCTGGCGGGCGCGGCGGACGCCGTAGCCGGACAGGAAAAGCTCTTTGACGAAGCCGCCGGGAGCATCGCGGAGAACGAAGAGAAACGCGCTTCGGTCCTTGTGCGGATGGAAGAGAAGGACGGGGAGATCGAAAAAGAAAACGAATCGCTCCGCCTCCTCGGCGAAACACGTCTCGGCAGGGAGGCCGAAAGGAGCAAGGCGGAAAAGACCGCCCGCGAAAAAAACGACGAGATCGTCGAGCTGGAAAAGGAATGCCAGCGGCTTGAAATGCGCAGGACGAATCTTGCGGAGGACGAGGACAGGATCACCCGAAACCTCTGGGAAAACTATGAAATGACTCCGGCCGAAGCCGACAAAACGATCGGCGGGGCAAGGCTCCCCGAAAAATCAAAGGTCGGTTCCCGGGTCGGCGAGCTCAGAGGCAGGATCCGCGCTCTCGGTGAAATCGACGTGGGCGCCATCGACGAATTCAAGGAGGTCAAGGCGCGCTTTGAAGAGCTGACGGCGCAGAGAAGCGATATCGAGAAATCGAAAGAAGAGCTCGTCGCCATGATCGAAGACGTGACCGGAGAAATGAGGAGGCTTTTCGAGGAGAATTTCCGGCTTCTCAACGAATACTTCAACGAAAGCTTCGTGGAGATCTTCGGCGGCGGCAGCGCGGCGCTCGTGCTTGACGATCCGAACGAGCTTCTGACCTCCGGCATCGAGATCGTCGTCAAGCTTCCGGGGAAGAATCTCCGGACGATCTCGCTCCTGTCGGGCGGTGAAAAGGCGTTCGTAGCCATCGCGCTGTATTTCGCCATCCTGAAGACCCGGCCGACGCCCTTCTGCGTCCTGGACGAGATCGAGGCCGCGCTGGACGACACCAACGTATACCGGTTTGCGCGCTACATGCGCAAGCTTTCCGAAAAAACGCAGTTCATCGTGATCACGCACCGCCGCGGCACCATGGAGGAGTCGGATATCCTCTACGGCGTCACCATGCAGGAGGCGGGCGTCAGCAAGCTTCTGATCATGGATATGGCGAAGCTCGGCGACTGGGACGAGGAGAAAGGGGAGATCAAAAACGGGACTGTTCGGTAAAATCAAGGAAGGGCTTGCCAAGACCCGCAAAGGAATGGCGGGCGTTTTCGGGAACCTGTTTTCATCTCTGCGCGGGGTGGACGAGGATATGCTCGAGGAGCTGCAGGACGCCATGATCCTTGCCGACGTGGGCGCCGCGCTCTCCGAAGAGATCACGGATACGCTACGTGAAAGGATAAAAGAGAAAAAGATCAAAGAAAGCGGCGAAGTGAGGAAGGAACTGACCTCGATCATCGCCGACATCCTGCGTCAGGGAGAGGGCGAGCTGAAGCTTTCGACCCGCCCGTCGGTGATCCTGGTGATCGGGGTCAACGGCGTGGGAAAGACCACCACCATCGGAAAGCTCGCCGCGTCCCTCAGAAGCGAGGGAAAAAACGTGATGCTCGCCGCAGGCGACACCTTCCGCGCCGCCGCCGCCGATCAGCTCGGGATCTGGGCGGAACGGGCCAGCGTCCCCCTGATCCGGCACGGCGAAGGCGCCGATCCGGCCGCCGTTGTATTTGACGCGATCCAGGCCGCAAAGGCGCGTGGGACCGACGTTTTGATCTGCGACACGGCGGGAAGACTTCACAACAAGCAGAATCTGATGAACGAGCTCTCCAAGATCGGCAGAGTCGTCCGCCGGGAGCTTCCGGACGCCGACGTGGAAACTCTCCTGGTGGTGGACGCCACCACCGGGCAGAACGGCCTCCTGCAGGCAAGGGAGTTTGAAAAGACGGCCGACGTGACGGGGATCGTTCTCACCAAGCTCGACGGCACCGCCAAGGGCGGCATCGCCCTTGCCATCTGCCGGGAGCTGGAGGTGCCGGTCAAAAGAATCTGTGTGGGAGAAAAGCTTGACGACATGCTTCCCTTTGACGCGGAAAGCTTTGCCGAGGCTCTGTTCAGCGAATGATGGAACTGATTTTTGCCACCAACAATCCCCATAAGCTCCGGGAAGTGCGCGCGCTTTTCGAAGGAAGCGGGATCGAGATCCTTTCCCTTCGGGACGTGGGGTGCTCCCACGAAACGGTGGAGGACGGAAAGACCTTTTATGAAAACGCCCGCAAAAAGGCGCGGGAGATCGCGGAGCTCCTGGGAAGGCCTGCGGTCGCCGACGATACGGGGCTCGTGATCAAGGCCCTGGGCGGCGCTCCCGGCGTTTATTCGGCCCGCTACGCGCCGGAGGGCATGCGATGCGCCCGCGTCCTTGCCGAAATGGAGGGGAAGGACGATCGGGAGGCGTATTTTGAAACCTCCGTCGTCTGCGTCTTTCCCGACGGAAGCGAGATCGCCGAAAGCGCGCGGGTGGCGGGTCACATCACCCGGGAAAGAAGAGGCGGCAACAATTTCGGATACGACCCGGTGTTTTTCTGCGACGAGATGGGGAAGACCTACGCGGAAATGACGCTGGAGGAAAAGAACGTCTGCTCTCACCGGGCGCGGGCGTTCCGGAAATTCAAAGAGGCGTTGGAAAAACGCCCGGGAGATACATATGACCAGTAAAGAAAGAGCAAAGCTGCGTTCCCTGGCTTCCGCGGAACCCGCCGTCGTGCAGGTCGGAAAAGCCGGGATCAACGACAGCGTGATCCGTTCGGCGGCCGAAGCGCTGGAGGCGCGGGAGCTGGTGAAGATGAGCGTACTCGACAACTCCGGGCTTACCTCGCGGGAGGCGGCGGAGGAGATCGCGGAAAAAACCGGCGCGGTCGTGGTGACCGCCATCGGGTCCAAATTCGTATTATACAAGAAAAAGGCGAAAGATTCCAAAATCGGGATCTGAGAGGAAAGAAAGGACGATCATGAAGCTCGGCCTCTTCGGCGGGACCTTCAATCCGCCGCACGCGGGTCATATCGCCCTGGCAGAAAGCGCGGTCCGGGAACTCAGACTGACCCGGCTCCTTCTGATGCCGGCGTTCATCCCCCCGCACAAAAGTCTGCCACGGGGCACGGCAAGCGTAGAGGAACGCTTTGAAATGGCCTCCATCGCCGCGTCGCTCATCCCCCGGTGCGAAGCGTCGCGCCTGGAGCTTGAGCGCGGGGACAAAAGCTACACGTCGGACACGCTGCAGGAACTGCACGGACTCTGTCCCGGGGCGAAGATCGTTCTGCTGGTGGGAGGAGACATGCTCCTGACGCTGGACCGGTGGCACAAGGCGGAAACGATATTCCGTCTGGCTTCGATCGCCGCCGCCGCCCGGGACGGGGAAGAGCTTCCCCTGCTTCTGGAAAAGAAGCGGGAGCTGGAAGACCGCTGGGGCGCGAGGGTGACCCTTCTTTCCCACAGGGTCGTCCCGGTTTCCTCCAGCGAGATCCGCGAAAAGATCGCGAAGGGCGAGGAAGCCCCCTTTCTTCCGCCGGAGATCGCGGCGTATATCCGGGAAAGGAATCTTTATCGATGACCGAAGAAGAGATCCGCGAAATCATAAAAAGTGAGCTTTCGGAAAGACGGTACCGTCACGTCCTTGGCGTGGTGAAGGAAGCCGAAAGACTGGCCCTGATCCACGGCGCAGATCCGGAAAAGGCGCGGCTCGCCGCTCTTCTCCACGACTGCACCAAGGAAGATACGATCGAGAGCCAGTTGAAAATGTGTTCCGAATGCGGTATAATGGTCGATAACGATACGCTCGCCTGTCCGCAGGTGCTTCACGCCCTGTCGGGCGCCGTCCGGGCGAAGAGGGATTTTTCCGTGCCCGACGACGTGGCGGAAGCCATCCGGACCCATGCCACCGGAGGACCCAGCATGACAAAGCTGCAGCTCCTGCTCTACGTGGCGGATCTCACAGAACCCGGACGGGACTTCGCCGACGGCCTGAAGGACCTTCGCCGTCTTTCGGAGGTCAGTCTGGAGGCGGCCGCCGCCGAAGAAGCGCGTATGACTCTGGAACGGGAGAGCGCCAGAGGGCGCACGATCCATCCGGACACACGGAAAACCTACGAATACTACAAGAAAACCCTTTCAGAAATGAGGAAACGCAATGACGCCGAATGAGATCCTGAAAACCGCCTGCCGCGCCGCCGATTCCAAGATGGCCACCGATATCGAGGCGCTGGACATCCGGGAGCTTACCACCATCGCCGATTATTTCGTGATCCTGACCGGCTCTTCCGCCGCCCAGATCCGCGCCATCACGGAGGAGATCGAACGCAAGCTCAAGGAAGCGGGGGAGACGCCGCTTTCGGTGGAAGGCCTTTCGGCCTCCAGCTGGGTCCTGATGGATTACGGCTCGGTGGTGATCCACGTGTTCCGCAAGGAGATGCGAGAGTTTTACGCCATTGAGAGGCTTTGGAACGACGCGCCGCGGATCGGCGCGGAGGAACTCCTGAAATAAAGGCAGAAGAGAAAGGACTGGAAGAAGCAGTGAAATACGATTTTGCTTCGATTGAGAAAAAGTGGCAGAAACGCTGGGAAGAGGAAGGCGCCTTCCACGCGAAGATCGACCGCACGAAGCCGAAATACTACACGCTGGTGGAATTTCCCTATCCTTCGGGGCAGGGGCTTCATATCGGACACCCGCGTCCCTATACCGCCATGGACATCGTGTCGCGGAAGAAGAGGATGCAGGGCTACAACGTCCTGTTTCCCATCGGCTGGGATGCGTTCGGGCTCCCCACCGAAAACTACGCCATCAAGAACCACGTGCATCCCGCCGTGGTGACCAAAAAGAACATCGCGCATTTTACCGAGCAGATCAAATCCATCGGTCTCTCCTTCGACTGGACGCGGGAGATCGACACGACCGATCCCTCCTATTACCGCTGGACCCAGTGGATCTTCCTGCAGCTCTACAAGCACGGTCTCGCCTACAAGAAGGAGATGACCATCAATTTCTGCCCCTCCTGCAAGATCGGCCTCGCCAACGAAGAGGTCGTCAACGGCAAATGCGAACGCTGCGGCGGCGACGTCGTTCACAAGGTAAAAAGCCAGTGGATGCTCAAGATCACCGATTACGCCGAAAAGCTCATCGACGGTCTGAAGGATCTGGATTTCATCGAACGCGTGAAGACGCAGGAGATCAACTGGATCGGCCGGAGCGAAGGCGCCGAGGTGGATTTCCTCACCACGGCAGGGGACAAGCTGACGGTGTTCACCACTCGCCCCGACACGCTCTTCGGCGCGACCTATATGGTCATCTCGCCGGAGCACGAGCTGATCGACAAGTGGGCCGCAAAGCTCGGGAATATGCCGGAAATCGCGGCTTACCGTGCCGAAGCGGCGAAGAAATCGGATTTCGAGCGCACCGAGCTTTCCAAGGAAAAGACCGGCGTGCGTCTTTCCGGCGTGGAAGCGATCAATCCGGTCACCGGGAAAGAGATCCCGATCTACATTTCGGATTACGTCCTGGCGACCTACGGCACCGGCGCCATCATGGCGGTGCCGGCGCACGACACCCGCGACTTTGAATTTGCGAAGAAATTCGGCCTTCCCGTCGTGGAGGTCGTGGCCGGCGGCGACGTGGAAAACGAAGCCTTTACCGACGTAGAGACCGGCCGGATGGTGAATTCCGGCTTCCTGGACGGCATGGAGGTCGCCGAAGCGAAGAAAGCCATAATCGCCTGGCTCGCGGAAAAGGGCGTGGGCAAATCGAAGGTCAACTACAAGCTGCGCGACTGGCTCTTCTCGCGCCAGCGCTATTGGGGCGAGCCGGTCCCGATGGTCTGGTGCGACAAGTGCGGATGGGTCCCGCTCCCGGAAGAGGAGCTTCCCCTGATGCTGCCGGAGGTGGAAGCCTACGAGCCCACCGAAAACGGCGATTCGCCTCTTGCCGCCATGGAGGACTGGGTGAAGACCACCTGCCCGCACTGCGGCGGTCCCGCCAGACGTGAAACCGACACCATGCCCAACTGGGCCGGATCCTCCTGGTATTTCATGCGCTATTGCGACCCGCACTGCGATACTGCGCCGGCGGGCAAAGAAGCTCTGGATTACTGGATGCCGGTGGACTGGTACAACGGCGGTATGGAGCACGTGACGCTTCACCTTCTCTATTCGCGCTTCTGGGCGCATTTCCTCTACGACATCGGCGTACTGCCCTGTCCGGAGCCCTATCTGAAGCGCACGGCGCACGGCATGATCCTCGGTGAAAACGGGGAGAAGATGTCGAAATCCCGCGGCAACGTCATCAATCCGGACGATATCATCGCGGCCTACGGCGCGGATACCCTGCGCCTTTACGAGATGTTCATCGGCGACTTTGAAAAATCGGCGCCCTGGTCGCCCGCGGCGATCCGCGGATGCAAGCGCTTCCTGGACCGCGTGGCCGGGCTGACCGATCTGGTCAAGGGGACCGGCGTCACCGAAAAGCTGGAGCCTTCCTTCCACCGCACGATCAAAAAGGTGACCGACGACATCGACGGCATGAAATTCAACACCGCGATCGCCGCTCTGATGACCCTGCTCAACGAAATCGCCGACAACGGCAGCCTCACAAAAGACGAGCTTGTGACCTTTATCACCCTGCTCAATCCCTTCGCGCCGCATCTGACCGAGGAGATGTGGGAGGCTTTGGGCGGAAAGGGCTTCCTCTCGCTGGCCGCGTGGCCTGCTTACGACGAGAAGAAGACGGTCGCCGCTTCGGTGGAGATCGCCGTACAGGTCAACGGAAAGCTCAAGGGCACCGTCACGGTCCCGATGGACGCGGACAACGCCGCCGCGGAGGAAGCCGCGCGCGCCGATTCCCGCGTAAAGGCCGCCATAGAAGGCAAAAACGTGGTCAAGATCATTGTCATCAAGAACAAGATTGTGAATATCGTGGTAAAATGAGGGCAAAAAAGACTTGACAGAAGGCCTTCTTCGGTGTATAATATCCCTATCGTAGGTCACTGCGATATGGTAGTTCCGGAGGGAGGGAAAAACATGTCAGAAGTACATCTCAGAGAGAATGAGTCGCTTGACAACGCTCTTCGCAGATTCAAAAGAAGCTGTGCGAAGTCCGGTGTCCTTTCCGAACTCCGCAAACGCGAACATTATGAGAGCCCCAGCGTGAAACGGAGAAAAAAGTCGGAAGCGGCCCGCAAAAAGAAGTATAAATAAGTAACGTTATTTATAGACAAAGAACGGATGCGAAGGCATCCGTTCTTTGTTTATCCGGCGGAGCCGGATAGACCCACTGCGGATGCGAAGGCATCCGTTCTTTGTTTATCCGACGGAGCCGGATAGACCCACCGCGGATGCGAAGGCATCCGTTCTTTGTTTATCCGGCGGAGCCGGATAGACCCACTGCGGATGCGAAGGCATCCGTTCTTTGTTTATCCGGCGGAGCCGGATAGACCCACCGCG
>JAFRWU010000007.1 GCA_017441705.1 Clostridia bacterium | reverse complement strand
GTACAGGAACTCGAGCATAAACACCGTCGCGATAACCGGCGCGGTATTCGGAACGATGATGCTGAGGATCGTACGCGGCATGGACGCGCCGTCGATCTTGGCCGATTCCTCAAGGGCTTTCGGGATGCCCATCAGGAACTGGCGGTAGAGGAAGATGTAGGTCGGTTTCCCTGCCAGACCAAGGAGGAACCAGATCCAGTAGGTGTTGTAGGTGTTCATCTGGATCAGAACGACGTACTGCGGGATCTGCGTCGCGATGGTCGGGACCATCATCAGGGTGATGACGATGGAGAACAGGAAGTCCTTGCCGGGGGCGTTCAAACGGGCGAACGCATAGGCGAAGATGTAGTTGATGACCACGCCGAAGCCGACCGACAGCACCACGATGATGATGGAGGAAATCGCAAATCTTCCGAACGGGATGCGGTTGATGGCGTAAACGTAGTTCTCAAAGTGCGGAGGAGTTGGCCAGCGGATGGTAGGCATGCTGTTCAGCTCACGCAGGGAGTTCAGAACGGTGAAGTAGAAAGGAATCAGGAAGACCAGAGCGATCAGGGACGCGACGATGTAGCAGAGAACCGTCTTCAGCGTACGCTTTCCCGGGTTTTCGACCGGACGCACGCTCTGCAGGATCTTCATGGCCGCGCGGATCGACTGGGTGTTGATGTAGTTGAAGATGTAAGCTCCGACGACGCTGAGCAGGATCAGGACCAGCGCCAGGATGGCGCCGATCGGGACCGCACGGCTCAGGCCGTACTGCACCGAGTTGATGTACGTATCCTTGGGAACGTTGACCCCGTTGATGATCACGCCGCCTTCGGCGACGACCTTGAAGCGGAGAGAGTAGTTGACCAGGTAGGTCGCCAGGGTCACGCCCAGAGAGAAGAAGCCGCCGATCTTGATGACTCTGGCGCCGAAGTTCTGCACGGTATCGCTCTTGAAATAGGTCAGGATCGTACCCAGCGCCATGGCGATGTAGGTGATGAAGAACGCCATGCAGAGGATCGGGATCAAGTCGGAAAGCACGGCGGTCTGCGCAACGCTCGCGCCGGTGTAGATGGATTTGATGTAGTCGTAGCCGTCACGGATCGGGTCGCAGATCGTACGGATGTAATCCGGCATCGTGGAAAGGGAGAGCACCGACTGCGGCGCGCCGAAGAAGGTGTCGGTATAGCCGAACGGGCAAAGGAAGCCGGGAATAAACAGCAGAACGACCAGAATGAGCGGCGCTATCCGGATTCCCCATAATGAAATATTACGCAAATCTATCAGCTCCTTTTCTTAAAGTCAGTTGCCTGCGACGACAGCCTGCTGTTTCTTGACCTTCTTTTTCTTTTCCTTCTGCGGAGCGTTCTCATTGAAGACCCACAGGTTACCGGTCCAGAAGACCACACGGTTGGAGATCATGGACGCCGCAAAGAGGATCCACACCATTGCGAGGCCGAAGCCGAAGCGCTGGTTGGTGAAGATCTGCTGATAGATCTGAACCACGAAGGTGTAGTTGGGGGTGAACGGGACGGTCAGGAGCGTTGCGCCGGCCAGGAAGACGGGCTGCGCGTAAATCTGCCAGGCGGCGATCAGGCCGGTGACCAGGTTGTAGAAGAGGGTGGAGGAGATCATCGGAAGGGTGATGCTCCAGAACCGTCTCCAGGAGGTCGCGCCGTCGATCATGGCGGATTCATAAAGCTCGTTGTTGATGCCCTTCAGGGCCGACAGGTAAGTAAGGATACCGCCTGCGGAGCTCCATGCCAGCATGATGTAAAGCGCGTAGCGGCACCCGCTGTAGCCGAGCCAGTTGAAAGGAGCGATGCCGAACCAGCCGAGCATGGTGTTGATGGCGCCGCCGTTCTGTGCGAAGAGCATGCGCCACATAAGACCGCTGGCGACGCCCGGAATGATGGACGGGAAATAATAGACCGTACGGAAGAAGCCGGACCCCTTGATGTTGGTGTTCAGGAGCATGGCCAGCGCCACGCCGAGCACCAGTCCCACCGGGACGTAGAAGATGCCGATCTCAAGGGTGGTGACGAAGGAGGTCCAGGTCTGCTCGTCCTGCAGGCAGCGCATGTAGGAGGAGAAGCCGGTTCCGAGCGGATCGTTGTAGCCGGTATAGTTGGTGAAGCTTCTGATGATACCCCACATGATCGGGTAGAGGGTGACGATCAGAGCCATCAGATAGAAGGGGCTGACCATGCCGTAGAAGATGATCGCTTCTCTCTTCTGGGACTTGGTAAAGATGGTCTTCAGGTGTCTTGCGCGGGTGTCTTCCGCTTCCATCTGTTTCTTGTGGCGGCGCGCCAGAACAAGCACCGCAATGGTAATCACCAGAATGAATGCGGAGCCTCCCGGGAAACCGATTTTCTGACCGGTCGTGATCGTGGAATAAAGGAAGAATCCCACGAAGAATCCGGAGCAGATCACGCCGATCCACGCCGAAATGCGGGCCATTTTCGTGGCAAAAAGCTCGTTGCCCATGATCTTGAAGATCGTGGTCACGATCACGAACCCGTAGAAGGTGAGGAAAATCAATACACCGAAGGGCATGAAGAAGCTGACGAATTCAACGTGGAGCGAAGCCTGGTTGTTGATCGGCGGAACCAGACCGTCCATGTTGTAAAGCAGTGAAACGAACCACTGCGTCGGATTGCAGTCGTTGACCGAGATGACCACCGGGTTCAGAATCGGAACGACGATGGTGATCAGACAGAGAACGAGCAAGCCGACCATCAGCCATAGCGTGGATTTGGCTTTCTTAAACATTCTTCTCTCTCCTTTTTGATGGCTTCCGAACGCGGAAAAAGGCGGCTACCGGCCGGTTGACCGCGATCTTTCCGGTTCCACTCCTCCGAGTGGGGGAAACAGGCTTTTGTGTAAAAAGTCAACAAGACGTCTTCCAAAAAGCCCTATTCCCTCTGTCATACACATAATTATAGACGATTCCCTGTTGCTTGGCAATGCAGTATTTTTGTGATTCTGTCTAATATTTTACGATCGGATCATACTTCTGCATAAAACCGGACGGGTTGTTTTTGCATATTTGTACAAATATTCGGTATGTTCATTTTGACGGAAGCCTCGATTGCCAAAATGCGCAAAACGTGTTATAATGCCACCAAGTAAGGCTCTTTTGCGGGTTTTCCGGCGTTTTCTGCCGGCGCATAAGCGGAAAGGAAGCGTTTCTTCTTGCATACCGAGATCAAAGCGGCAGACCGGGAGGGCATCCTCGCGGCGGCCGGCGTCATCCGCGGCGGCGGTCTTTGCGCCATGCCCACCGAAACGGTATACGGTCTGGCCGCAAACGGCCTTGATCCCGCGGCCGTACGGGAGATCTACCGGGTCAAGGGCCGTCCGCAGGACAACCCCCTGATCCTGCATATCGCTTCTCTCCCGGAGCTTTTCCCTCTGGTCGTGATCGATCCCGAAACCGAGGCGACGGTCAGGCTCCTTGCCGCGCGCTTCTGGCCGGGTCCTCTGACCATGGTGCTGCCCCGCAGCGGGCTTGTTCCCGACGTGATCACCGCGGGCGGACCGACCGTGGCGATCCGTATGCCGTCGCACCCCGCCGCGCGTGCGCTGATCGCGGCAGCAGGCGTTCCCATCGCCGCGCCCAGCGCCAATCTTTCCGGAAAGCCGAGTCCCACCACCCTCCGGGACGTGACCGACGATCTGACCGGCAGGATCCCTCTGATCCTGGACGGAGGCGACGCGGCGGTCGGCGTGGAATCCACCGTGATCGATCTTTCCCGGCGCCCCTTCGATATCCTTCGGCCGGGCGGGATCAGCCGCGAGGCGCTCGCGGCCGTTCTCGGCGAGGAGGTGGGCGACGCCTCGGCTCCCGCGGACGGGAAGCCGCCGCGCTCTCCCGGCATGAAATACCGCCATTACGCGCCGGCCGCTCCCCTGACCGGTCTTGTGGGACGCGGAGAGGATTCGCTCCGGTATCTCGCCTCGCTCCCCCACCCCGAAGAAAACGCCGCCGTCGTCTTTGACGAATGCGCCGAACGGGCGGCGGCCCTCGGATACCGGGTCCTTTCCTACGGGGCCGAAGCCGACCACGACGCCCACGCGCGTCTTTTGTTCCTCACGCTGCGCAACGCCGACCGCACCGGTGCCGGACGGATCTACGTCCAGATCTCTCCCGACCGGCACGGGCGGGGCGATGCCGTGTTCAACCGGCTTTCCCGTTCCGCGGGCGGCGATCTGATCTATCTCTCCGCGGAGTGATCCTCTCGCCTTTTTCTCTTTGCATTTCCCGGAAAGTATGCTATACTGAAAACCGGAGCAAACGTCCGTCTGATCAAAAACAACTCCGTGAAAGGAGGGGTCACGTGACCGTCGTCGGCATCACCGGCTTTTCCGGAGCCGGAAAATCCACTCTGTCGGGGATCTTCGCGCGGCACGGCGCGCTCGTGCTGGACGCCGACGCGATCTATCACCGTCTTCTTGCGGAGAGCGCCGCGCTGCGGAACGCCCTGACCTCCCGCTTCGGAGAGGAGATCCTCACCGGCGGACAGATCGACCGCAGGAAGCTCGCGCCTCTGGTCTTTTCCTCTCCGGAGCGTCTGGAGGATCTGAACCGGATCACCCACCCCTTCGTGGCGGAAGAGATCCGGAAAGCTCTGGAATCCGGGCCGCGCCTTGCGGCGGTGGACGCGCCGCTCCTCTTTGAGAGCGGGCTTTCGGAGATCTGCGATCTCACCGCGGCGGTCCTCGCCGCGAGGGATGTACGCATCCGCCGGATCATGCTGCGGGACGGGATCTCGCAGGAGGCTGCCGAAGCCCGCGTCAACGCCCAGAAGGACGCTTCTTATTATATAGGAAGAAGCGACGTCGTTCTTTGGAACGACCGGGACGAGGAGAGCTTCCGCCGGGAAGGAAGCGCGTTTTTCAAAGCGCTCGCTTCCCCGCTCTTTGCTCTTGCAAACCGTCACAAATATGATAAAGACAGGAAAGGACAGGAAGACATGGACGAACTCAATGAAGTACGCGAAAAGCTGCTCGCGCCGAAAAAGAGAAGGATCGAGGATCTGAAAAGCAGCGAAAGCATCGAGATCACGCGGTTTGCCGAAGGGTACATGGCATATCTCGACGCCGGCAAGACCGAGCGCGAAGCCTCGCGCGAAGCGATCCGGCTGGCCGCCGAAAAGGGCTTCGAGCCCTACGATTCCTCTTCCCCCGCAGTCCCCGGCAAAAAATATTACGTCTCCTTCGGCGACAAGATGACCATCCTCTTCACCGTCGGCAAAAGGCCTCTTTCGGCCGGCGTGAACATCGTCGCCGCCCACATCGATTCCCCCCGTCTCGACCTGAAACCCAATCCTCTCTATCAGGAAAGCGACGCCGCCTATTTCAAGACCCATTATTACGGCGGCATCCGCAAATATCAGTGGATGACCATCCCCCTGGCGCTCCACGGCGTGGCCGTGAAGCCGGACGGCGAAAAGATCGACGTGGTCGTGGGCGAGGACGAGGGCGACCCCGTCTTCTCGATCCCCGATCTTCTTCCCCATCTGGCCCGCGAGCAGGGCTCCAAGCCCCTGAACGCCGCCTACACCGGCGAAAGCCTGAATCCCATCCTGGGCACGCTGCCCTACGCCGGCGAAGGCGAGGACCGGGTCAAGCTCGCGGTCATGTCGCTCTTCAACGACCGCTTCGGCATCACCGAGGAGGATTTCCTCTCCTCCGAGATCTCTCTGGTCCCGGCGGGAAAAGCCCGTTCGGTGGGTATTGACGAAAGCATGGTGGGCTCCTACGGCCAGGATGACCGCGTCTGCGCCTACGGCGCGCTCCGGGCGCTCCTGGATCTGGAGGAGATCCCCGAAAGAACGGCGATGGTGGTCCTGGCCGACAAGGAAGAGATCGGCTCCGAAGGTCTTTCCGGCATGAAGAGCGCGAAATTCGACCATCTTCTGGCGGCGCTTTCGGGCAACGACCTCGGCGCCTATCACGCCCTTCTGGATTCCTCCTTCTGCCTCTCCTGCGACGTGGCCGCGGCCTACGATCCGGGATTTGCCGAAGCTTATGAAAAGAAAAACGCGGCCTTCCTCAACGGCGGCGTGGCGATCTGCAAATACACCGGTTCGGGCGGAAAATCCGGCTCCAACGACGCTTCGGCCGAAACCGTCGGGACCCTGCGCCGGATCTTCGCCGAAAACGGCGTCGCCTGGCAGCTGTGCGAGCTGGGCAAGGTCGACGTGGGCGGCGGCGGGACCGTGGCGAAATTCATGTCGGAGCGCGGGATCGAAACCATCGACGCCGGCACCCCGGTGCTATCGATGCATTCCCCGTTTGAGCTGACCGCCAAATACGACGTCTACCACACCTACCGCGCGGCCCTCGCCGTGTTCACCCTCTGATTCCTTCCGTTTATCAAAAAATCACATAGAAAGGAATTACCGTCATGCGCATTCCCATGAAAAGCGACTATCGCCTTTCCAGCTATTACCGGCACCTTTCCAAGAAGGTCCTGGCTTCCCGGGTGCTGGACGATATGTCGGATCTTTCCGAATGGTCGGTGGAGAGCCATCAGGCGCTGATCAACGGCGCCCCGATGGACAGCCGCGGCATCGATTCCGGTGTCCTGACCTCCGCCGAACGCGACGGCGTGAAGGTCGGCAGGCTCACCTGCGCCGTGGACACCACCGAGAAAAACAAGGACTACGGACGCGGATGGGGACTCGCGACCCTGTTCCGCAACATGCACGGCGAAAACCTCGAGGCGTACAACCGGATCGTGTTCGACGTCTTTCCCGACATGCCGGGCTTCCGCATCGCCACGCTCTGCATCTACCTGTATAACGAAGGCAGGATCACCGAGCCCAACGATATCGCCCGCGAGGGCCTGCACTTCGTGTGCATGGAGCCGAACAAATGGACCACGGTGGAGTGGGAATTTCCGGAGCTTGCCCGCGACAAGGTCAAGGGCTTTTCCATCCAGTACCGGATGCAGGGCAGCGAACCCGGCGCCGTCAACACCGTCAGCTTCGACGTCAAAAACGTCCGGATCGAACGCGTCCACGCCGACAAGCAGAAGGGTTGGGAACCGGAAGAGGGAGAGATCGTCTTCTCCCACGCCGGCTACATGCCCTCTCTCCCCAAGACCGCGATCGGCAAAGGGATCAGGGGCGGCGAATTCCAGGTGATCCGTGCGGACGACGGCCTGGTCGTCTACGAAGGAAAAATCCGTTCCGTTTCGAAAAACACCGGCAAATATCAGATCTTCGATTTCTCGGATCTCGCCGAGGAAGGCCGCTTCTTCCTGAAAGCCGGCGCCGTGATCACCCGTCCCTTTTCGATCTCGAGGAGCGTCTGGAAATCCTCGGTGGAAAAGACGCTGAACTTTTTCTACGGCGAGCGCTGCGGCTTCCCGGTCCCCGGGATCCACGACGTCTGCCACGCCGATCTCCAGTGCCGCCACGGCAGCGTGACCAAGGTCATGAACGGCGGCTGGCACGACGCGGGCGACCTGAGCCAGGGGCTCGGCAACACCGCCTCCGCCGTCTACGCCATGCTGAAGCTTTCCGAAAAGCTGAAGGATACCGATCCCGCGCTGTACGACACCTGTCTGGAGGAGGCCCGCTGGGGCGGCGAATGGGTCCTCAAGACCCGCTTCTCCGACGGATACCGCGCCTCCTGGCTGACCATGGACTTCTGGACCAAGGGGTTCCTGGGCGATTACGACGATATCATCCATGAGGCCGCGCGCCGCTCCGGCGTCAACATGCACGCCGCCGCGACCGAAGCGCTGGCCGCCCGGATCTTCCGGGAGATCGACCCCGCCTTCGCCTACGCCAACCTTACCGCCGCCGAGGAGGATTACGCCTGGGCCGTCGAGGACGAGGAAAAGGAAAAGGATCATCCCATGCGCCGCTTTTTCGGCGAGCTCGGCTCCGCCGCCCAGGGATGCATCACCTCCCTCGAGCTTTACAGGACCACCGGCAGGAAAGAGTACCTCGACCGCGCCGAAGCCTACGCCGACTTGATCCCGCTCTGCCAGGAAACCGAATATCCCGCCTGGGAAAAACCGATCCGCGGCTTCTTCTACACCGGCAGGGATCACAGGCAGTTCGTCCACTCGGCCCACGGAAGCAGCGAACACGCGCCGCTGGTGGCCCTGGCCATGATGCAGGAGGTGCGTCCGAAGGCCGCCTACCGCAATTGCCTGAAGCTTTACGCCGAATACGTCAAGACCGCGGTCCGCTTCACCGCTCCCTACGAGATGCTGCCGGCCTCGATCTACGACCTCGACGCCGTGGATTCCGAAAAGCCCTTCACCTTCTTCGGCTGTCCCACCGCCGACGACGCGAAGGAACAGATCAGGAACGGGGTCCGTCTGGACGAGACCCACTATCTGCGCCTCTTCCCGGTCTGGTATTCCTTCCGCGGAAACAGCGGCGTCACCCTGACCCTCGCGCGCGCGGCCCTGGCCTGCGCCAACGCCCTGAAGGACAAGCGTCTTTTTGAGATCGTCACCCACGCTCTGGAATGGCACGTGGGCCGCAACCCCTTCAACCAGTCCCTGATCTGGGGCGAGGGCTACAACTACACCCCGCAGTATTCGGCCATGTCGGGCGATATCGTGGGCTCTTTCCCGGTGGGTGTGGAAACCCAGTATAACGAGGACGTTCCCTATTACCCGCACGCCAACTGCTATAACTACAAAGAGGTCTGGGTCTTCCCTGCCATGCGCTGGCTGGACATCCTCTCTGCATACGACACCGATCTCTGATCTCATCGCAGGATGCGAAAAGCCCGGGAAGCGAAAACGCTTCCCGGGCTTTTTCTTTCCGCCGGACGAAAAGATCCCCCGCTGCGGTACCGCGGGGGATCTTCGGCTTTTTCGTTTCTTACTTCACTTCGACGGTGGCGCCGGCTTCCTCGAGCTTCTTCTTGAGGGCTTCGGCATCGTCGGCGGACAGACCGGTCTTGATCGCCTTGGGGGCGCCGTCGACCAGATCCTTGGCTTCCTTCAGGCCCAGGCCGGTGGCTTCGCGGACAGCCTTGATAACGGCGATCTTCTGCGTGCCGGCTTCGGTCAGAACGACGTCGAACTCAGTCTTCTCTTCCTCGGCGGGAGCGGCAGCGGCGGCGCCGGCGGCCGGAGCGGCGGCAACGGCGACAGGAGCGGCGGCGGAAACGCCGAATTCATCTTCCAGAGCGTGCACGAGCTCGGAGAGCTCGAGAACGGTCAGAGCCTTGACTTCTTCGATGAGAGCATTGATTTTTTCGCTTGCCATGATTTTTTCCTCCAATTAATCGTTTTTTTCTGCAGATCTTAAGCAGCCTCTTCGGACTTCTTGTCTGCAATCGCCTTGAGTGCGGCGGCGAGACCGCGGATGTTGCCGTTGAGCACGCTGACAAAACCGGTGATCGGGGCGTTGAGTCCGCCCAGGACCTGTGCCAGAAGGACTTCCTTGGACGGCAGGCTCGCCAGAGCCTTGACGCCTTCCTCGTCGATCACTTTGCCGTCCACGAATCCGCCCTTGATGCCAAAGGCGCCGCGGGACTTGGCAGAGTATTCCGACAGGATCTTGGCGGCCGCGACCGGATCGCTGCTGATGGCGATGGCGGTGGAGCCGGAAAGATGCGGATCGAGATCCTTCAGACCGGTGTAGTCAAATGCAAAACGGAGGAGCGTATTCTTGACGACCGCGTATTCTACGCCGGCTTCACGAAGCTGGCGGCGAAGCTTGGTATCGTCGGCCACCGAGATGCCCTTGTAATCCACAAGGACGCCGGCGCTGGCGTTGTTGATCTTCTCAACAAGCTCCGCAACGGTTGCCTTTTTCTGCTCCAGGACCTTTGCGTTCGGCATGTGTTGTTGTCACCTCCGCTGAAGTAGTACTGACGTCCGCGCCGAAGAAAGCGGGCGCCAAATGAAAAAGCCTCTGCGTCCAATTTGACACAGAGACAGAAAATCGATTTCGGAGTTTCCGTTCCGCGTCCTCGGCAGGCGGCCACAGAGGGCCGTTGGGATTTCTCACCTGCTGTCTTTGGAAGCAGCTTACATATTATACCGCATTTCGCCTTTTTTGTCAAGCACTTTTTTTCGTGTTTTCAAAAATGCGCGCCGCCGCGGGTTTCCCGCAGCGGCGCGCCCCGGATGAGCTTTTACCGCTCTTTCTTCTTCAGGCCGAGAACCACGTTGACGACGATGCCGAGGATCAGAGCCGACGCGACCTCTGTGAGGACCACGGGGCCGACGCTGATGGTCATGCCGCCGATGCCGGCGATCAGGATCGCAGACACCACGAAGAGGTTCCTGTTGTCCTCCAGATCGACCTTCTGCACCATTTTCAGACCGGACACCGCGATGAAGCCGTAAAGCGCCATGCAGACGCCGCCCATCACGCAGGAGGGAATGGTGGAAAGGAAGGTGGAGAAGGGAGCGATGAAGGAGATCACGATGGCCATGACCGCGGTGGTGAAGATGGTGATCACCGACGCGTTGCCGGAGATGGCGACGCAGCCGATCGATTCGCCGTAGGTGGTGTTCGGGCAGCCGCCGAAGAACGCGCCGGCCATGCTTCCCACGCCGTCGCCGAGGAGGGTGTTGTGAAGTCCCGGATCGGCAAGAAGATCGGATTCGATGATGGAGGAGATGTTCTTGTGATCGGCGATATGCTCGGCGAAGACCACGAAGGCCACCGGGATGTAGGCAACGGCGATGGTGGCGATATACGTTCCGATGTTGCCGACTTCGCCGTACTCATAGCCGCCGGAGAAGGCGGTCAGGAAGGTGAACTGCGGATACCACTGCATGCTTGCGAACTTCGTGAAGTCGATGATCTGCATGGCGGGGATGTTGGCGGCGTTTCCGATGACCGTGAAGATCGCGGCCAGGGCGTAGCCCGCGCAGATGCCGATGATGAAGGGGATCATCTTCAGGAACTTCTTGCCGTAGACCGAGCAGAGCATGGTCACGAAGAGGGTGACGAGTCCGCACAGCAGGCAGAGATACGGGGAGGCGTTCTGCTCTAAGGACGTCAGATCCACGGCCTGTCCGTTGAGGGTGAGACTCTCCAGATTCTCCACGGCGGCGTCGTTGACGATGATTGTGGTGTTGACCTTATGCATAACGTTGCCGGAGAAGAGATCGCCCACGGCGTTGCCGGCCAGAGAGAGTCCGATGATGGCCACGGTGGGGCCGATGACCACGGCGGGCATGAGCTTGTTGATCCAGCCCGCGCCGGTGAGCTTGACGATGATCGCGATGACCACGTATACGAGGCCGGCGAACACCGCGCCGAGGAGCAGTCCCAGATATCCCAGGGACATGGACACGCCGCCCGCGAAGGCAGCCGCCATGGAGCCGAGGAACGCGAAGGACGAGCCGAGGAAAACGGGGCTTCTGAATCTGGTGAACAGCAGGTACACCAGAGTGCCGACGCCCGCGCCGAACAGCGCCGCCGCCGGGCTCATGCCGTGGCTGATGATGTTCGGGACCGCGATGGTCGCCGCCATGATCGCCAGGAGCTGCTGGAGGGCAAACAGGATCGTTTTACCGAATCCGGGCTTGTCCTTGATCCCATAGGTTAGTTTCATAATTCCTCCATCTTTCTTTCGCACGATCGTGCTTATTTATTAAAACGGGATCCTGCCCCGCATTAACCCTCGTCCTGTCCGTCCAGGCCGTAAAGATAGACGCCGGTCTCGCCGTCGATCTCGTCCACCTTCACCGCAATCAGCTCCTCCCGCGAGGTCGGCACGTTTTTGCCCACGAAATCCGGGCGGAACGGAAGCTCCCGGTGTCCCCGGTCCACCAGGACCGCAAGCCGGATCGATTTCGGCCGGCCGATCCCGAAAAGCGCCTCGATGGCGGCGCGCACGGTCCTGCCCGTGTAGATCACGTCGTCCACGATGATGACCGAGCGGTTCTCCACCGGGCAGGGAAGCTCGGTGGCGCTGCTGACCGGAAGATCCACCGTTTCGGTCAGATCGTCCCGGTACAGGGTGATGTCGACGGTGCCCACCGGCACCTCGGCGCCGTCGATGCTCCTGATGTTGGCGGCAAGAGCTTTCGCCAGCGGCACGCCCCGTCTTTTCACTCCCACCAGGCAAAGCTCACCCGCGCCCTCGTTCTTTTCCACGATCTCGTGAGAGATGCGCATCAGCGCCCTTTTGACGGCCGCTTCATCCATCAGACGCGATTTCAGCTTCATAACGGAACTCCAGAAAAAAACAGTCTTGCCGCAAACCGGCAAGACTGCATGATATACCGCTGTCTTTCGCGTCCATCTTGCCAGTATCACGGTACTCGCTTAAAGATTTGACTGACCCTTATTTTATCATATCGGGGACGATTTGTAAAGGGCAAAATACGACGGAATGTCCCTTTTCTTTTTGGCGGTTTTCACCATTCGGCGATCGAACCGTCCTCGTGGCGCCAGACCGGGTTTTTCCAGGCGTGAGGCGTCTCGTTTTCGCTCCTGACCAGCTCCTCGTCCACCTCCACGCCGAGTCCCGGAAGGCGCGGAAGCGACGCATACCCTGCGTGAAACGCGAAATCCTCCCGGTTTTTCACGTAATCCAGGACCGATTTCCCGACGTTGTAATGAATGCCCATGCTCTGCTCCTGGATCGCGGCGTTATAGGAGACTGCGTCGACCTGGAAGCAGGCGGAAAGGGCGATGGGCCCCAGCGGGCAGTGCGGCGCCAGCGCCACGTCGTAGCATTCGGCCATGGCGGCGATCTTCCGGACCTCGGTCAGGCCTCCGGCGTGGGAGAGATCGGGCTGGATGATATCCGCGTATCCCTTTTCCAGAAGATGCTTGAAATCCCACCGGGAGAAAAGCCGCTCTCCGGTGGCGATGGGGATATTGACCGCGCTCCGGATCTCGCCGAAAGCCTCCATGTTCTCCGACAGCACCGGCTCCTCGATGAACATCAGCCCGAATTCCTCCAGCGCTTTGCCCAGCACTCTGGCCATGGGCTTGTGCACCCGGCCGTGGAAGTCGAGGGCGATCCCGAAATCCTTTCCGCAGGCCTCCCGGACCGAGGCCACCCGGGCGACCACCTCGTCGATCTTCCGGTGGGAATCGATATAGGAAAGCTCCTCGGTGGCGTTCATCTTCACCGCGGTGAAGCCCTCCTTCTGTTTTTCCAGCGCTCCCGCCGCCGCGTCGTCCGGCCGGTCGCCGGCGATCCAACTGTAGACCCGGATGCGGTCCCTGACTGCGCCTCCCAGGAGTTCATAGACCGGGACGCCGAACCGTTTCCCCTGGATATCCCAGAGCGCCTGATCGATCCCGGCGATGGCGCTCATCAGGATGCCGCCTCCCCGGTAAAAGCCGCCGCGGTAAAGCGTCGTCCACAGATCCTCGATCCTGCCGGGATCCTTCCCGAGGAGATAGGGCGTCAGCTCCCGCACCGCTTCCCGCACCGTGGAGGCCCGTCCCTCCAGGACCGCCTCGCCCCATCCCGCGAGGCCTTCGTCGGTCCCGATTTTCACAAAGCACCATCTGGGTCTGACCAGAAACGCCTCAACAGACGTGATTTTCATTTTCAGTCCCCTTTCCTTCCCTGCCGGTCCCGGACTGCGCCGCGCCGGCACGGTTCCCTGATTCTTTTTTATTCTACCCTACTCCCTTTCTTTTGTCAATTTGCTCTTTTTCTCTCCTTCCTCTTTCCTTTTCCGTTCCGGTATGCTACAATAAACGGCATAGAAATGAAGGTGATGATTTGAAAAAAGCGTTTCGATACAAGTCCTCTCCCCTGTCTCCCTTTGTGATCCTCTCGTTTCTTTTCTGTCTCGTAAGCTTCGGGACCGCGGTTTACCGCGCCTCTCTTTTCCGGGGCGAGGAAGGGCTTTTCGTTCTTCTCCTGCCCTCGGCTCTGGAGATCCTGGCGGTGGCGCTTTACGGGATCCTGATCCTCCGGAAGGGAGGCAGCGCGGCGCTCACCGCGCTGCCGTGGCTGCTCTACGCCTGTTTCGTCTTCATCCGTCTTTTGAGGGAAAGCCTTCCGGTGATCCTTTGTGGCGCGGCCGTACTTCTCATCCTGTGGATCCTTTATGAAAAGACGCTTCGGGGCAGGCTCGCCTGGCGGATCCCCCTGCTCCTTTTGCATTTCGTTCTCCTGGCTCCGGCACTCTATCTGCTCTTCCGGAAAGCCCTTCCGGCCGAAAGGGCCGAGATCGGTTCGATCGCCGCCTTCCTTGCGTCGGTGATCTTCTATCTTTCCGGTCTGCACAAGGAGGAGCTTCCCTTCCGTTTCCGCCGCCGCGGCGACCGTGCCGACGGGCGGCGCATCCGCTCCAAGCCCCCCATGGACAACATCGCCCCCTATATCATGGTGTCCAAGCTCGGCGCGGCCAATCAGTTCCGTGATGAATTCGAGATCGCGAAGGCCGAAAAGTATATCCTGGAAAAGCGAAAAGCCGGTCTCAAGGGCTTCGGTCTGATGCACGTCCTGATCGCCGCCTACGTGCGCATGCTGTCCGAAAAGCCGGCCATCAACCGTTTCGTGGCGGGGCAGCGGCTTTACACGCGGGACGACGAGATCGAAATCAACCTGACCGTCAAAAAGGAAATGACCGAGGCCTCCCCCGAAACGGTGGTCAAATTCTTTTTCAACCCCCGTATGACCGCCGACGAGGTGTACGAGGTCATTCGCGCCGAGGTGGAAAAAAACAAGACCGACGTGCTGGATTCCGGCATGGACAATGCGGCGGCGATCCTGAATTATGTCCCGGGGCTCCTTCTTAAATTCACGGTGTGGTTCCTGAAGCTGCTGGATTATTTCGGACTTCTGCCCCGCGCCCTGACAAAGATCAGTCCCTTCCACGGCACCATGTTCATCACCTCCATGGGTTCGCTCGGCGTGCCGCCGGTCCAGCATCATCTTTATGATTTCGGGAATCTGCCGGTGTTCATGGCCTTCGGTCCGAAGAAGAAGCGCAATATCCTGCAGAGCGACGGCACGGTCAAGGAAAAGCGGTACTGCGAGTTCGCGGCCACCGTGGACGACCGCATCTGCGACGGCTTCACCTACGCCCAGGCCTTCAAGGCCATGAAGCGCTACGTCTCGGATCCCTATCTTCTGGACGAACCGCCCGAGAAGGTGGCCGTCGATATCGAATAAAGGCGCAAAACAAAAACAGGCGCGCTTCGCCGCACCCGTCACAGGAAAACTTTCTGAACCGTCGAATGGAACCGTGATCTGCTGCCCTGCGGGGCTGTGCCGGTTGGCACAGCCCCGCGTTTCTTTTTATACTGTCCTTGCTGCTGCCGCTTCTGTCCGGATGACCTTTTCCTGCTCTGCGGTCATCGCCTCGGGCAGTTCGCCGATCCGCCCGACGCCGCGACGATCCGGCGCGGCATCCGCCGTTTCCCGTTGCGGGAAAACGCGCGGCACATCAGAACCGTCCAAGCCGAAACGCATAAGCCGATCGCCCTCAGAAGGAAAAACGCGATGAACGGCACGGTTCTGAGCGCGCCGGAATCGATTCCGGTCATGCCGATAGCGATGACCCGCAGAAGAAATGCGGCGGCCGCAGTCACTGCGGAAAGCGCCGTGCCTTTCTTCATCCGGTTTTGCAGTCGGGTTTCATGACCGTATCCTTTCCTTATACGCTCCACGCGGCGCTTGCCGACTGGAGGTCCGCCATACGGCGGAAGATGCCGTTTTCACATTCGTAAAGCTCTTTCGGCGAGCCTTCCTCGGCGACCCTGCCGTCTTTCAGCACGACGATCTTGTCCGCCGCCTCGACGGTGCGCATACGGTGTGCGATCACGAGGACGGTCTTGCCCGCAAGCAGGCGCGAAAGCGCGCCCTGCACCTTCGTTTCGTTTTCCACGTCAAGCGACGCCGTCGCCTCGTCAAGCAGCACGATCGGCGCGTCTTTGAGAAGCGCGCGGGCGATCGAAATACGCTGGCGCTCGCCGCCGGACAGTTTCGCGCCGTTTTCGCCGATCGGCGTTTTGTAGCCGTCAGGCAGCTTTTCAACGAATTCGTCGCAGTTCGCCGCTCTTGCCGCCGCGAGGACTTCCTCGTCGGTCGCGCCGTGCTTGCCGAGACGGATATTCTCCATTACGGTGTCGTCAAACAGCACGACGTCCTGAAAGACCATTGAATAATCGGTGAGCAGGACTTCGGGATCGACGGTCGAGATGTCCACGCCGCCAACTTTGATTGTTCCTTTGCTGATGTCCCAAAGGCGGGCGGCAAGGCGCGCGCAGGTGCTTTTGCCGGAGCCGGAGGGACCGACGAGCGCAGTCACTTCGCCTTCCTTTGCGGTGAAGCTGACGCCGTTCAGGACGTCGTGGTCGTCGTAGGCGAAGGCGACGTTTTCAAAGACGATATCGTGTCCGTCGGGCTTGAATTCCTCTTTGCCCTCGGCGGTCGGCGTGTCGTAGATCTCGTTGAGGCGGTTCGCGGAGACCTGCGAGACGAACATTTCCGCTATCAGCGCGAGCGCCTGATCGAACGGCGCGTAAACGCGCGTGATGACCATGAGGAACATGAACATCAGCATAAAGTCGATCTTTCCCGACAGAATGAGCGTCGCGCCGGTAAGGATCGTCGTGGCGACGCCGAGGCGCATGATGACCGAGGCGGCGTTGACGAAAAGCCCGATCACAAGCTCGCCTTTCCGGTTTGTCTTTTCAAACCGGTCGATCTTTTTGTAAAGGCGGTCAAGATATTCCTTTTCGCGGTTGGTCGCCCGGATCTCGCGGACGTTTTCAAGCGATTCCTGAATGTTGTCGGAAACGGCCAGCGCGTCGGCTTTCAGCTTTTCGGAGCTGCGCTTCTGGATTTTTCTGCTTCCGAAAAGGAGCAGGAACGCCGCCGGCACGCCCCAGAGGCAGGCGAGCGCCATGCGCCAGTCGTAAAGAAAGAGTACGACCGCGATGATCGCCGTTGAAATGTACGCGCCGTAAAGATAGCCGAGACAGTGCGACCAGACGTGCTCGAGACGGTTGACGTCGCCCATCACCGTTTCGGTCAGATCCGCGAGGTCGCGTTTTCCGAAATAGCCGAGCGGCAGACGGCGCAGCCGCTCCGCGAGCGAAACGCGCGTGTCCTTGATCTCCTTATACACAAGCCCGTAAGTCGTTTGGTACTGCTCAAAATGCGTGAAAAAGGACAGAACGATGAACGCGGCGACAAGCCCGACGAAGATCCACGCGTTTGGAAGCGCGGCTTCGTTCGTCAACGTATTCATATACCCCTGCATCAAAAAAAACAGGATACCCATGCCCGCCATCATCGTCAGATTGACGATTACCGTCCAGGCGGCGCCGATCCTCGTGTTTTTCAGCCCCTTGTCGGTCAAAGCGTATTTTTTTTGAAGCTTCCTTCCCATCATTTCAAGCGCCCTCCTTGCTTGAGGCGATCTTCCACTTGACCGCCTGATTGTATTCGTTCCACATCCGCTCGTACAATCCGCCGCCCGAAGAAAGCTCGTTGTGTGTGCCTTCTTCGACGATACGACCGTTATTGAGCACGACGATCTTATCCGCGCCGATGACCGTTGAAAGCCGGTGCGCGATCATGATGACTGTGCGCCCCTCGGTCAGGGTTTTCAGCGCCTTCTGGATCAGCGCCTCGTTTTCGGGATCGGCAAACGCCGTCGCCTCGTCAAGCACGATGATCGGCGCGTTTTTGAGGATCGCGCGGGCGAGCGCCACGCGCTGCTGCTCGCCGCCGGAAAGGTAAGTGCCTTCCGAGCCGATCATCGTATCGACGCCGTCCGGGAGCTTTTCGACGATATCGTCGCACTGCGCCGCATGAAGCGCGGACAGGACCTCCTCTCTCGAGGCGTCGGGACGCGCGGCGCGTACGTTTTCAAGGATCGACGTTTTGAACAGCCGCGTGTTCTGGAAGACGAACGCGACCTTGTCCATTAACACGTGCGGGTCTATCTCCCTGACGTTGACGCCGCCGACCTCGACCGCGCCCGACGAAACGTCCCAGAAGCGCGGGATCAGGCTTGCCGCCGTCGTTTTGCCGCCGCCCGAAGGACCGACGAGCGCGGCGGTCTGACCGGGGGTGACCTTGAAGGAAACGTGCTCCAGCGCCGGTACGTCCGCGCCGTCGTAAATAAAGGTAACGTCCTTGAACTCTACGCCGTTGTCGCGCGGCGTCTGCGGATGATCCGTGATCGCAAGCGTCGGCGCGTTCATCACCGTGTCGATCCGGGCGAGCGCCGTTTGGGCCAGCATCAGCCCGCTTGCCGCGAACATGATCCTTGCGAGCGCCGTGGAGACGATCGCCGAGAAGACCGCGTAAAACGCGAAATTCGTGATAAAACCCGCGAAATCGCCGCCTGCAAGCGCCGACGGCGCGATCAGCAGTACGGCGGGAACGAGGAAAATGAAGACGCCCTCGGTCGCGGTCAGGTTGAGCGACTGCGGCACGCGGCAGACGCCGCCGGTATATTTTTCCGCCTTGCTGCTGTAATCCTCTATCGCCGCCTTGAACGCCTTGAAGGAATACACGGTCTGCTGAAAGACCTTGACGACCGGGATCCCGCGCACGTACTCGGTGCCGGCTTTGCTCATCACGTCCTGCGCGGTCTGGTATTCCATCATCAATTTGGCGTTCCTGCCGCCCATCATAGAGAACATGGCAAGAACGGAGATCACGGCGGCGACGAGGCACGAAGCGCCCATGCGCCAGTCGAACACGAACATCAGAACGAGCATCCCGATGAACATTGCCGCCGTTCCGACGATATCGGCGAGGTTGTGCGCGAGCAGCGTTTCCGTCTCCGCAGCGCCGCCGTCAAGACGGTTGCGGAGCAGTCCCGAAGCGTTGTTGTCAAAGAAGCCGAGCGGCGTTTCCATCATATGCGCGACGCCTTGTTTGCGGATGTTCGCGGCGGTGCGGAACGCCGCGAGGTGCGTGCACATCAGCGCGGCAAAATAGACGATGATGCCGCCGAAGGCAAATCCGAACGCCCACCATCCGTATTTGGCGATCTCCGTCGCCTCGGTCCAGTTCGGGGCGGCCTTGATCAGATCCCTTGCCGCCAGCCAGATGCAGACGTACGGGACCATTCCCATCACCATGGCGACTGCCGACAGGAACATCCCCAAAAACGTCAGCGCCTTGTATTTCCCGGCGTAGCCGAGAAGCACTGCAATCTCATTTGGCTTCTTTTTCTTCATTTTCCTGATCTCCTTTTTCTATTTTGCGTCCGGGCTTTTCTCAAACCCGATCTCATTGGCTCTCTCTTTGCTCATAAGATGGAAATTGCATTCGTCGTCGCCCCAGCCGAGCGTTTTCGTTCTGTCGAGGACCGCGCCCTGCATCTCAAAGGTGTAATAATCCATCATGCAGAGATGCTTCGTGATCTCACGGCAGTGCTCCTGTTCGGTCAGCTTGCAGATGCCGCACTGCTTGTGCGTGATATAATATTCGTCTTTGCCCGGAACGGTTTCAAAGTAGTAAAACCAGTTCATCGGGTATTCCTTGATATGATCTCTCGACCACTTTGACTGACGTGTGCGCGCTGCGATCTCTTTTTCGGTAAACGCGCTCTTGCCCTGTTTTGCTTTCACCATCAGCGGGCAGTACGCCGCCGCGCGGACAAGCCCTTTCAGTTTTTCTTCGTCCAGTTTTCCGTTCGCCTCTTTATACAGCGCGATCAGAAACGCTCCGGCGTACATCGTCATGACGAACATATTGTCTTTCATGCTCCCGATGCCGGGCGTCCTTTTCACGATCGCTTTGTACTCCTTCAGCATCCGCTTCTTATAGGAAGGCATATCGATTTCGGGGAGCTCTTTTTCAATATAGCCGAACGCCGTTTTGGCAAACGCGAATCGGGTGAATCCGCCCATGATCCCGTATTTCATTTTGTTTCTCCTTTCTTTATTCGCGTCCGTCCTTGAGCGCCTCGATCCTGTCGGTGCGCGCGACCTTGCGGCGAAGGAAAAGACGCGAGATGATATCGCTTGCGGTAAGCGGTCCGCTTTCGGGAAAGCCCTGTGATCTTCTGTCCGTCGACGGTGATCTTGCCCGAGTTGAGCGAAACAAGACCTCCGATCCTGTTCAGCAGCGCGCTTCTGCCCGGTCCGGACGGACCGAGAAGAACGCAGATCTTTCCTTTTTCAAGCGAAAAGCCACATCGTCGAGCGCCTAAACCGCCGCTTCTCCCCGCCGCATTGCTTTTTCGCTCCTTTGAACTCCAAAAACATGGATTGTCCTCCTTTGGTTAGCATTGGCTAACCTTTCTCGCTAAAATCAAGGGCTTCCCGCCCTGATTTTGTTTCCGTATTGATCCGGGCGCCATGTCGAGCGGCATCATGACCGTGAATCCGGGCACGAATGCCGCGACGCCGGGATCGGAATGCCCGCCCGGCAGATCCTTTGCCCGGCGATTCCTATGAAGCTTATATCTCTTCGTGTCCGTTCATTGTGTTTTCAGATTAGCGGGCGCTAACCTCTGCCCCAAAAAATAAAGAGCAAAACTCTTTTCAACGATTTTCCGTATGAACAACAGCTGCAGTTACCCTCTGCTAACCATTATAGTGAAGCAAGCGGTATTTGTCAAGATGATTTCAGGATGATTATAGAAGATCATTCCAAAACATCCAACCATTTCAGCGGATTTCGCCTTTATAGCCGGCTGATTGCAAACAGGAAAGGAGCCGCAGACCTTTGTAATCCGCGGCTCCTTTCCCGTAGCAGCCTGCCGAGCTGTCACACAGCTTCCCTGTTGCGCGGCTCAGTCGGGGCGCTCCCGTTCTGTTTTGTCATTTCACGCCTTCGATTTCAGCTTTTCCCGGACCATGCGTCCAAGAGAGGCAAGCTTTTTCCGGTTCAGGGCGAAATACATTCCCGTCACCGCCAGAAGAAGCGGGATCTCGACGAAGTATCCCGCGTTCCAGATCGCAGCCGCCGCGCAGAGAACGGTGACCAGGGCGCAGATCAGGATCTTTCCGAAGGGCAGCCGGATCGGAAGCACCCGCCTGAGAAGGATCATCCGGACGGCCAGATTCACCGCGTATCCGGCGATCAGCGCGATCGGCACCGCCGTCGCCCGGAGCCTGTCGATCAGGAGACAGAGCAGACCGATATTGACCGCCGCCCCCGCCATCGTCGACCACAGGAGCACGCTGTTTTTCTTTTCGGCGTTGTAGACGTGGCCGAAGAAGGTGGAAAAGGCGTAGAGCAGGGTGGAAACGTAATAGAGCGGCAGGATCGCCGCGGCCGGCTGGTATTCCTTTCCGATGAAAAAGGGAAACAGCATATCGGTCAGAAGGATAAAGGCGGCGGTCATCGCCGACATCCCGTCGATGAACAGGGCATTCATCGCTCCGTAATAGGCGGCGCGGTCGGCGTCGCCGCTTTCCTCGTACGCGCTTTCCTGCCAGGCCAGCGAATAGATATAGACCAGCGAGGTGACGATCACCACGAATTTCGCCGAAAGCGCGATATAGCCGTTTTCCTCCTCCGGCAGATGCCCTTTGGCGATGAAGCGGGAAAGATTCGTCATGGCGTTGTAAGCCACGGCGTTGATCGCCAGCGGCAGGGAGAATTTCACCAGGCTCCGGATCAGCGCCCGGTCGATCTTCCCTTTCGCCAGCCTCAGGAAGCCGAACCGGATCTCCAGATAGAGGATCGCCATGACGCACCCGAGCGCCGGCGCCGCGAGCAGCATCACCGAATCCAGCCGGAGAACGAACAGCCCCACCAGCACCGCGGCAAGCTGCGTGACCGAGGAAACGGCGCCGGAGATCACGAAATCGTGGCTTTTCCCCATGGCGCGGGCCATATACTGCCACAGATGCAGGGCGAGCAGCAGAACGCCGCAGCCGAGCATCCAGCCCATATGCGGAAGCTTCTGCCAGACGGCGATCCCCGCCGCAAGGGCCAGATACAGCGGCGTGAGGACCGCGCCGAGGAGCAGGACGTGCTTGAAGAGCTTTCTTTTTCCCTCTTCGGTCTTTTCGTCGTAGCTGAAGCGCAGAAGTCCCGTCCAAAGCTCCATGAAGGCGATGGAAACCAGCATCACCGCCATGGTGTAAGCCAGGTCCGCCGCGCCGTAATCCTCCGGCGCGAGCACGTGGGTATAGATCGGCACCATCAGGAAGGTGATGATCTTGCCGAGCACCGTCCCCACGAAATAGACCAACATTTTACGAATGAATTTCACGCGTCAATCCCCTGTTTCTTCTGGATTTCCTTCTTCGCGGAAGCCAACGCAGTGGCTTGCCACCCGCTTTTCCTCGGGCGGGGGCGTCATATAGTCTCCGTAGATCGTCCGGAGCACCCGGTCGCAGTTCCGTGGAACGCGATAAAGCCTCCCCTCGAAGGGAAGCTCGCTCCCCTCCATGAAATCCTCCCGGCGGTAGACGCATTTGCCCTTGTACGCAAACACCCATCCGTGCACCCATTCGGAGGAATCGTAGTCGTATTTTCTTTTGGTGCGGTCGATCTTTTTCTGTACGCTCCGGATCGAAAGAAGCTTTCCGAGCTTCAGGCGGGTGTTGAGGAAAAGCGCGATCCTTTCGACTCTTCCCCGGGGAAGGCCTTCCTGCGCTCCCTCCCGCGCGGTCACCGCCACGCGGAGAAAAAGCGTATTCCGCAGGAAGCGCTTCAGCTGCCGTTCCCGCTTTCTTTCGTCCGCGGGGAGTCCGTCCATGGGGATCACGTCGATCCACACGCTCTGCCATTCCACCTCGCGTCCGCGGGGAACGGCGAATTGCATCCGGTCGTTGACGAAGCGGACGTTGGAGCCGTAAAACCGGTATCCCTCCCGGGTGTAATGGTCCACCCGCACGCCTTCCGGCAGACCGGTACGGGTGATTTCCAGGAATTTTTCATAATCCGGGCGGGGCATCATCACGTCGATATCGTCGTCCCAGGGAATGAACCCCCGGTGTCTGACCGCTCCGATCAGCGTGCCGTACGCCAGATAATAGCGGAGGCGATTCTCCTCACAGATCCCGGCAAAGATCTCCAAAAGCGCCGTTTCGGCCTTCTGTACCTTGCGCAGAGCGTCGTTTTCAGACACGGTCGTCCTCCCTTTCTCCCACTTCCAGCCGGAATCGGTCCAGATCCTCTTTGGTGGTGATCTTGAAATTGCGTTCCTCGCCCAGGGAAAGCGCCACCCGGATCCCCCGGTTCATCGCCACGGCGGCCGATCCCGTGACGCGGTCGAGTTCCTCGTCGGAGGACTCCTTCACGGCCTTTAGATAGCTTTTGAACCGGAAGAATTCCGGCGTCTGTCCCCGGAAGATCACAGACCGGTCCAGGGGGCCTTCCATGGTCGCGCCGTCGGTGCTCCGGTAACAGCTGTCGCGGGTGGGGATCGCCGCCAGCGCCGCTTCGTAGTCCCCGAGCTTGTCCAGTCCGTCGCAGAAGATACGGTCGTTCACCAGCGGGCGCACCGCGTCGTGGACGATCAGATTCTCGCATCCGCCCCGGCGTTCGATCTCAAAGAGGCCGTTGTCCGCCGACCTCTGGCGGTTCTTTCCCGCCGGGACCCAGCCGATATACTTCGTTATCCCGTATTCCCCGGCAAGCCGCGTGACGTATTCCCCGTATTCCGGCGCGCATACGACAAGGATCGCGTCGATCCGGCCGCATCTTTCCGCCGCCTCCATGGTGTAAAGGAGCACCGGCTTTCCCGAAACCGTGATATACTGCTTCGGCGTCGCGTCTCCCATCCGGGCGCCGACGCCGCCCGAAAGCAGAACCACGCAGTTTTTCATCGTCTTCTCCCCCCGTCTTTTCCCCGTCTTCTCAGATCCCGATCTTCTTCTCAACGGCCTCCATGAGCTTTTCGGAGGCACGTCCCGTCTCAAAGCTCCCCAGATCCTCGTAATGCTTCCTGACCCGGGCGGCATACTCCGCTTCGTCAAATCCGCGGATCGCCTTCAGGAGAGCGTCCTCCGTCTCCGCCAGCGGGAAGGGCCAGGTCTCGATCGGGGTGTAAAAATCCTCGCTGTCCCGATACTCCGCCAGATCCTCGCAGAAAAGGAAGCACGGACGGCCGGTCAGGGCGAAATCCCACATGGACGAGGAGTAATCGTTGAGAAGCGCATCCGAAGCCAGAAGCAGCTCCTGCATGTCGTCGTAATCCGAATAATCCCGCACCGTCTCGTCGAACTGCTTTCTCCGTTCGGCGATCTTCGGGTGATAGCGGAAGGCGAAGACCCATTCCCCGCCGAACCGTTCCCCGAGCGCGGCGATCACCTTCTCCGGATCGACGGCGTAAGACGCGCTCACGGCGGTGGAATCGACGCTTTTGGAGCTGCGGCGGAAGGTCGGCGCGTAAAGGCAGAGCTTTTTCCCGGCGAGTCCCAGTTTTTCTCTGATCCTTTCCCTGTCTTCTTCCCCGCGGAAGAAAACGTCGTTCCGGGGAGAACCGCAGGGGACGAGCTTTTCCGGCGGGATCAGCATGGCGCTCCGGAAAATATCGTACGATTTTTCGCAGCTCGCCGCCATCAGGCCGGTCTTCCTTTCGTTGAGCCGCGCATTTTTCAGAAGAGCGGGCGTCCGCCCGAAAAAGTCCAGGTTGAATTTCTTGTAAGCGCCGCCGCCGTGCCAGGTGTTCACCACCAGCGTCCTTTTCCCCAGGGGCAGGTAGGAATACCCCGCGCTGTCGGTGATGAAAACGCGGCTGGTCATGGCGTAATAATAATAGGAAAAGCTCCCCTTTTTCACCGCGCGGATCCCTTTGTCCGCAAGTCCGGGATAAGCCCCCGGATCGGAAAGCGCGAAAACGAGCTCGTATTTTCCCTTTCTTTCGCGCGTCAGGTATCCGGTGAGATACTTGGGATTGCCCGCGTACCGCCCATCCAAATCGGAAAGCAGAAGGATCCGGTTTTTCTTCACCGGGAAAAGGCGAAAGGGCAGAAGGATCAGGATGACCGCCTGTTTTTTCAGAACGTGAAAGAAAGCGCCCATCGGTCTGCTTCCTCCTTTGCGGCCGCCTGCGGCGGCCTGATTTTCCATACTTTTTTATTTTATCACACTTTTCGTCATATTTCCACCCTTTCGCCGTTTTTTCGCGTTTTCCTCCGCGCGTTTCCCGAAAAAGCCTCTCCGGCCTTGCAATCCCTCCCCTCCGGCGGTATAATATCCTCGAAACAAAAGGCACGCGGGAGGCCGCCGAGGCTCTCCCGGTCAGGAGGAAATCATGGAATGTAAACTTGCCGGCGCGCTGGAAAAGATCTTTTCCGCGAAAGGTCCTCTGTATCCCGCTCCTCCCCTGTCGATCCTGCGGGGCGAGACCGCCTCGTTTCAGGCGGCGATCCTCGCCCGGGACGATCTCCGCGTCACGGCGTCCTGTCCCGGTTTTTCGCTTCGCGTGCGCGAGGTGCTGGAAATGCCGGTGCGCATGCCGTCCTTTCCCGACCGGGAGGACGAAAACTATCTCAGCACCGCTCCGGGCCTCTTTCCCGATCTGCTCCGGGATCTCCCGGGAGGGATCCTCAGAGCCCGCGGGCGCTGGAAGGCGGTCTGGATCGACGCCGATCCAGAGGCGGACTGTCCCGCGGGGAAGCATGAGATCCTGGTGACGTTCGAGTCCCCGTCGGGCGAAAAGGAAACCGCGGTCCAGACGGTAACGCTCGTCGACGCGGCTCTTCCTCCCCAGACCCTGCTGCACACCGAATGGTTCCATGCCGACTGTCTCGCGGACTATTACGGGGTCGAGCCGCTCGGGGAAGAGCATTGGCGGATCCTCGAAAACTTCCTCCGCGCAGCCGCCCGCATGGGGATCAACATGATCCTGACCCCGGTCCTCACGCCGCCTCTGGACACCGCCGTGGGCGGAGAACGCACCACCGTGCAGCTGGTGAAGATCCGCCGGGACGAGGGAGTCTATTCCTTTGATTTTTCCGGTCTCCGCCGGTGGGTGGAGCTCTGTCTTTCCGTCGGGATCGATCATTTTGAGATCTCTCATCTCTACACGCAATGGGGCGCCGAGCACGCGCCGAAGGTCATGGCCGAGGAGGACGGCGAATACCGGCGGATCTTCGGCTGGGAGACGGACGCGGTGGGCGGCCCCTACGCCGGATTCCTACGGGTCTTCCTGCCCGCCCTGCGGGAGGAGCTGATCGCCCTCGGCGTTTACGAAAACTGCCGCTTCCATATCTCAGACGAGCCGTACGAAGCGCAGCTTCCGGCCTACACCGCGGCGCGGGATCAGGCGAAGGCTCTTCTGCCCGACGCCGTCTTTATGGACGCCCTTTCGCATTTCGCCTTCTACGAAAAGGGCGTGGTCACCCATCCCGTGGTCGCGTCGAACAGCGCCGACCTTCCGAAATTCGTCGCCGCAGGCGTCCCCGATCTCTGGATCTACTACTGCTGCGGGCAGGGCGTCGGCGTTTCCAACCGTTTTCTCGCCATGCCCGGCGGCCGGACGCGCGTGATCGGGACCCAGCTTTTCCTGGGGGATTTTTCCGGTTTCCTCCAGTGGGGCTTCAACTTTTACAACACCGAGCGCTCGCTCCGGAGGATCGATCCCTACGCCGTCACCGACGGTCTGGAATCCTGGCCGGCGGGCGATCCCTTCATCGTCTATCCCGGAAAGGGCGGAGTCCCGGAGGAATCGATCCGGTATATGTACATGCGCATGGCTCTTCACGACCTCCGCGCTCTCCGTCTGCTGGAAAGCCTCGTCGGGAAAGACGCGGCGCATAGTCTCGTTTCGGAGGCCGCGGGCGGCGAGCTCACCCTCTCCCGCTATCCTTCCGATCCCGGCTTCCTTCCCGCTCTCCGCGTCAGGGTGAACGAAGCCGTCGAAAAGGCGCTTTCGCTTCGCGCATAAAACCAAAGGGGATGGAATCATGACCGTTTTTCAGGGCTCTTTTGAAAAATACGCATCTCCGGTCTTCGGAGACGCTTCGACCGGCACGATGTTCGACGCCTTCGTCCGGGAACGGGACGGAAGACTTCGCATGGACGTCTCCTGGCGCCCCGAAAAAGCCCTGGCCGTGACCTTTTCGGACGACGGGATCCACTGGGAAAAGCCGGTGATCACGCTGGGGTGCGACCCCTCCACCGGATGGGAGGATATCGTCAACCGGAACTGCGTCCTGCCGGATCCCGCCGGGAACGGCTGGCTCATGTGGTACACCGGTCAGGTATGGAACGGCGATCACGGCAGGTCGTGGATCGGTCTGGCTCGTTCGGAGGACGGGATCTCCTTTCACCGTTTCCGGAAAGACCCCGTACTTTCGCCCGAAACCCCGTTCGAGCGCGAGTCGGTCATGAATCCCTTCGTTCTTTACGAAGACGGGCGTTTCCGGATGTGGTACGCCGCGGGCGAGACCTACGAGCCGAACGCGATCTGTTTTGCCGAATCCGAGGACGGCGAGCATTGGCGGAAGGATCCGCATAACCCCGTCTTCACCGCCGCCCCCGAAAACGAATACGAAAGGGAGCGGATCGGCGCCTGCGACGTCCTCCGGGAGGAGGACGGCGGCTATCTGATGTTCTATATCGGATACCGCGACATCCACACGGCCTCCATATCGGCGGCGCGTTCCCGGGACGGGATCACCGGTTGGGTCCGCGTTCCGGAAAACCCCCTCGTAACGCCGACGCCGGGCGGCTGGGACGCCGACTCCTGCTACAAGCCCACCGCGGTCCGCGCCTCCGACGGGAGTTACCGCCTTTGGTACAACGGCCGCCGGGCGGCAAACGAATACATCGGGTACGCCGCGGGACGGCTGAGTAAAGAATAACAGGCAAAAAACGCGCGCCGGAAATCGCTTCCGGCGCGCGTATTGATTCCTGCAGTGATTTTTCAGAGAAACTTCTTCTTCGCTTCCTCCTGCGCTTCGACCACCCGGTCGCACCAGGCGTCGAATTCCGGATCCTCGATCTGCGCCTCGGGATGCTCCTTCAGATACCGGAGCGCCCGCTCCACGCCCTCCCGGAAGGGCACCGCAGGGGCCGCCGCCCCCCCAAGCGCGGGATCACGCCAAAGCCTTCCCCCGTGGGGGAAGGTGGCATGACGAAGTCATGACGGATGAGGGGAACACCTCCGCCTCCCCCCACACGTCAGGAATCCGGCAGACGCCCGAAAAACAGCCGCCCGGATCTTTCCGGGGCGGCACAGCTTTTTCTTGCGGGGTGGTTACCCGCGCTCTTTTACGACGTCGCAGATATCGCGGACCGCCCTTCTGTAAAACTCCTGATAATCCTCTTTTTCGATCCCGTAACCGGCAAAGGAAACGGTCTTGACGTCCATCAATTCCAGAAGGGCTTTGCGCTCCCGGTTCTCCTCAAGATCGATCCGGGGATCGTAAAAGACGATTTTTCCTTTCCGTGCCTTTTCCCGCTTGCGGCGGTTGAGAAGCCACCACAGATCGATCTCCGAAAGATCGAACCCGAATCCGAGGATAAAGAGATCGTCCAGAAGGAACCCGTCGATCCAGCTGTTTCGCGGAAGAGGCGCGTTTTTCTTCTCAAGCTCCCGGTACCGGTTCCCGTTGCTCTTTACCTCCGCGGCGATCCGCGCCGTCAGATTTCCGTACCAGTAATGTCCCAGGAGCATACTGTCCGGCTTCCGGCTTTCTCCGTGAACGTGCCAGATCCGATTATTTCTTCCTTCGCAGGCGACCTCGTTGAAGGTGTGAAGAAGATAACGCGCTTCCGCCCGGTTTCCTTCCGTATGCCGCATCATGCCCGCGATTTGTCCCTCCGAAAGGCGTTCTGCTCCTTTCGCTGCCGTTTCAAGCTCGTAACTGTAATTGGTGGTCAGGACGTCGTCGAATCCTGCTGAAAGAAGCCGTCTCAGCAGGTCGCCATGTTCCAGATCCGTGATTTCTCCGCAGAACATCTCTTTCAGGTTTTTAGCCGCCTGATCGATCTTGTCGTCGGTCAGGATCACGGCACGCAGCGGCATCGGCGCATTCATTTTTCCTGGTTCGAAATCGTTCCTTGTCGCGACGCTCTTCAACATATCATCCCAGGAGTTTTTGCTGAATGCGCGATTGATCCCGTTTCCGAGAAGCAACGTTTTTCCCGGTCGATACACATCTTTATTGTTATTCATACTATTTCTCATTCAATCAATTGTTCCAAGATCAATCCATATCGCAGGACGGACACCGATGAACATTTCACCGATATAGGCGATAATATTGCATCTACCGTCTTCGACAACAACTTCAACATAATTTTTTACATCTGTTTTAGGGGTTCGCAACCACCAAGTACATGTATTGTCATCGTGTCTGCTTACACCTTTTGCGAAGCTGTACTCCGTTCCCTTGCATTTTCTTTCATTGTCAGAGTTAAACAATTCCTCTACTTCAGCAAGGCTTAGAAGCGTCACTCTATCAGTGGAACTATTAAGCAACACTTTATCGTCATTATTGAATGCGTTATTGAAAAAGTCGTTAATCAACCATCTGCGAAGCGTGCTATATTGCCAAAGAGCAGAACTGCTTAGCGAATTTGTACCGTTACTGTCATCAAAGGGTAGGCAATCCAATACGTACTTACTTACGGCCAGATATTTGTTTTCTTCTTTCTTAAGGACCAACCATTCAATGCTCTCTTTACCATTAGCAGTATTATTATCCTGCTCGTAAGTCCCAAGCTTTATAATTGATCCTACAGAAACACCAATTAAAGAACCAAATTGAAGTTTAATTCTACAATTCCTCGCCTTTTCACTACTGTCTTTATAATCCTTTAGTTCAATAAAGGCATCCTCTGCATGAGAATAATCGCCTTTTTCATACAATTCTATTGCTGCAGTATACTTGTTTTCCTTTATCGCAGTTTCGCAGTTTTCAATCTGACGGTAACAGTCTTTATATCCAACCAGTTCACTAAAGATCTTTATGGCATCGCTGTATTGACCCTCGTTCATTAGCTGTACCGCCTTGTTGTACTGCGGTTCCTTGATGGCATTATCGCATTCTTTGATCTTGTTTTGGCTGTCCTTATATCCGTTAAGATTCTGGAACGCCAAAATGGCTTCTTCATATTTCCCTTCGTTGTAAAGATCGACCGCTGCGTTGTATTTGCTGGTTGGAATGATTACTTTTATGAGCAGGACAACAAATGCAATACACGTCACGACACTCGTCGTTACGATCGCTACGATGAGCCTTGTTTTCTTCTTCCTTTTCTTCGCGTATGCTCTTTCCTCTTCCGCTTTGCGCGCCGCTTCCTTCTCAGCCGCATCTTTCTTTGTGCGGTAGTCGACAATAGCCTCTTCGCACTCCTCCGCCTTCTGATCGGCGTCGAGCCAGCCTGGGGCTTGCAGATACAGGAGCCTTGCGGCTGTATAAAGCTTTGTGATCGCGTCTTCATCCTCTTTAACAAGCGCGGCCAGACGTTCCTGATCCGATGCACGTCGGTTGGCCTCTCGGTATTTGTTGTCCGCTTCCCTGTAAATACTGGCCTTCCGGCATTCCTCGGCTTTGACTAGCGCTTTTTCACGAAGCGTGTCTGTATCCTTGTATCCCGGAACTTTGGCAAAGATCTGTGCGGCTGCCATGAATGTTCCTTCGTTTGATGCATTTTTCAGCATATTTACCGCGGACTGATAGGTTCCTTCCTTCGGCGCTTTTTCATTCCAGGCCCGAAGCTTTTCCCTAAGTGCTTCATCCCCGAAACGGACAGCCTTTTCGTAATTCGGGTTCTTGTCGAAGGACTCTGTTAGATTTTCAAAGTCTGCTTCTCTCCTGAGTTTCAGTTCAGCCATCAACTTCCCGAGATAGGCCTCTGCGTTTTCCGGGTCCTGATTCAGGACTTGCTCGCAGAATTCGTCAGCCCTTTCCCAATCACCGTCTTCAAGAAACATGTAGGCGCGTTTCAGCAACGGTGCAGTATTCCCTGCCACAGCAGCAGTTTGGTTTACGACCACTGTCTCGCGCACGGTCTCCTTCGGTGTCTCGGCTTCCAAAACCTTGTTGATCCCACGGATCAGATCCTGGATGAACCCGATCTTTGACATATCGTAGGACTGGAGCACCGACAGCGCTTCCGGCAGATCGTAGGGATCCATGTCCCGGTAACACGGCAGAAGCAGCTTCTTCCGGTCCTTCCTCATCAAGGCAAGGTATCTGCTCCATTCGTTCTTCACCCAGACTGCGTTCACATGCTCGGCCGACGTTGTGACGACCACCATGACCTTCGCCGAATTCAGGGCCGCGAAGATGTACGGTTCATACTCGGTCCCCGCCTTGTCTTCCAGCGTTATTCGTGAGAAGAATACCCGCCAGCCCTTCTCGCTCAGCTGATAATAGATATCCTGGGCAAGAAGGCTGTCCCGCGTCCGCGTGCCGTCGTTTTCAGATTCCTTGTAGCAGATGAAGACGTCGAAGGGCTCCTCGTTCTGCGAAGTGGCAAGGATCCCCTTCTGAACCTCCGCGATCTTTGCTGCGTCTTTCTGATACTGCCTTCTCGTGACCCCCTCGGAATGTTCCTGCGCCGCCTTGTAATCCACGTCCTCCAGGAAGCTGTCGAAGCTGGCACGGTGACAGGTTGGTATGTATTCCAGCGTCGCCGGATCCTCCACATACTCGATCCCGAAACGGCACAGTGCGGCGCACCAGTGAGCCTCCGCGTCGCTTTCGTCCTCCTCCAGAATGCGTTCGTAAACCGTGAGGGCTTTGTCGAACTCACCCGAGCGCCGGAAGTGGTTGCCGCGGTTGAACATGGCCGCTTTTTGGTCGTCGTCGATCCGCGGGAAGGTCATCGTGCTCCCACAGGAATCGCATGTCCCGAAGGTCTTGTCAGCGGAGAGTTCGATATCTCCCCCGCACATTTTGCATTTCAGGATCGCCATACTCTTTCTCCTTTTTGAGATTTACGGATCGCTCCGTCCGTTTTGCGGCTGTATGATGTGCGGCCGCAAGGTCATCCCGCCGCCCCAAGATCGATCCACATGGCGGGACGGACCACCGGATTGACATCCGACATATAGTATGATCCAAAATTTACAGTTCCTCCACCGTTTACCTCAACGCCGTTATAAAGGATTTCACCGTTACTTGAAACAAATGATGCATAACTTGAGTATAAGCCTGGCGTTCTCAACCACCAATACTCATTTATAATACCAATATTGTCCGCAGTAATGTTGAGAATTTTTTGTTGCCTTGATAAAGCGTATGCAGTAATAGGACACATTCTGTTTGTGGAATTCGGGAAGTATTCTTCTGCCTCCCGTATACTCAATAAGAAAACCTTGTCTGTGGTGGTTTTCCCCGGGCTAACGTCCTTATACTTGGAATTCTTATCCGCACTTATCGTGGTATTGAGAAGAAGCTTCTTTTCCGAATCAGAGAACGCATCGGAAATAAACCCGTCATTTAACCATTTTCTTAAGGTGCAGGTCTCCCATGTCACGTCTTTTCGTTCTTCGTTGTACGGTCGAAAGTCCAAAGCATATTTACTGATCAGCAAAGCTTTATCTCCTTTAATATCGAGGATCTGCCATTCAATTTCCTCCTTTCCGTTATTCCTGATATTATCTTGTTCATAGCTTCCCAGAAACAATGAAGACCCAACCGAAGCTTTTTTGAACATATCTGTACGTATTCGCTCTATTCTTTCTTCACTGTCCTTGTAGCCGTTCAAGGCTTTGAACGCTTTTATTGCCTCAACATATTCTTGATTCTGTAAATGCAATACTGCTCTATTATACTCGTCTTCCAATTGTTTGTCGTCTAAAAGCTGTTGGCACTCTTTGATCTTATCCTTGCTATCGCTATAGCCGGACAGATCGGAAAAGGCATCTATTGCCAATTCATACTTTCCGTTTTCGAACAATTCAAGAGCCATGTCATATTTATACTGAATAATTAATTCGGATGCATCTTTATATTGCTCTATACCTTGTAAAAGCTTAATCGCTTCTTTTTTTCTACCAGCTTCCGCTTCCGATAAAGCTTTTTGGTAACTGTTGTCACATAGAGCGTTATCACACTCTTCTATCTTCACTTTGCTGTCTCTGTAGCCATGAAGGCTAATAAACTCTTTCTTTGCTTCTTCGTATTGGCCTTCGTTCATAAGCCCAAGGGCATGATGATATGCGCTTTCATTTTTGCTTTCATCAATTCTCGCAGCGCTGTCTTTGTACCCGTTCAAAAGCTGGAAGGCAGTAATGGCTTCTTCGTACTTTCCCTCTTTCAGTAACTGCACCGCAGAATTATACTTAATGGCGGGAATAATGACCGTCGGCAGAAGGATCGCGATCGCCGTCAGGACCGCCACGGCCGGGATCACGATCGCCGCGATCTTCCTTGCCTTTTTCTTCCTCTTCTCCTTGGCAAGCCTCGCCTCTTTTTCTTCTTCCTCGGTTCGTTTCTGCTCAGTATGCAGGTCATCTATCGCTTTTTCACATACCGCCACTTTCTCATCTGCGTCACGCCAACCAGGGACTTGTTTGAATAGGCTTTTGGCTGTTTCATATTGCTTTATTCTGGAATCATAATTTGAAGAAAGCGATGCGCGATCCTTTGCGTCCGCTCCGTCGATCATTGCCTTAATCGCTTTTTTATAGATATCATCCTTTATGCTGTCTTCAGCAAGTGAAAGCGCCTTTTCCCGAAGTGCATCCGCATCCTTGTATCCTTGAATCCTTGCAAACGATTGCGATACCGCTTTATAGGATACGGCATTACGTGCGTTCTTCAATTCCTTTTTTGCCGATTGATAGATACCTTCCTTCGGCGCGTTACTGTTCCATGTCTTTAGCTTTTCAACAATTGCCTTATCACCGAAGCGGATCGCCTTCTGATAATTCGTGCTCCTGTCAAAAGCGGAGATCAGTCCTTCAAAATCTGCTTCCTTCCGGAGCTTCAGTTCGGCCATCAGCTTCCCGAGATACGCCTCCGCATTTTCGGGGTCCTGATCCAGAACGCGCTCGCAGTACGCGTCCGCCTCACCCCAGTTCCCGTCCTCCAGATACATGAAGGCGCGCTTCAGGAGCGGCGCGGTATTCCCCGCCGCAGTCTGGTTCACAACAACGGTCTCCTTTGCGGCCGGCTTCGGTTCGTCCGCCTGAGCAATCTTCCTGATTCCGCGCATCAGGTCCTGCATAAACCCGAGCTTCGACATGTCCTGCGCCTGCAGGTGCGAAAACTCCTCCGGCAGATCGTAGGGATCCATGTCCCGGTACGCCGGGATCAGGATCTTCTTCCCGCCGCTCTGTTTGACAAGCGCCAGATAACGGCTCCATTCGTTCTTGACCCAGACCGCGTTGAAGTATTCCGCCTTCGTACCGAGCACGACCATCACCCTGGAAGAATTGAGCGCCGCGAAAATATACGGCTCGTACGCCGTGCCGAGCTTGTCCTCCAGTGTGATTCTGGAGAAGAATACCTTGAAGCCCTCGTTGGTCAACTGATGGTACAGGTCGTTCGCCAGCACGCTGTCCGGCGTTCTTCTTCCGTTCTGATCGGTTTCCTTGTAGCAGATGAAGACGTCGAAGGGCTCCTCGTTCTGCGAAATGGCAAGGATGCCCTTCTGGATCTCGTTGATCGTATTCGCTTCTTCTTCGTAAAGGGAACGCTGATAGCCGTCTGCGTACTGCAGTGCGGATTTGTAATTGTCGTCGTCGAAAACCGACGTGTACTGCGCGCGGTTGACCGTCGGAACGCGCTTACGGGTCGCCGGGTCCTCTACGTATTCGATGCCGTAGCGGCAGAGAACAAGCGACCAGTACGCCTCCGCGTCGGTCTTGTCTTCGTTCAGGATCTGCTCATAGATTCCTGCCGCCTTGTCGAATTCGTTGGCGCGGCGGAAGTGGTTTGCGCGGTCGTAGAGATTCGCCCTCCGGTCGTCGTCCAGACGGGGAAGGGTCTGTTTCGTCCCGCAGGAATCGCATACGCCGACCGTCGCTCCCTGCTCGAATTCGATCGTACCGCCGCACATCTTGCATTTGAAGACAGTCATTTCATAGATCCCCTTTTCTATTTGTATCCTTTATATTACGCACACCGTTTCAGAGCTTCGTTCCGCATTCCAGGCAGAATTTTCCGCCTTCCGGCACGTCTGCGCCGCATTGGGGACAGACCCGTTTCATGGGCGCGCCGCATTCCATGCAGAACTTTCCTTTCGGAGTCTTCTTCCCGCAGGCCGGGCAGATCATTTCATTTTCTCCGAGCGCTTCGATCTTCGCGCCGCATTCCAGACAGAATTTCGCGTTCAGCGGCAGAAGATTCCCGCACTGCGGGCAGGGGATCTTTTCGGGTGAGGCGGGTTTTTCGGCGGCTCCCTGAGACGGAGCAAAGCCGCGCATCATCTCGCCGACCTGCGGCGCCACGGCGCCCATGGCCGCCATGCCCACCCCGAGACCCAGCATGTCGCCCACCACCGAAGAGCCTCCCCCGGAAGAGACCGCGGGACCCATGTTGCCGATCCCCTCGGCATAGGCCTTCTGCACCTCGGCCTGCAGGACGTCCTTCTGGTTGTAGCCCTTGGCCTGCATGATCTCGGCCTCGGTCAGGCCGGCCATCCGGGCGGCGCGGGCTTCCGCCTCCGCCTCGATCAGCTTTCTTTCGGCGGCCCGGCGGGCGATCTCGGTCTGGGTGGTCTCGGCCTCCAGGATAGCGCCGCGTTCCGCGGCCCTGATCTCCGCCTCCGCGGCCGCCTCCGCCTTTTTGTAGGCAGCGCGGCTTTCGGCCTCCGCGGTGCGCACCTCGGCTTCCGCCGCGGCCGCGCGCTTCTGCAGCGTCAGGGTGTGCAGATCCTTCAGCCTTTTGAAATTCGGATCGGTCTCGGGAAGCACCACCGTGGTCAGATAAAACTGCGGAACGGTCAGGCCGTATTCCTCAAAGCCCGGCGCGATCCGCTTTTTCAGCTCTTCGGAAAGCGCCGAAAGATGCTCGTCGATCTCCACCACGTCGATATTTCTCGCCTTGATCGCCGAGGGGAGGCTGGATTTCACCTCGGTGGAGATCAGGGGGCGGAAGGAGGCCTGCAGCGATTTGGTGAAGCCCGGGCCGTCTCCCCAGGCGACGCCGCCGGTGGTCCCCACCAGACGGAAGAGCAGCTTTCTCCCGTCGGACACCGCGAGATTAAGATCGCCCGACGCGCCCAGCTCCAAGGGGATCCCCAGCGTGGGTTCGATGAAGCGCACCTTGGAATCGGTGCCCCATTTCATCGCCATCTGCACGGTCTTGTTGATGAAATAGACCTCGCAATGGAAGATGCTGACGCCGGTGACGATGTTGAGAAGACCGGTCAGGATCGGGATGTTTTTCGCGTCCAGCTTATACCGCCCCGGGCCGAAGGTGTCAGCCGCGCGGCCGTTGGCGACGAAGATCGCCTCCTGCGATTCGTGAACGACAAGCTCGGTCATGCTGTTGAAATCTTCGTGCGGGTATTTCCAGATAAAGGTGGAGTTGTCGCCTTCGTATTTGATCAGTTCCGATAATGCCATGGCATTTCACCTCAGATTCGACAAAATATGTGCTATTCTTCCTATGATTATATCGGTACGCTTCCTATTTGTCAAGGCGAACAGGAATTATAATTCCTGTATACCGGAACGATAGGAGGAACACGCCGTGCTGATCACCGATCTTCACGCCATAGGCGACCGACTTTTGTTTTATCGCAGGAAATGCGGCCTGACCCAGGCGGAGGCCGCCGAGGCCGCGGGGCTTTCCGACCGTACCTACGCGGACATTGAACGGGGTACCGTCAACATGCGCACCGAAACGGTGCTTTCCATCTGCAAGGCCTTTCACATCACGCCGAACGATATCTTTACCGAGGAGGCGGGATTGGATCACGAACAGGAGGAGCTTTTCGCGCGGCTCTCCATGGCGTCTCCCCCGGCGCGCGAAACCGCGCTGAAACTGATCGCGGTCTATCTGGATTCGCTTGAATGAAAGAACGCGCGGCCCCGGGAAAAGGGGACCGCGCGTTTTTCAGATTCAGTGCGGCGCGGGGAACGCCACAAGCGCAGAAACGCGCGCCGGAAGAGATTTCCGGCGCGCGGGTTTTCCTATAATTACCGTTCAGGCGGGACTTTTCAGGCGAAGCGCTTCCGGCAAAGCTCTTCTGGTGAAGCTCTTCAGAGAAAGCTTTTCTTCGCTTCCTCCTGTGCTTCGACCACCCGGTCGCACCAGGCGTCGAATTCCGGATCCTCGATCTGCGCCTCGGGATGCTCCTTCAGATACCGGAGCGCCCGCTCCACGCCCTCCCGGAAGGGCACCGTCGTTTTCAGATCCGGCGCAAAGCGGCGGACCTTGCTGTTGTCGAAGACCAGCGAGACCGCCTTGTCCCCGAGGAGACTTCCCGTCAGATCCATGCCGATCTGTTTCCCGGCGGCGATGAGGAAATCCGAGGAGACGTGGCAGGGCCGGAAGGGAACGCCCAGAGCGTCGGCCGCGGTTTTATAGATCGCATTCCAGGTCAGGACCTCGTCCCCGGTGATATGGAACGCCTCGCCGACGGCGCGGGGATCGCCGAGGAGCCCCACATATCCCGTGGCGAAATCCTCGTTGAAGGTCACCTGCCACAGGGAGGAGCCGTCCCCGTGCACGATCACCGGCTTGCCCTCCTTCATGCGTTTCAGGACCTGCCAGCATCCGTTCCTGCCCGACAGGGCGAAGGGGATACTCTTTTCGGAATAGGTCAGGCTGGGGCGGACGATCGTGACCGGGAATCCTTCTTCCCGGTATCTGGCCGTCAGGAATTCTTCACACGCTGCCTTGTTCCGGGAATAGAGCCAGAAAGGATTGTCCAGAGGCGTTTCTTCGGTGATCCGGTAGGACACCGCCGGCTTCTGATAAGCCGACGCCGAGCTGGTGAAAAGATACTGTCCCACCCTTCCCCGGAAGAGCCGGAAATCCCGTTCGACCTCCTCCGGACGGAAGGCGATAAAATCCGCCGCCGCGTCGAAGGTCATGCCCGTGAGCTTCCTTTTCACGTTTTCCTCGTCGCGGATGTCGGCGACGATCTGCTTCACGCCCTCGGGAAGGACGCTTTCGCTCCTCCCGCGGTTCAGAAGCCAAACCTCCCACGCGGGGTCCCGGGCAAGCCGCCGCGTCACGGCCATGCTGATGGTCCCCGTTCCTCCGATCAAAAGGATCCTTTTCACAAAGCTCCCTCCTTTCCGCCGGCGCGGTACGCCGGCCGGGGGCTTTTTTTCAGTATATCACGGCTTCACCGGCTTGTCCACAGAAAAAGAGGAGCCCTTCGGAGAAAAAGCGCCGCATTGCCGGAAAAGCGTTCCTTCCGGCCGGGTCAGCCTTCCTTCCGGAAGCGCCGCCGCGCGGTCAGATATCCGTCTTCTCCTTTCAGGATCTCAAAGCCGAGCGTCTCGAAAAGGCGGAGCGGCCCGGTGAAATCCAGCGTCTCGCGCTTTTCCCGGGCGATGGGATAAGCCTCCACCGCGTCGTATCCTTCTTCCTCCGCGTCGCGGATCACCCTCTCCAGAAGCGTCCGGGCGATCCCCTGCCCCCGGTAGGGCGGCGCGACTTCAAAGCAAACCACCGAAAGGATTTTTTCCTCGTTTTCATGCGTGAGGAAACGGCCCTCCCGGGCTGCGGGGTTGAATTCCCCCACCCGTACGAATCTCTTCCGGTCGTTCGCGTGGATCCATCCCACCGGATCGCTTCCGTCGAAGGCGAAATACCCGGCGATTTCCCCTTTGCGCACCATCTCCGCGGCGCTTTCGCGGATCGCCCGGCTCATGGCTTCCCATCCGGCCTTTCCGGGGTCGGGATACTTCTCCCGGATCTCCTCCGGGGTGAAATAGAAGAGGTTGCAGTAGCAGCCCGCGTAAGGCGACCCGTCGGTAAAGGCCCGGTTGTCGAAAAAGTCCAGATAGGTCTCCCACTGATCGGGCGTCAGCTTCCGGATAGAAACAGACATGGTCTTCTCCTTTTCTTTTCCCTGACGGAAAGTGTTTTTTTCATCATAATCCCGGACGGCCCGTTTTGTCAAGCCTTTCCCGTTTTTTTCACGGATCGTCCCGTTTCCCCGGCATCCGGCGAAACGGGAAAGCGGCCTTTCCGCAAAAATGCGGAAAGGCCGCTCTTGTCACGCCGTTCTGCGGGCGCCGGATTTACGCCTCCAGCGCCTTCTTGCCGCTCTTGCCGTGGATCACCGTGGGCGGCGCCTTTTTTGTGATGCACTCCTCGGTGACCACGACCTTTTCGATGTCGCCCGCCGAGGGGATCTCGAACATGATGTCGGTCATGCACCGCTCGAGGATCGAGCGCAGGCCGCGCGCGCCGGTGCGGCGCTCCACCGCCTCCCGCGCCACGGCGCGCAGAGCCGCTTCTTCAAACTCCAGCTCCACGCCGTCCAGCTCGAACAGCTTGGTATACTGCTTGGTCAGGGAGTTCTTCGGCTCCTTCAAAACCCGAAGCAGCGCGTCCTCGCCGAGATTGTCCACGGCGACCGTGACGGGAAGTCTGCCCACCAGTTCGGGGATCAGGCCGTATTTCACGATGTCGTGCGGCTCCACGTTCCGGAGGATCTTCGACTGATCGATCTCCTCCTTGCCCTTCACGTCGGCGGTAAAGCCGACGACCTTCTGATTGATGCGGCTTTCGATGATCTTTTCCAGCCCGTCAAAAGCGCCGCCGCAGATAAAGAGGATGTTGGTGGTGTCGATCTGGATGAACTCCTGCTGCGGATGCTTGCGTCCGCCCTGGGGCGGGACGTTGGCCACGGTGCCTTCCAGAAGCTTCAGAAGCGCCTGCTGCACTCCCTCGCCCGACACGTCGCGGGTGATGGAGGTGTTCTCGCTTTTGCGGGAGATCTTGTCGATCTCGTCGATATAGATGATGCCCCATTCGGCCATTTCCACGTCGTAATCGGCCGACTGGATCAGGCGGAGGAGGATGTTTTCCACGTCCTCGCCGACGTAGCCGGCTTCGGTCAGGGTGGTGGCGTCCGAAATGGCAAAGGGGACGTTCAGGAGCTTCGCCAGGGTCTGGGCCAGATAGGTCTTGCCGCAGCCGGTGGGACCGAGAAGCAGGATGTTGCTCTTCTGCAGCTCCACGTCGTCGTCCTTTTTGTCCTGGTAATAGATGCGCTTATAGTGGTTGTGCACCGCGACGCTCAGGGCGACCTTCGCTTCGTCCTGTCCGATGACGTATTTGTCGAGGCCTTCCTTGATCTCCCTGGGATTCATAAAGCGCCGGCTGCCGTTTTTCCCCTTGAGCGGCGTTTTCCCCGCGCTTTTGGGAGAGGGACGGTCCACGTATTCGGCTTCGATGGTGTTGTAGCAGGCCAGGACGCATTCGGTACAGATATAGCCGTTGGCGCCGCGGATGAGATCCACGTGCTCCTCGTCCCTCCCGCACATAAAGCATTTTCTCACGGTTTCGGTCCTTTCCCGGATCGTGTTTCCGATCGTTTATTTATCGGTGCGGCTTCTCAGCACTTTGTCGATCAGACCGTACTCCATGGCTTCGTTGGCGGTCATGAAGTTGTCGCGCTCGGTGTCGCGCTGAATGATCTCGAGGGGCTTCCCGGTCTCGTCGGCCAGGATCCTGTTGAGGTTGTCCTTGATCTGCTGCATCCGCTCCGCGTGGATGCGGATATCGGTGACCTGACCCTGGAAGCCGCCGAGCGGCTGATGGATCATGATCTCGCTGTTGGGAAGGGCGAACCTCTTGCCCTTGGCGCCGGCGGCCAGAAGGAAGGCGCCCATGCTGGCGGCCATGCCCACGCAGAGCGTGGAGACGTCGCACTTGATATACTGCATGGTGTCGTAGATCGCAAGTCCCGCCGTCACCGATCCGCCGGGGCTGTTGATGTAGAACTGGATCTCCTTGTCGGGATCCTGGGATTCCAGATAGAGAAGCTGCGCCACCACGAGGCTGGCGGTGACGTCGTTGACTTCCTCGCTCAGAAAGACGATGCGGTCGTTGAGAAGGCGGGAGTAAATATCGTAGGATCTTTCGCCGCGGCTCGTCTGTTCGATGACCATGGGAACGAGACTCATTTCGTTTCCTCCTTTGAATGTGAATCTGTGCCTTTCAGGCGGATCGGGCGCCGTGAAGAGCCCCCGCGTGCGGGAAACCACCTCAGGACGCCCGTTCTCTTCGATTGTACGCCGGGACGCACCGAATTATACAGACGTCTTATTCGGCGGCCGTCTCCTCTTCGGTCTTTTCTCCGGCGGGCGCTTCCTCGCTCTCCGGCGCGGGCTCGGTCTTCACGCCGGCGTCGCGTACCAGAGCAGACGCCTTCTGCATCAGAAGGTCGTGCTTCATGCCCTCGGCGGGGACCATTTCCTTGACCCGGTCAAGCTCCATGCCGTATTCGTCGGCCATCTTCCTGTATTCGGCTTCGACGTCCTCGTCCGAAACCTCCAGGCCTTCGGTCTTCGCCACGTATTCCAGGGCGAGGGTGGTCTTCACGCGGTTCTCGGCCTGCGGTCTCAGGCTCTTGCGGAAGCCGTCCATGTCGAGCCCGGTGATCTTGAGATAGTTTTCCAGGGTGATGCCCTGGCTCTGCATCCGGTAGCTGTACTCCGAAGCGAGGTTGTCCCCTTCGGTCTCATACATAGCTTCAGGGATGTCTCCCTCAATGGTCTCGATCATCTTGCCGAGAAGGGCGTTTTCAAAGCTCGCGTCGGCGGCCTTGGTCTTGTTCTCCAGAAGCTTTTTCCGGGTATCCTCTCTGTATTCGTCAAGCGTATCGAATTCCGAGACCTCGCTGGCAAAATCGTCGTCCAGCTCGGGCAGGATCTCCTTCTTCACGCCGTGCACGATCCCCTTGAAGGTGGCTTCCTTGCCGGCCAGATCGGGCGCGTGGTATTCGGTCGGGAAGGTGACCTTGATCTCGTATTCCTCGCCGGCCTTTTTGCCCACGAGCTGATCCTCAAAGCCAGGAATGAAGGAACCGGAGCCGAGCTTCAGATGATGATCCTCGCCCTTGCCTCCCTCGAAGGGCTTGCCGTCGCGGAAGCCTTCGTAATCGATGATCACGGTGTCGCCCAGCTCGGCCTCACCGTCCTTGTCCTCCAGACGGCTGCTTTTTTTGCGGCGGATATCGATCTCGGCGTCCACCTCCTCGTCGGTGACGACGGGTTCGGTATAGGGGGCTTCCAGGCCCTTGTACTGCTTCACGGTGATCTCGGGCTTGAGGGCGACCTTCGCGGTGAAGGTATATCCGTCTTCTCCGATCTCCTTGATGGTCAGCTCGGGGCGGGAGACGATGTCCAGTCCCGCTTCCTTGCAGGCCGCTTCGTAGGCGGCGGGATACGTATCCTCGACGGCGTCTTCATAGAAGACGTCCTTGCCGTAAATTCTTTCAACGATATGACGCGGCGCCTTTCCTTTGCGGAAGCCGTTGATCATGATCTTTCCCACGTTCTTGCGGTAGGCCTTCTGACAGGCGGCGGCGAAGGTTTCCTTGTCGACGCTGATCTCCAGGACCGCGATGTTCTTTTCCTGTCTTTCCACGTTCTTTAAGCTCATAACTCGTTTCAAACCTTTCTCTTTGGTTGGCGTCCGGGGACGCCTTCGGGCGTTTGCCGATGAGGCAAAGGATAGTATAACACATTCCCGCGCCGATTTCTACCCCGTTTTACAAAAAAAGCCGCCGAATCCGGGATTCTTTTGGTGTCTCTCCCGCGCGGCGGGCTTTTTCCCTGTTTTTCAGCCTTCTGCCGGACCGGAAAACGGGATCCGGACCGGATCGAAGCCGATAAAGTCGGCCGACGCCAGCCGGTAGCAGATCCCCCGGAAGGAGGTCTCCGCCCGCACGCCGAAGAGCGCCGCGCCGTGAAGATGACCGTACCAGACGCGCTTCACGTCGTATTTTTCCAATAGATCGGTGACCTGAGACCGGGGATCCCCCACGCCGAAGGGCGGATAATGCAGAAAGGCAAGCTTCTCCAGCTTCTCCTCCGCCGCGCGGAGCGAGGTTTCCAGCCTGCCCAGCTCCCGGTTGTAGATTTTGGGATCGCCGCCCTCCTCGTAAAACCAGCCGCGGGTGCCGCAGATCGCCGCTTCGCCGTCTTCGCCCCGGTACGTGAAGCTGTTGTTGAACAGAAACGAGACGCTTTCAACGCCGGTCTCCGCCAGAAAGGCGTTCATCTTTTTCAGGGTGGTCCAGTAATAGTCGTGATTGCCCTTCAGGAGGATCTTTTTCCCCGGGAGCCTTTCCAGGAACAGGAAATCCTCCCGGCATTCCTCAAAGGAAACGCCCCAGGAAAAATCGCCAAGAACCACCACGGTGTCCTCTTCCCGGACCTTGGCGCGCCAGTTCGTTTCGATCTTTTCCACGTAGTTTTCCCACACGCCGCCGAAGACGGTCATGGATTTGTTCACCGCATGGGAAAGATGCAGATCCCCGATCGCGTATAAAGCCATGCCGTCCTCCCTTTCTTCCGCGATTTCGCGCCGTCCGTCCCGTATAAACCGCGGCGGGCGCCGTATACTAAGACCGCGTCAAAGCGACGCGACAAAACTGAATCCCGAAAGGAGCCTCAATCCATGCCCTGCGACAAAGAAACCGTCAACTGCGGCGTCGCCTGCACGGTCAGAAACTGCGTGCACCACACCGGCGAAAACTCCTGTTCCGCGCCGGTCGTCACCGTCGGCGAGGAGAAGGCCGTCACCGAAGCGGAGACGCGCTGCGCCACCTTCCGTTCCAGACCCGGCTGCCGGTAAGCCGGAAAGCGGGGCTCCGGCCCCGCTTTTTTCGCGTCATTCCGATCCTTTGTCCGCAAGCTCCAGCACCGGCAGGCGCATTTCCTCCTTTGTCACCGTCCGGTCGAAACGCACCTCGCGCTTGTCCAGATCCCGCAGCGGAGGCGGGATCTGGATCCCGGTGAGATCCGAAAGCTCTTCCCCGAGCGAAGGCGACGAAGGCCGCCTGACGCCGTCCAGCGCATAAAGCACGCTGCCCGAAAACTTGAAGGGACTCGCGGTGGCGGCCACCAGCGTCGTCTTCTTCCCGCCCGATCCGGCGCGCAGCTTCTCAAGCACCGCCAGCGCCACCGCCGTATGCGTATCGGGAAGATACTTCTTTTCCCTCCACGCCGCTTTTAGGGCGGCAAGGCTTTCCTCTTCCCCGGCCCATCCGCCGAGGAAATCGGCCTGAAGCGCCGCCCTTTCCTCCACGGTCAGGGAATACCGGCCGTCTTTCCCGAGCTTTTCCATCTTTTCCCTCACCGACGCCGCGTCCCCCTTTGCAAGGAACCAGAGCAGTCTTTCCACGTTGGAGGAAATCAGGATGTCCATGGAGGGGGAAACGGTGGTGAAGAAGGAACGGTTTCTGTCGTATATGCCGGTTTTGATGAAATCCGAAAGGACGTTGTTTTCGTTGGAGGCCGAAATCAGCTTTCCCAGGGGAAGGCCCATCCTTTTCGCAAGGAAGGCCGCGAGGATATTGCCGAAATTGCCGGTGGGCACCGCGACGTCCAGCGTTTCTCCGGGCTTGACCGCGCCGAGTGCCGCCGCGTCGAGATAAGCCGATATATAGTAGACCACCTGCGGGACCAGGCGTCCCCAGTTGATGGAGTTGGCGGAGGAAAGGCGGACGCCCTTTTCCTTGAGGACCGCGGCGAACTCACGGTCGGCGAAGATCCTTTTCACGCCTGTCTGCGCGTCGTCGAAATTGCCTCTGACCCCCGCGACGCCGACATTCCCGCCGCGCTGGGTGATCATCTGCAGCTTCTGGGCCGGGCTGACGCCGTCTGCGGGATAGTAAACGAAGACCTTGGTCCCCTTCACGTCGGCGAAGCCCTCCAGCGCCGCCTTGCCCGTGTCGCCCGAGGTGGCCACCAGGATCATGACGGTATCCTCCGCCCCGTTCTTCCGCGCCGAAGCGGTGAGAAGATAGGGCAGGATCTGAAGCGCCATATCCTTGAAGGCCGCGGTCGGGCCGCGGAAAAGCTCCAGGATCAGGGTCTCCCCGTCGAGTCTTTTGACCGGCGCGGCTTCCGCGGGGAATTTTGTCTTCCCGTAAGCCGCCGAAGCGTAAGCGAGAAGCTCCTCTTTCGTAAAATCGGTCAGAAAGCGGGCGAGGATCTCCGACGCGCGATGGGGATAATCCATGGCGGAAAGGTCCTGAAGGTCCTTTGGGGAGAGCTTCGGCATTTCCTCGGGCACGTAAAGACCGCCGTCGGACGCGATGCCCCGCAGGATCGCTTCCGAAGGAGACGCCGTTTCCCCGCCTCTGGTGCTGATATATCTCATAACCGTTTATCTTTCCTTTCCACGAAAAAATATCGATAGGCGTTACCGTAGCAGACGTCGTCAATCTCTTTCGGAGAGAAGCCGGCACGGGAGAGCTCCTCCGCGAAAAGCGGCAGATCCTGAACGCCGGCAACTCCCCGGGGCATCGGCGCACCGTCAAAATCAGATCCGAGGGCGAGGACGCCGGCTCCCGCAACCTCCGCGATATGCGCCGCATGCTCCGCAAGCCTCCGGAGGGTCTGCTCCCGGGGATCGGCGTCAATGAAGTGAGCGCAGAAATTCATACCTATCAGGCCGCGGTTTTCTCCGATCCTGCGGATCAGGTCGTCGGGCAGATTACGCCATACGGGGCACAGCGCCCGCGCGTCCGAATGGGAGGCCACGGCCGGGATCCCCATCGAAAGGATCTCCCGGGTGCCCGCGTCGTTGAGATGCGACACGTCCACCGCAACGCCTTCGTCGACACATGCCCTGACGTAGATCCGTCCCTTTTCGGTCAGCCCGTCCTCCTGCCAGAGCGGATTCGGATTGTTCCAGGTGATCCCGCTCAT
>JAFRWU010000036.1 GCA_017441705.1 Clostridia bacterium | reverse complement strand
TCTCGATCCGGGATACGAGTGGCAGGGAAGAGGGTACGCGACGTTCGGCGGCAAAAACTACGCCGTGATGTGCGCCGCAAACGAAGGCAGGAACAAGGAAGAATGGTATCTGATGGAGCTTCGGGGCAAGGGGATCGGCGAGGTCCTGAAGACGAATATGAGAGGGTATATCTTCCTGGCGGGCGACGGCGCAGCCTCCAATATCTTCCTCGCGGACGGGAAGATCCGCTATGCCGACGGGGAAAAGATCTATGACACGGGCGACCTGACCCGGCTGGGGCTCGGCTCCGACTGGCTCAAGAGCGGCTGGCGCGAGGAGGAACGGATCGTCCTGCTTTCCGAAAACAACGGGATCGTGATCCTCACCGAAAGCGGGGAAGCGCCCGACGACACGGGGGAGATCGTGATCGGCGCGGTCGCCGGGCCGGAGTTCATCCCCAGGGACGCCGTCGCGCGTTTCAATCAGGAGAAACGCGGCGTCGTCTCGGTCAAGATCTATCAAAACGAGGAAAAGCTGAATCTCGCGCTGCTTTCCAAAGAAGTGGATCTGGTCTGGGGAAGCGATCCCGAGATCCTTTTCGACCGGGCGAAGGCCGGGGCGCTGGAGCCGATCGGCGATTATATGGACCTCTCCGCGGTCTATCCGAATCTGGTGAGTTTGGGAAGCCGGGACGGAAAATGCTGGTTCCTGCCGGCGGACTTTTCGCTGATGGGCGCGGTCCTGCCGGAAAGCGCCGCGGGGGAACGCCGGTATTTCACCGGGATGGACGATTTTGACGAGGCGCTTTCCGCGCTCCCCGCCGAGGTCTATCAGCAGGCGACGAAAAGCGATATCCTCTTCAGGATCGATCCGATGGAATGGGTGAATCCCGAATCGAACACCTGCGATTTCCAAAACGCGAATTTCCTGAAGCTTCTGGAGATCGCCGGGCGGTTCGCGGATAATCGGGAGACCGTGGAAGCCTTCTTCAAAAATCACAATTATGCCATGTTTCTCAACGTTTCCGCAAGCCTGCAGAAGTACAGCGAGGACGGTTACTCGCCCGACAATCTGGAATTCTATTTCGACGATTACGTAAGGCTTTACCCCGACGGCGGAGTGTCCGCACGGGCGAAGCTCCTCCCCGTGCCGGGAAACGGCCGGTTCCGAGGACTCGCGGTCTTCTCGAACAATCTCGTGGCCGTGGCGGCCGGGAACGACAGAAAAGAGGAGATCAAGGCCTTCCTCGCCTTTCTTTTCTCGGGAGAAACCGAAAGAGAACTCGGCTCGAAAGACTACGCGCAGTTCTGCGCGAACCGAAAGACGGGCGAGGCGCTGATGGCGGACGCGCTGAACATGGATAAGGACCTGGAAAGAGCCGGCGAGGGGGCGACCATCAATCCGCGGATCACGCGCGAGGACTACGCCCGGTGGAAAAAGGGGCTTTCGGAGACGATCGCCTCCGCCGACCATTGGTTCACGTTCTCCGACAGCGAGTATAAAAAAGTGATGGACGAGGAGGTCAGCCGGTATTTCGCCGGGGAGATCAGCGCCGAAAAGGCGGCGGAGTATATCCAGAACAGGATTTCCCTGATGCTGGCGGAGAAGGGATGAGAAAGGGGGAAAGGACCGTGAAAAACGCGCATCGAAAAGCGCCGGACGCCTCCCGGAGGGCGAGAAAAGGGCTGACGGCGATCCTTCTCGCGCTCCTTCTGCTCCTTGCCGGATGCGCCGGGCAGAGGGCGGAGCCTTATGAAACCGCGGCGGGATCCGAAACGGCGCAGGAGTCCGAAGCAAAGCCGGGATCCGAAACGGCGCCGGAATCTGAGACCGCGGAAGGGATCTTTCTGCCGGAGGAGGAGAGCGCGTTCTCTTTTGAAACGACGCGTTTTACCGTGGAAGGCGTGATCGAATACCTCTCCATGGCCCGGGACGGGGACGGGTACCGCCTGATCGCCTATACGGCGAAGGGAAAGGTCGACCTGACGCTGGACAAGGATTTCCGCACGGTTTCCGACAACGCGTGGGACGAAAAGGTCCTCGGCGTAGTGGACTCCGGAGGAGACGGCTCGACGCGCTTCACCGTGGAAGCCCGGGAAGAAGAGGAAGATTCCCCGATAGAAGAGGGTTACGGGATAGAACGCATCGAACAGGAAGAAAGCATGCTCTGCCGGGAGGGCGAGGCGCTTTTCCCGGTGGGCGTGATCACCAACGGCGACTCGGGATTCTCGCTGGCTTTCCGGAACAGGACGGTCTACGTCATCGGCGGGAACAGGGCCTATATCATGGCGGATGGGGAACTGATCGAGCGCCCGAGGGCGGAAGGCGGATGCGAGATGATGTTCCGGGGCTTTCTGCGCCTGAAGGGAACTCTCTTCGCCGTTCTGAACGAAACGGATTTCTTTCTGGTCGACCGGTGGTACCTGGCTGAGATCACGGGAAAGAGGATCGGAGAGCTGACGGCGACGAACCTTGCGGGATGGCTCTTCACC
>JAFRWU010000035.1 GCA_017441705.1 Clostridia bacterium | reverse complement strand
TTCTGGCGGGAGGAGGGACGGTTCGTCCTTCTCCTGAAGGACGGGATCCTGGTCCTTGCCGACCGGACGGCGTGAAGAGCGCGAGACGGCCCTCATCCGGTTTTGCCTTTGGCAAAACCACCTTCCCCAAGGGGGAAGGCTCGGAAGGCTTTCCCAAGGGGGAAGATCTCGGCCGGCAGCCGGCGGGAGATCCGGAGCATCCGCCACCCGCGCGGGACGGCAAAAAGAGGGAAACGACGTTTTCGGGGAAAAGACCGCCGGAAAGGCGGCAGAAAGGGGAAAAACATGAAAACGAAAAAACGGACAGGAAGAAGGGCTCTCGCGCTGCTTCTTCTTACGGCGACGCTCTTCGCGCTCTTCGCGGGGTGCGGCGAGGAGGAGAAACCGACGGAGGAGGGGGACCTTTGGGGAACGGCGGAAGGGCTGACGGGCAAAGACGCGGTCTTTCCCGAAGAAGAGGCCGAAAAGGGCTTTGCCGTGACGAGAAAGACCGTGGAAGGCGTGAGGACCTACGTCTCCCTGGCGCGGGACGGGGACGCATATCTGCTCTCCGCCTATACCGAAGATGGGGAAGAGTCGATCCGGCTGGACCGGGAGTTTCAGGTGATCTCCCGGGAACTGATGAAGGAGGAAGATCACCAGATCTACGCTTATTTGGATCCCGGCAAGAGCGGCGAAAAGACCTTTACGCTGGAGGCGTGGAAGGTCAGCGCCGCCTCCGGCATCAATGAAAGACGCCTTTTCGTATGCAAGGACGGAGAGCGCGTCGCGAGCGCCGCGGATTTTTCGGGAGATTTTACCGATATCCGCCTGCTTCCCACGGAGGAGGGGCTGTGGACGATCAATTATCACTTCCTCTTCTGCGACGGGAAACAGGTGGAGCTCCCGGATCCCGATCCGGGTTTCCATTGGATAGGGAACGGGTACATGACCTTCGGCGGTAAAAACTACGCCGTGATGTACGCCAGAAACGAAGGCAGGAACAAGGAAGAATGGTATCTGATGGAGCTTCGGGGCAAGGGGATCGGCGAGGTTCTGAAGACGAATATAAGCGGATATCTCTTCGTGCCGGGCGAAGGGAAGGGCGCCAATCTCTTTCTTGCGGACGGGGAGATCCGCCTGGCCGACGGGAAAAAGATCTACGACGGGGGCAACCTGGTCAAAATGGGACTCGGCACCGACAGTTTCAGGGTCGGCTGGCGCGAGGAGGACCGGATCGTCCTGCTTTCCGGACAACATGAGATCGTGATCCTCACCGAGGGAGAGGAAGCGTCCGACGACACGGAGGAGATCGTGATCGGCGCGGTCGCCGGGCCGGTGAACGTCCCCATGGACGCCATCACGCGTTTTAATCAGGAGAAGCTCGGCGTCGTCTCGATCAAGATCTATCAAAACGAGGAAAAGCTGAATCTCGCGCTGCTTTCCAAAGAGGTGGATCTGGTCTGGGGATACGATCCCGAGATCCTTTTCGACCGGGCGAAGGCCGGGGCGCTGGACCCGATCGGCGACTATATGGACGTATCCGGGATCTATCCGAATCTGGTGGAACTGGGAAGCCGGGACGGAAAATGCTGGTTCCTGCCGGCGGACTATTCGCTGATGGGCGCGGTCATGCCGGAGAGCGCCGTGGGAGAGCGGATGTATTTCACCGGGATGGACGATCTGGACAAGGCGCTTTCCGCGCTCCCCGCCGAGGTCTATCAGCAGGCGACGAAAAGCGATATCCTCTACTATATCGACCCGATGGAATGGGTGGATCCCGAATCGAACACCTGCGATTTCCAAAACGCGAATTTCCTGAAGCTTCTGGAGATCGCCGGGCGATTCGCAGAGCACCGGGAGACCGTGGAAGCCTTCTTCGAAAGCAACAGTTATATGCCCTTTTTCTGCGCGGCAAGCATGAACAGGTGCATCAACGATACCAATACCCCCGAGGATCTGGGAGAAAAGTACGGTGATTACACCGGACGGCACCCCGAAAGCGGAGTGTCCACGGAGGGAAAGCTCCTCCCCGCGCCGGGGAACGGCCGGTTCCGGGGACTCGCGGTCGACTCGAACAATCTCGTGGCGGTGGCGGCCGGGAACGACAGAAAGGCGGAGATCAAAACCTTCCTTGCCTTCCTTTTCTCGGGAGCAACCGAGATGGAGCTCGGCGGAAAAGATTACGCGCAGTTCTGCGCAAATAAGAGAGCAAACTGGGACGTGATGTTAGAGGCTTACTATCAGAGAGAAAAGATGAAATATTTAGTCGCCGGAGAAATCCCCACCAGGGACGTTATAGACGAGGCCACCGAAGCATGGAGGACGGAGATCGAAGAGAAGATCCTCTCCGCAGACCATTGGGCCGTGAGATCAAACAGCGAATACAGAAAAGTGATGAACGAGGAGGTCAGCCGGTATTTCGCCGGGGAGATCACCGCCGAAAAGGCGGCGGAGTATATCCAGAACAGGATCTCCCTGATGCTGGCGGAGAAGGGATGAGAAAGGGGAAAGGACCGTGAAAAACGCACAGCGAAAAGCGCCGGGCGCCTCCCGGCGGGCGAGGAAAGGGCTGACGGCGATCTTTCTCGCGCTCCTTTGGCTCCTTGCCGGATGCGCGGGGCATGCGGAAAACGGAAGGGAGCCGTCGGAATCCGGGACCGCGGAGGGGATCTTTCTGCCGGAGGAGGAGAGCGCTCTCTCCTTTGAAGCGGCGCGTTTTACCGTGGAGGGCGTGATAGAATACTTATCCATGGCCCGGGACGGGGACGGATACCGCCTGATCGCCCTCACGGCGGAGAGGCAGGTCGACCTGACGCTGGATAAGGATTTCCGCACGGTTTCCGAGAGGGCATGGAACGAAAGCGCCATCGGCGTAGCGGACGCCGGAGGAGACGGCTCGGCATGTTTCACCGTGGAAGGCCGGAGCTCTCAGGCGGGAGAGTCCGCCGCGGGCAGTATCATGCTCTGCCGGGAGGGAAAGGCGCTTTTCCCGGTGGACGTGATCTACGGAGACACGACCGCGGTGGCTCTCCAGGGAAAGACGGTCTACGTCCAGTGCGAAAATAACAGAGCCTATATCATGGCGGATGGGGAACTGATCGAGCGCCCGAGGGCGGAAGGCGGATGCGAGATGATGTTCCGCGGATTTCTGCGCCTGAAGGGAACTCTCTTCGCCGTTCTGAACGAAACGGATTTCTTTCTGGTCGACCGGTGGTACCTGGCTGAGATCACGGGAAAGAGGATCGGAGAGCTGACGGCGACGAACCTTGCGGGATGGCTCTTCACC
>JAFRWU010000034.1 GCA_017441705.1 Clostridia bacterium | reverse complement strand
GTTCTTAAGGACACTCGGCGAACGAGGTGTTCCGCTGACAGCGGAACGTGATGTACGGCTGCGCCGAATGATGTGCCCTTCGGGCATGATGTGCGCCTTCGGCGCGTGAGCGGAACACATCACATCATTTTGCGGCAAAGCCGCAAAACATCATTGTTCGCAAAGCGAACTGCATCACTTGCCCGCAGGGCAAACATCACTTTTTCCGGACGTTTGGCACACAAACGTCCTGCTTGCACCGATATGCGACAAAAACCGACTGAAGTCAGGAATGATCCTTGCCTCAGCCGGTTTTTTTATAAACTGTCCTTTAGGACACCTCGCGAAGGCAGTGCTTTTTTCCGTGCGGGAAGCGCCGGGAGAAAAAAGACGCCCGCGCCCGAATCCGGGCACGGGCGTTTATGCGTCTCTGCGTTTCGGTATTCCTTCAGTCCTCAGGGACGAGATAAATCGCCAGAGGCAAAAGGGCTCCGTCGCCGAAAACCGTTTCGCAGCGCGCCGCGAACGCGCCGGCTTCCTCCGGGGTCCGGAAGAGGCCGTTTTCGTTCAGCGACCGGAATTCGGCGGAGAAAGCCCGTCCGGTCGCGTCGGGCTGCCAGAGAGGGAAGAAAAACAGGTCGGACACCGCCGAAAAGAGCTCCTCCTCCGGCGCGTACCCCGCGTCGAAGCCGAGAAGGACGAGATCCTCCGGGGCGTCTTCCTCCGGAGGGGCGGCGAACAGGCACTCGTAATCCTCCGCGCCGTCGAAGCACGAGGCGTAAAGAAGGGTCTTTTCCCGGTCTTCCCAGAGAGCGGGAAGGGAAAGGGTCCCCTCCTCCAGACGGCCGATCAGGGCCGCGGCTTCCTCCGGGAGCGGATCGGCAAGCGGATCGTAAAGATCCCGCTCTTCCCGGCCAAGACCGCGATAGACGAAGGGGAGCGGCTTCTTCCGGGGATAGGCGTAGGCGAGAGGAAGCTTTTCGGGGAAGACGAACTCCTCCCGCATGATTTCGTACCGCTTCAGGAGCGCGTAGCGTCCCATCAGCCGATTTCCCGCATATAGGCGGTGAAGAGGGGCAGCTCCTCGGAAAGATCGCGCAGCTCCGGATGCCACATTTTTTCCCATTCCAGGGAGAAGTATCCCTGATATCCGTCCTCGAGAAGGCTTTCGACGATGGCGCGGAGGGGGATCTCCCCGGTGCCGAAATCGGCCAGGCGCGTCCCCTCGGCAAGGCGGAAGTGATCCTTGAGATGCACGTGCCGGATCCTGGGGAGGAGCGGGCGGTAGAAATCGGCGAACCTGTCTTTGTACTCCTTGTCGGTGTGCGCCACGTCCCAGAGAATGCCGAAGGCGGGGGAAGGCACCGCGTCAGAGATCGCCCTGAGGCGATCGAGATTGGTCAGGTTGCCGTGGACCTCGAGAAGGATCGAGACGTTTTTCCCCTCGGCGTAGCCGGCGAGGGCCTCAAGACCCGCGGAAATGTGCGCGAGGGCCTTCTTTTCATCCTCGTCGGGAAAGATCTCGTTGCCGAAGACCCGGATCAGGCCGATCCCGTCGCGGGAACAGAGATCGATCAGATCCCTCCCGTCCCGGAGGGTCTCCTCCCGGTCGGCCGAACGGTCCATCACCAGGGAAGAACTGAAGGAGGGGATATCAAGGCCCGCCAGAAGAGCGCGGGTCTCCCCGATCCTTTCGGGGGAAAGGGCGTCGATTTTCCGGAAATCCAGCTCGCCCTGAAGGCCGCGCAGCTCGATCCCGTCGACCCCGTTTTTCTTCGCTTCCGAGACGACGCGCGGAAGATCCCAGGAGGGGCATCCCAAAGTGGAAAAGCTCAGCTTCATGACAAATATCTCCTTTTCTCCCTTTATTCGCCAGCGCCGTACTGACGGGAAAGGCGCTCGGCCAGTTCGTTCGCGGCGTTGTAACCCATGCGTTTGTTGCGGTTGTTCTTGGCGGCCACCTCGATGATGATGGCCAGGTTGCGTCCGGGTTTCACCGGAATGGTCAGGGCCGGAAGCGAAAGACCCAGGATGTTGACGGTCTCGTCGGTCATGCCGAAGCGGTCGTACTGCTTGCCCTCGACCCACTGCTCCAGCTTGACCACCAGGTCGATCTTTTCGCTTTCGTTGACCGCGCCGGTGCCGAAAAGGCGCCGGACGTTCACGATCCCGATGCCGCGCAGCTCGATGAAATGCTTGATGGCGTCGGGCGCGCTGCCCACCAGGGAACGGGCGGAGACCTTCTTGATTTCCACCGCGTCGTCGGCGATCAGACGGTGACCGCGATTGACCAGCTCCATGGCGGTCTCGCTTTTGCCCACGCCGCTGTCGCCCAGGATCAGGATGCCCTCGCCGTATACCTCCACCAGGCACCCGTGCCGGGTGATGCGGGGAGCCAGCGACACCTGCAGCGATCCGATCAGGGCGGCGTGCAGTTCGTTGGTGGTTGCCTGGGAGCTCAGGATGGTGCGGTGATATTTCTTCGCCACCTCCAGGCATTCGGGGAAGGGCTCGATGCCGCGGGAAATGATCAGAGCCGGGATCGGATAGCGCAGGAAGTTTTCGAAGCTTTCCCGCCGCTTCTCGGAGCTCAGATTCCCCAGGTAGGAGGTTTCGACCTTGCCGATCAACTGGATGCGGTAGGGATCGAAGTATTCGAAAAAGCCCGCGAGCTGCAGACCTGGGCGGATGATGTCGTCCGAGATGATGTCGATGTCTTCGTACCCTTCGGGGCCGTAATAGACCTCAAGATCGAATTCCTCGATGATCTGCCGCAGCTTGATGGAGTAGCGGGTCTTGTCCGCGTCGGCCGAGCCGAAGCTCTGGCTTGTGAAATAATCGGGCAAAGGAACCCACCTCGCTTTCTTTGGAAAGTGGTCGCCATGGTCATTTTACCACACGGCGGCGGAGAGCGCAAGTGCGAAAGCGCCGCGGAAAAGCGCGCGGAGAAGGACGGGAAAAAAGGCGCGCCGGTCCCGGCGCGCCTGACAAATCCGCATTATTTCTTCCCGAAGACCAGAACGTTCCAGGAATGAGGCGGCAGGACCGGCGCCGCTTTCCCGCCGCCGAACGCGGGCAGGGGCAGGATCATGGGCAGGACGTTCCAGGGCTCGTCCGCGGTGTTGGTCACCTTCATGCCGCCGGCAGTGAGGATGTGGTAGGACTTCGGCTGAAGACCCGGGAAATCCCGGAGATCGAGGGAAAGCTCGACGTCCTCGGTGAGCGAGCGGTTCACCGCAAAGACCGCAAGCTCCTCTTTTTCCGCGTTCCAGACGCCCACGGTCTCGACGTAAGGCGCGTCGCCGTAGCTCGATTCGTAGACCGGGCAGGCAAGCGCCGGGGCAAGTACCCTGCCGCGGCCGTAACGCGAGGCGTCCATGAAGGGATAAAAGATGGTCTGGGCCCAGGCTCTTCCGCCGGTTTCGGTCATGATGGGAGCGATGACGTTGACCAGCTGGGCGAGGCAGGCGATCTTCACCCGGTCGGCATGGCGCAGAAGGGTGATCAGAAGGCAGCCGACCACCAGCGCGTCCTCGAAGGTGTAGACGTCCTCCAGCTGCGGCGGCGCGATCGACCAGGGCTCGATCTTTTTGTCGGCGTCGTTGGAGTGGAACCAGACGTTCCATTCGTCGAAGGAAAGCATCATGGTCTTCTTCGAGCGTTTCAGGGCCTTGACGTAATCGGCGGTGGCGATCACCGAGCGGATGAACTGATCCATATCCAGCGAACAGGCCAGGAAGTCCGGGGTGTTGCCGGAGCGGTTGCCGTAATAGGAGTGCAGGGACAGATAGTCCACGTGGTCGTAGGTGTGGCCGAGGACCGTGGACTCCCATTTGCCGAAGGTGGGCATGGAGGAATTGGAGCTCCCGCAGGCCACCAGCTCGATCGAGGGATCCACCCATTTCATCATCTTGGCGGTCTCGCAGGCGATCCTGCCGTATTCGTCGGCGGTCTTCGCGCCCATCTGCCAGGGACCGTCCATTTCGTTGCCGAGACACCAGGTCTTGACGCCGAAGGGCTCCCGGAAGCCGTTTTGGATGCGGCGGTCGCTTTCATAGGTGCCGCCCTTGAAATTGCAGTATTCCACCAGGGCGCGGGCCTCCTCCGGACCGCGGGTGCCGAGGTTCACCGCCATCATGATCTCGGTCCCGGCTCTTTTGGCCCATTCCTGGAATTCGTCGATGCCGACCTGATTGGTCTCGACGGTCCTCCAGGCGAGCTCGGGACGGCGGGGGCGCAACTCTTTCGGGCCGGTGCCGTCTTCCCATTTGTATCCCGACACGAAGTTGCCGCCGGGATAGCGGACGATCGGCACGCCGAGCTTTCTCACCAGTTCCAGAACGTCGCGGCGGAAGCCGCGATCGTCGGAGGCGGGGTGGCCGGGCTCGTAAATGCCGCCGTAGACCGCGCGGCCCAGATGCTCGATGAAGGAGCCGTAGAGACGGGGATCGACGTCCCCGACGGGGAAGGAGCGCGAGAAGATCAGTGAAGCTTTCATGTTTCCTCCTTTGGATCGTCAGTCGACGAAGATGGTTTTTTGATCTGCCGCCGTGAAGAGCGGCGGAAAAGAAGCGCCGGGATTCAGAGGGTCTCCCGGTAGTAAAGACCCGCCGTGCGGGGGAAATCGGGCTTTTCGCCCCGGCGGAAAAGATCGAGGATGCGCCGGGCTTCCTCCGGCGATTCGCCGGCGAATTCCAGAAGGACGAAATCGATCCCCCGGGGAAGTCTGTCCCCCACGTAAAGCGGCACCGAGTTATACATGGTGGAATACCGTCTGCCGTCGCAGGAGACCGGGAAGGAGATCCCCTTCCGGTCGGAAAGGACGAAGCTGCCCGGGCATGCGCCGCACCCGTCCTTTCCGCGGCCGGGACAGGCGCGGAAGCGCATCAGGGGCAGCCTGCCGTATCCCACGATCCCGCGCGGGAGCGGGCCGCCGAGCCTTTCGACGTCCCGGGCGGAGAGCTCGAAGGAGACCACGGCCGAGGAAAGCCCGGCCTTCCGGTATTCCTCCAGAGACAGCGAATTATAAATGTTCAGGCCGAAATCCCCGTGGATCCTGAAGCCGCGGGCGCGCGCCATGCGCAGCGTCCCGAGGCCCGAGACCGAGACGTTTTCGACGCCGAGAGCCTTCAGACCGTCCAGAAGCTTTCCGGTCCGCGCCCGGTCACTTTCGAAGGACACCGGCGGGACCCGGGCGATCAGACGGCCGCCGAACCGGTCCGCGACCTCCCGCGTGACCTTTGCGGCGGGCAGAAGGAAGGATCCGGCGTCCTTCTCGCCGCTCAGCGAAAGGAGCGTTTCCGCTTCGTCCGCGGCGATGCGGAAGGAGACCGGGCCGTGCGGTCCCAAAGCGGGCAGGGAAAGCGGCTTTCCGGCGAACGCGTGAGGCGCGGCCCTCCCACGCAGCTCGTCCAGCTTTGTCAGGGCCTCCCGCCGCATGGCGTTCAGAGCCGAGGGGGGAAGGGCGAGATCCGCGGGATTGGAGAGATCGAGGGAATCGAGAAAATAAGGCGTGCCGCCGGTTTTGGAAAGGTGCTTTTCGGCCTCCTCCTTCCCGGTGGGAAGCGCGCGGGGCGGCAAGGGAAGAGGTCCCCGGACTTCGACGGCGTTTTTCCCGTCGGTGACGGAAAGGAGCGAAGGCGCGCCGCGGGCGAGGGAAAGAGAGAAGGAGAGCGGGACCTTCCGGTAAACCGTCCGGGTCAGAAGGGCGGCTTCCCGTCCGGCGGCGGCGGTTTCCGCCGCGTCCTCCCTGGTGCGGCGCCCGAACATCCGGACGTCGGTCTTTCCGGCGAGGTATCCCGCGGTGAAGCCGGAACGGGAGAAGACCCGTTCCAGAAGATCCATGTCCGGTTCGCGCCCGGCGAGCTTCTCCCGGCAGGCGGCGACCGCGGCGGCCACGTAGGCGGGCCCCTTCATGCGGCCCTCGATCTTGAAGGAGGAAACGCCGATCCGGGCGAGCTCCGGCAGATACTCCATCGCCGAAAGATCCTTCAGGGACAGAGCGTAATCCCTTCCGCGGGCACGGAAGTCCAGCCGGCACGGGCCGGCGCAAAGGCCCCGGTTGCCGCTTCTTCCGCCGAGCATCGCGGAAAGATAGCAGGCGCCGGACAGACTGACGCACAGGGCGCCGTGGACGAAGACCTCCAGCTCGACGCCCGGGGCGGCTTTTCCGATCGATTCGATCTCCCGGAGCGAAAGCTCCCGCGCCAGGACCACCCGGGAAAAACCCAGCTCCCGCGCGGCAAGCGCTCCTTCCGCGTCGTGGATGGTCATCTGGGTGGAGGCGTGCAGGGGAAGGGAGGGGCAGTTGTCCCGGAAGAGCTTCGCCGCGCCGGGGTCCTGCACGATCACGGCGTCGGCGCCGCTGTCCGCGATCTTTTCGATCTCCGCAAGGGCGGCGGGAAGCTCCCGGTCGGAAAGAAGGGTGTTGAAGGTCACGTGGACCCGCACCCCCGCCCGGTGACACGCCGAAACCACGGCGGGAAGCTCCCCGGCGGTGAAGTTTTGGGCGTTGCGCCTGGCGTTGAAGCTCTGCGTACCGAGATAGACGGCGTCGGCTCCGGCGCGGATCGCCGCGTCGAGCTGCTCTTTTCCGCCCACCGGGGCGAGGATCTCCGGGGTCATGGCGTCGTCTCCTTCCGGCCGTTTTTTCTATTGTATCCCAAGAAGACCCGGATTGCAAATAAAAAATCCTTCTCCGCACGAAACGGAAGGAGAAGAAAAACGGGGAAAGAAGGAGGATCCTCCTTCTTTCCCCGGGAGAGTATTCACTTTTGTCCCGTTATTCGTACCGGCGGATCAGGGCGCACACCTTGCCGAGAATGAGGCAGTCGTCGGCGGGGATCGGCGCGTAGGCCGGATTTTCGGGCATCAGCGTGACAGTCCGCGCTTCCTCGTCCAGCTTCAGCCTCTTTACCGTCGCCTCGTCGCCGAGCAGGGCCACCACGATATCCCCCGATTCTGCCGAGGGCTGGCAATGGACGATGATCACGTCGCCGTCGAAGATACCGGCGTTGATCATGGAATCGCCCGAGACGTTCAGGGCGAAATAGCTGTCGTTTGTGGTCGGCGCTTCAAAGGGGACGTATCCTTCGATGTTCTCCACGGCGGTGATCGGCATGCCGGCGGTCACCTTGCCGAGAAGCGGCACGCGCTTGAAGCTTTCGCCGCCCACCGAAAGGGCGCGGGTCTTCCGGTCGTCCTTGGTCAGGTATCCCATTTCGGCCAGCTCCTTCAGATAGGAGTGGACGGTGGCGGTGGAGCGGATGCCGACGCCGGCGCAGATTTCCCGCACCGACGGGGGATAGGAACGCTCCGCCACGGTATTGGAGATAAATTCAAGGACCTCGCGCTGTCTGGGCGTCAAGTTTTTCATGTCATCATCCTTTCGCGGTCTGCCGCGCGGAAAGCAAGGCGAACTTTCGTTTGCTTTATTGTATCACACGGCAAAGGCAAAAGTCAAACACTTGTTTACTCTTTTCCGAGATTTTTTTTCGCCTGATCCCGCAGAGCTTCGTATCCCGCCCGCCCGAGAAAGAGATTGACCGCCTCCAGAAGAGAGGTGACGCTCATCCTTTCGGGAAGAGCGGCCAGAAGACAGAATTCCTTCCGGAGAGCCCGGCTTTCGCCCCCGCCGAAGAGCCCGTCTTCGTAAAGCGTCGTGCGCGTGACTATTTCCTCCGGCGGAGGAAGCGCGCCTCCCTCGAGGAAGGAGGCGCCCGCGCGCCGGACGGCCTCCCGGATCACCTCCCGGGACATGCCCTCCACGCCGAGCTTGCCTTCGGCCGAGGGGGAGGTCTTGCGCTTTTCCTTTCCGTAAAGATCGGGGATATAGGCGACCAGGACCCGCCCGGAGACGCGGGAGCGGATGAAATCCCGGATCTGGCGGCCTGCGGCGTCCCCGTCGGTGAGAAGAAGGATCCCGCACGTGCGGGAAAGCGCGTCCAGATGCCGGAGAAGATCGGCTCTTTTGTAGATCCCGAAGCCTTCGGTGGAGATCACGGGGCTTTCGAAGACCGCACGGACCTTCAGCACGTCGTATTTGCCCTCCACCACGATGACCTCGCGGATGGCGTCTCTTTTTTCGGAACTCATACCCGTCCCCCCACGCGCGTCCGGCCCAGAAGCACCGTCAGCTTGATCAGAAGGGTCTCGGTCAGGATCGTCCGGTCGGCCGAAGAGGAGCGCATCAGATATTCGTTTTCGGCCGCGAGAAAAACCGCGCGGCGAAGCCGGGTCACGTCGATCCGGCTCACGATCTTTTTCAGGACGTAAAGGCGCTTTTCGCTGATCGAAAGCCGGGAAGCGAGCTCTCCGCCGCCGATCCCCGCGGCGGCGCCGAGCTTCACCGCGTAATAGCGGCGCACGTCGGACAAAAGGAGAGAGGAAAGAGCGTAGGGATTCGCGCCTTTTTTGATCTGGCGGCGGTACTGGGTCAGGGCCGAGGCGAGATCGCCGTCGAAGACCGCGCCGGAGATCAGATAGGCCGCCGCGTCGGGCGACAGGGTGACCAGATCGTCCACGTCCTCCCGGGTGATCTCGCGGGAGGGAAGAGAGAAGAGCTTGGCGGCCTCGGACATCACGCTCTGCGTATCGCTTCCGGCCGAAAGGGCGACCAGGCGGTCGGCGGCGGCCGGGGAGATCGTCCGCCCGGCGTCCTGAGCCGCGCGGATCACAAGTCCGGTCATCTCCTGAGGGGAGGGAGTTTCAAAATCGAAATACGCGCCGTTCTTCCTGAGAAAGTCGTGAAGAGAGCGCCCGGCGTCGCCGCGGGTTCGGGCGGCGCCGTCTCCGCCGTCGCCCCGGCGGGAAGGCGCTTCGGCGAGCTCCAGAAGCAGGACCGCGTATTCCGGGATATCCGAAAGGATCTCCTTATACAGCGCCGCGTCCTCATCGGAGACCGGAGAGAGCCGGAAGGCGCGCACCCGGACGAATTTGCGCTCCGCGAAAAGAGGAGGAGAATCCAGCGCGTCGGCAAGAGCTTCCGGGGTGAGGCCGTCGCCGTCCAGCGTGAGAGCGTTCGGCTCGTCGCCGCCCACGGCGAAGGCGCGGAGCTCCCCGGCGCATTTTTCCCGGAACCATGGCTCCCGGTCGGAAAAGACCCACAGCCGCGCTTTTCCCTGGGCAAGGGCCGATCGAAAGGCGGCGAGGGAGGATTCTTTCATGGCGTTTCCTTTCCGGAACGGCCCGAAGGGTCATTCCACGGTGATGACTCCGCCGGCGAGGCGGAGGGTCGCCTCGCCCGTGAGGAAGGGTTCGGCCTCGACGCGGAGAGACGGGGGAAGGGAGCGGGGCGGCTGGCCCAGAAGGACCGCCGGCGCGTCGGGAAGAAAGAGGAGCGCGTCTTCGTCCCGGACGACGTTTTTGCCGAGGATCAGGAAATCGGCTTCCCGCCTCAGAGCGGGAGAAAAGAGGATCCGCAGCGTTTTTCCCTCCGCCGTCGCCGCAAGGTTCCCGTCGGGGGTCACGCGGATCAGGATCCCTCCGCCGGCAAGAAGCAGGTTTTCTTCCTTCAGGACTCTGGATTCCGGATAGCGGAGAAGGGCTTCGCCGCCCTCCGGCCCGGGGATCAGAAAATCGGGGGAGGAGACGTTCCGCCTTTCCAGAAGATCGGGCGCCTCTTCGTCGTATCCCAGAAGGAAGGAATTCCCGCCTGCGGTGAGAAGCACGCAGTCGTTCCGGCCGGAAAGGCAGGTCGCGCTCAGAGCCGGTTCGGGGGCAAGGCGCAGAGCGAGGATCAGGACCAGAAAGGGCAGGAGGATCAGGGCGGCGGGCAGCGGACGCAGGATCCTTCGTTCCCGGACCGACGCAAGGAAGAGAAGACCGAGGGAAAAAGCGGCCAGGAGAGCGAAGAGAGGATGCTCCGCGCCGATCACCGCGCCGGGGATCGAGCCCAGGAGACGCGCGGTCTCGAGAAAGAGACGGAGAAGGAGGCGGATCGCGTCGGCAGCCAGAAGGCCGAGAGGGAAGAAGAGACAGGAGATCAGGCAGGCTCCCATCCCGCCGAGGAACAGGATCGGCAGCATCCAGAGGAGCAGGAGGTTCGCGGGCAGGAAGAGGAGAGGGATCCGCCCGGTGTAGAAAAGCGACGCGGGCAGGGTGGCGATTCCGGCGGAGACAGATACGGAGGCGGTCCCGGCAAGCGTGCGGAAGATCCCCGGCAGGACCCGGCCGGGCAGAAAGGCGGCGGGGACCGAAAGGAATCCGGAAAGGCGCGGAGCGAGAAAGAAGATCCCGGCTACGGCCAGATAGGAATAGACCAGCCCCGCGTCGTAAAGGGCGTAGGGGTTGAAAACGAGGATCAGAAGGAGCGTGAAGAGAAGCGAGGTGACCGGATCCCGCGGACGGCGGAAGGCGCTTCCCAGAGCCGCATAACAGAGCATGAGAAAAGCCCGGAGGACCGAGACGCCGAAGCCGGTGAGAAGCGCGAAGAAAAGCGCCGCGGGAAGGGCGAGGAACAAATAGGAGCGCCGTGCGCGAAACAGCGCGAAAAGCGAGATCACGAAAGACAGGTGCATCCCGGACACCACGAAGGCGTGGGAAAGACCGACGCGCGCAAGATCCAGCCGCGTCTCCTCGGGAAGAGAAGCGCGGTCGCCCCAGAGAAGGGCCGACATCTCGCCGGACGATCCGCCGAAAAGACGCGTGACGCGCGCAAGAAGCGCCGCACGGAGATCGGAAAGCAGGGCGAGAGGCGCGAAAGCTCTCTTTTCGGCCGAGATCGCGTCCGCGGGCGTCACGGTCAGGGGGATGCCGTTTGAAAGGTAATAGCGTTCCCCGTCAAAGCCGGCGCGTCCCTGAGGAAGGGAGAGCTTTCCGCGGAAGGAGAGAAGGTCGCCCGGGTGATAGTCCCCTTCGTCGTAGAGACGGAGGAAGACCCGGCATTTCTTCCCGCCGATATCGGCCAGAGCGCCGAAGCCGTAATTCCGTTTGTCGGTGACGAGGAGCGAGACCTCGCGCTCCTCTCCCGCAAGCTTCCGCAGAGGCTCGGTCACCGCCAGCCGGTAACCGCCCTGCCACAGGATCCCCGCAAGGAGACCGAGGACGAGGACCGCCGCGGCGTAAAGCGGGAGACGGCGGCGCGCCGCGGTCAGAAGGAAGACGAGAAGACCGGTCCCCAGAAGGGCGGCCGGGATCGCAAACCACAGGGACAGCGAAAGGGTGAGAAAAAGGGCGCAGAGAAAGCCGGCAGCGAACAGCGCCAGGGGCCGCCTGACATGCCGTACCATCTTTCACGCGTCCTTTCCCGTATCGGCTTCCGGAATGGCTCAGGCCATCCGGTCGGACATTTCCCGGCCTCCCAGAAGATGGAAATGCAGATGCTTCACACTCTGGCACGCGTCGGGACCGACGTTGGAAACCAGCCGGTAAGAGGTCAGTCCTTCGGCCTTCGCGACCTTGGGGATCGTCTCGAAGATATGCGCGACGACGGCGCTGTTTTCGGGCGTGATCCCGTCGGCGGAGGCGATATGCGCTTTGGGGACGAACAGGATGTGGACCGGCGTCTGGGGCGCGATGTCCCGGAAGGCCAGGATCAGGTCGTCCTCGTATACCCTGGTCGAGGGGATCTCGCCCGCGGCGATTTTACAGAACAGGCAATCCATGGTTTTCTCCTTTCAAAAGAGAGCCCGGAGGAGGATTCACAGGCTTTTCGCGTAATAGTTGATCAGGCATCCCGCAAGCAGGATCTCCCGCTCGGCGTCGGTGAGCCTTCCCAGAGACAGAGCGACGGGAACGATTTTTCCGTCCCGCAGAAGCTTCCCTTCGCATTCGCTTCCGCCCTCCGCGACGGTTTTCCGGATCGAGGGGACGAAGAGAAGCGAACCGACCGAGAAGAGATCGAAATCCCCGGGGTTTTTCAGCGTGAAGGGAAGCATGCCCCAGTTGATCAGGTTGGAGCGGTAACGCTTGGTGGCGTATTCCACGGCGACGTTGGCGCTGCCGCCGAGCACTCTCTGGCAGGAGGCGGCCTGCTCCCGTGCGGAACCGTCGCCTGGCTTTCTGGCGGCGACCGCGCCGCCGAAGCCGGTGTCGGAGGCCTTTGCGCCGAAGGGGGCGAGAAGCTTTTCCAGATCGCCTTCTCCGGTCTTTGCAATGGCCTTCATCCGGCCCACGTAGCCCGGATCCTTGCGCGAAAGGGCGTATTCCGCAAGCCTCAGGGGATTGGAACGGTAGGAGGAGGTCTCGCCGGAGGGGATCAGCTCGTCGGTGGTGGTGACCTCGTCGGTGATATGGGACGCGATCTTGATGAGAAGGTTTTCCGCGAGGGCCGGCTGGGCCGGCCAGTCGGTGATGTTCGGCCCGAGGATCAGCTTTTCTCCGGGCTTCGGATTCCCGACGCCGTCGTAAACCGTTTTTTCATAGATCGAGGGATCGTAAATATAGGAATAGGTCTTCTTTTCGGCAAATTCGTCGGCCGGAGTGATGATCCCGCCTTTCTTCGCGGAAACGGCGATGGAACGGGCGTCCATCAGGGCTACCGCGGCCATCTGGCCCTCCCGGGGCTTCGAGCCGTCCCGGTTGGGGAAGTTGCGGGTGGAATGACGGATGCTCAGGCCGAAATTGGCCGGCACGTCGCCCGCGCCGAAGCAGGGGCCGCAGAAGCAGGTCTTGATCACCGCACCGGAATCGTTGAGCCTGGCGGCGACGCCGTCCCTGAGAAGCGCCGAAAGGATCGGCTGGGACCCGGCGTAGACCGAAAGGGAGAAGGGGGAGGGGAAGGAGGCGCCGGGCGAAAGCAGATCGGCGGCGGCGGCCAGGTTCTCGTAGGTGCCGCCCGCGCATCCGGCGATCACGCCCTGATCGGCGCGGACGCCTTCGGGGGTGATCTTTTCGCGCAGCGGCATCTTCAGACCGAAGGAGGCCTCGACCTCGGCCTCCACGGCGCCGAGCAGATCGTTCGCGTTCCGGGTGAACTCCCGGATGGTATAGGCCTTGCTCGGATGGAAGGGCAGGGCGATCATCGGCTCGATCTTGTCGAGGTCCACGATCACCGCGCCGTCGTAGAGCGCGGCGCCTTTCGTGGCCAGCGTCCGGAATTCCTCCGGGCGGCGGTGATTTTCGTAATAGGCGCGGATCACCTCGTCGGTTTCCCAGATGGAGGAAAGGCAGGCGGTCTCGGTGGTCATCACGTCGATCCCCGCGCGGAAGTCGGCGGAAAGCGCCCGGAGACCGGGACCTGCGAATTCCATGACCTTGTTCTTGACGAATCCGTTCCGGAAGAGCGCGCCGACCAGGGCCAGCGCCACGTCGTGCGGGCCGACGCCGGGACGGACCTCGCCTTCCAGATATACCAGGATCACCTCGGGGCGCGCCACGTCCCAGGTGCGGGAGAGGAGCTGCTTCACCAGCTCCGGGCCGCCTTCGCCGACGCCCATGGCGCCCAGAGCGCCGTAGCGGGTGTGGCTGTCGGAGCCCAGGATCATCTTTCCGCAGCCCGCCAGTCTTTCGCGGGCGAAGGAATGGATCACCGCGCGGTGCGGCGGGACGAAGATCCCGCCGTATTTCACCGCGGCGCTGTATCCGAAGAGATGGTCGTCCTCGTTGATGGTGCCGCCCACCGCACACAGCGAATTGTGGCAGTTGGTCAGGGCGTAAGGCATCGGGAAGGAGGTCAGACCGCTGGCGCGGGCCGTCTGGATGATGCCTACGTAGGTGATGTCGTGGGAGGTCAGGGCGTCGAACCGGATCTCCATTTCGTCGTCACGGCCGGACCTGTTGTGGGAGGAAAGGATCCCGTAGGCGATGGTGTTCCGGTAAGAAGCGTCGGGCGCTTCCCCGGGAGAAAGGATCCCCCGCCCCGTGGCATAGCGTGTCTTTTCGGAAAGAAGCCTGATCATTTGAGCATTCCTTTCAATACGTCGGGCGCGGCGGCGAGAGCTTCGTCCAGTTTCCCGGGATCTCTTCCGCCGGCGGTGGCGCTGTCGGGGCGGCCGCCGCCTCCACCGCCCACCATGGAGGCGATTTTCTTCACAAGGTTGCCGGCGTGCGCTCCTTTGGCCAGGGCGTCTTTTCCGCAGACGGCGGCGATCACGACCTTGCCGCCCGCCACCGAGGCGAGAAGCGCGGCGGCGTCGGGATGGGCGTCGCGGATGGAGTCGCCCATGGCGCGCAGCGCGTCGGTCCCGGCGGATTCCACTCTGGCCGCGATCAGACGGACGCCGCCGACGTCCGAAGCGGTTTCATAGAGCTTTTCGGCTTTTTCGGCCGAGAGCTTTTCTTCCAGGCTCTGAAGCTTTCTCTGGGTTTCCTTCAGCTCGCCGGCCACGGCCTTCGCCTTGCCCGCAAGCTCCGCGGGGGAGGTGCGGAGGATCCCGGCGGTCTCTGCGATCAGGTCGTTCTTTTCCTTCAGGAGAGAAAGCAGGCCCATTCCGGTCACCGCCTCGATCCGGCGCACGCCGGCCGCGACGGAGGCTTCGGACAGGATCTTGAAAAGGCCCGCCTCGGAGGTGTTGTTCAGATGGGTGCCGCCGCAAAGCTCCCGGGAATATCCGTCGCCCATGTCGACCACGCGCACCACGCTGCCGTACTTTTCGCCGAACAGAGCGGTGGCGCCGAGCTTTTTGGCCTCTTCGATGGGCATTTCGGTCTTGGAAACGGGCATCGCCTTCAGGATCGCTTCGTTGACGGCATGCTCCACGCGCTCGATCTCGTCGGGCGTGAGCGCCTCGAAATGCGTGAAGTCGAAGCGGAGCCTGTCGGGCTCCACGAAGGAGCCGGCCTGCGCCACGTGATCTCCCACCACCTCGCGCAGCGCGCGCTGCAGGAGATGGGTGGCGGAGTGGGCGCGCATGATCGCGGCCCGGCGCAGAAGGTCGATCCTGGCGTCGACTTTGTCGCCGATGGCCAGGCGGCCGGAGACGATCCTGCCGACGTGGAGATAGCGGCCGTCCCGCTTTTTGGTGTCGGAGACCCTGACGGCCAGACCGTTGTCTCCGGTCAGGATGCCGGTGTCGCCCACCTGTCCGCCGCCTTCGCCGTAGAAGGGGGTCCTGTCCAGAAGAACGACCACCTCGTCGCCGGCTTCGGCGGTGCTCTGCGGCTCGCCCGCCACGGTCATCATCAGGACCTCGGAACGGGATTCGTTTTCATCGTAACCCACGAACTTCGTCGCGGGGGACTGGGCGAACGGATTCTCCGCGTCAGCCCAGGCGAAATCCCCGGCGCTGGTGCGGGCGGTCCGGGCGCGTTCGCGCTGCGCCGCCATCAGCTCGTCGAAGCCCGCCCGGTCCACGGAGAGCCCTTTTTCGGCGAGGATCTCCTCGGTCAGGTCGATGGGGAAGCCGTAGGTGTCGTAAAGCTTGAAGGTTTCCGCGCCGGAAAGGGTGGTCTCGCCTTTCTTTGCCAGATCGGCGGTGAGGCTGTCCAGGATCGAAAGGCCTGCGTCGATGGTGGCGCGGAACCTTTCCTCTTCCATGCGGATGACGCGCTTGATATAGTCCTTTTTCGTCACCAGCTCGGGATAGGCGACGGCGTTTTCCTCCACCACCGTGTCCACCACGTCGCAGAGGAAATTCCGGGTGATGCCGAGCAGTCTGCCGTGACGCGCCGCGCGCCGGAGGAGCCTTCTCAGCACGTAGCCGCGGCCTTCGTTGGAGGGAAGCACCCCGTCGCACACCAGGAAGGTGGTGGAGCGGATGTGGTCGGTCACCACGCGCAGGGAGATATCGGCCTTTTCGTTCTCGCCGTAGGCGATCCCGGCGATGCGGCTGATATGGCCCATGATGCGGCGGACCGTGTCCACCTCGAAGAGGTTTTCCACGTCCTGCATCACGCAGGCCAGGCGCTCCAGACCCATGCCGGTGTCGATGTTCTGCTGCGGCAGGGGGGTGTAGTTGCCGTTGCCGTCGTTGTTGAACTGGCTGAACACGATGTTCCAGATCTCGATATACCGGTCGCAGTCGCAGCCGGGGCGGCAGTCGGGCTTTCCGCAGCCGCGGGCCGGGCCGCGGTCGAAGTAGATCTCGCTGCAGGGGCCGCAGGGACCCGCGCCGATCTCCCAGAAGTTGTCGTCCTTGCCGAGGCGCGTGATCCG
>JAFRWU010000033.1 GCA_017441705.1 Clostridia bacterium | reverse complement strand
GTGCTGATCGGAAGGGTGATCCGCGATCTCCGGAAAAGCCGCGGGAAAAGTCAGGAGGTCGTCAGCGGGCTCGCCGGGCTTGACCGGACGCATTACAGCAAGATCGAACGGGGGCAGCGCAGTCCGACCATCGACACGCTTTTCAAGATCGCGCACGCTCTGGGAATACCGCCGCACGAGATCGTCGCGGCCATAGAAGAAGCCCGGAAATAAGAAATGCCTTTTCCGTCGCGTCCTCTCTTCGGGGAGGACGCGGCTTTTCTTTCCCCCAGGGGCCGATTTTTCCGAAAAGCCCTTTACAAACCGGGATTTCTGTGCTATGATACCGGTAATCTCTTATGCGGAGGCGCATCATGCATCGTCATCTTTCCTACGCCTATACGGGAAGCCGCGCGTACGAGTATTACGCGGGGCTTTGCGTGCAGGCCAAGGATTGAACCGGCAACGCGTCAACGCGCTAAAGGATCAAAACGCAGCCTGCGAAAGGCTGCGTTCTTTTTTACCGCAGGAAAGAAACCTTCCAAGCTGAAAAAGGAGAGTGAACCCCATGCCCATCACCGCGTTTCTGGAGAAAAACGCCCTTCTCTACAAGGACGAAGTGTGTCTTGTGGAGCTGAACCCCGAGCAGGACGAGCCCAGAAGGATCACCTGGCGCGAATACGACCTGATCGAGCCTACCAAGCACGGCGGCTACCGCCGGGAGATCACCTGGAGCGTTTTCGACGAAAAGGCAAACCGCTTCGCCAACGCCCTGCTGTCCCGCGGCGTCAAAAAGGGCGACAAGGTCGCCATTCTGATGATGAACGGTCTGGAATGGCTTCCCATCTATTTCGGGATCCTGAAGACCGGCGCCATCGCCGTCCCCATGAACTTCCGCTACTCCTCCGACGAGATCGCCTACTGTCTGGATCTGGCGGAGGTGGACGTTCTGGTGTTCGGGCCGGAATTCATCGGGCGGATCGAGGCCATCGCCGACAAGATCAGCAAGAACCGCCTTCTGATCTACGCCGGCGCGGGCGCCTGCCCGATGTACGCCGACGATTATCTGGATCTGACTTCCGAATGCTCCTCCCGCGCCCCCGGGATCGCGCTTTCCGATCAGGACGACGCGGCCATTTACTTTTCCTCCGGCACCACCGGCTTCCCCAAGGCGATCCTTCACAATCACGAAAGCCTGATGCACGCCTGCCTGACCGAGCAGAATCACCACGGTCAGACCCACGAGGACGTGTTTCTCTGCATTCCTCCCCTCTATCATACCGGGGCGAAAATGCACTGGTTCGGCAGTCTCATGGTGGGCGGGAAGGCCGTGCTCCTGAAGGGCACGAAGCCCGAAACCATCCTGAAGGCGGTTTCGGACGAGAAATGCACCATCGTCTGGCTCCTGGTGCCCTGGGCGCAGGATCTTCTGAACGCCCTGGACCGGGGCGATCTGAAGCTTGAAAACTACGAGCTTTCCCAGTGGCGGCTGATGCACATCGGCGCGCAGCCCGTGCCGAAGAGCCTGATCCGTCATTGGATGGAATACTTCCCGAAGCACGACTACGACACCAACTACGGTCTGAGCGAATCCACCGGCCCGGGCTGCGTGCATCTGGGACTCGGCAATCTTCACAAGGTCGGCGCCATCGGCAAGGCCGGCTACGGCTGGCAGACCAAGGTCGTGGACGAGGACGGCAACCCCGTGGAACGCGGCAAGGTCGGCGAGCTCTGCGTCAAGGGCGCGGGGGTCATGACCTGCTACTACCGGGATCCGGAGGCGACCGCCGCCGTCCTGAAGGACGGATGGCTGTTCACCGGCGATATGGCCATGGAGGACGAGGACGGGTTCCTCTTCCTGGTGGACCGGAAAAAGGACGTGATCATCTCCGGCGGTGAAAACCTGTATCCCGTGCAGATCGAAGACTTCCTCGCGGCCCATCCCGCCGTCAGCGACGTGGCGGTCATCGGTCTGCCCGACAAGAGGCTCGGCGAAATCGCCGCCGCCATCATCGAGGTCAAGCCCGGCATGACCTGCACCGAAGAGGAGATCAACGACTTCTGCCGTGAGCTCCCCCGTTACAAGCGTCCGCGCCGGATCATCTTCGCCGACGTGCCGCGCAACCCCACCGGCAAGATCGAAAAGCCGAAGCTGCGCGCCCGCTACGGCGCCACCGAGCTGGTGGCGGCGCAGAACAATTCCTGAGGAAGCGCCATGAAGATCGTCGTCCTGATGCATTTCGATGCGCCTTCCCGGGAAAAGCTGGAAAAAGCTCTACCGGGATGCGAGATCGTTTACGCCTTCGACACCTCCCTGACCTATCTGGACCGGGAGGATTTCGACCGGGACAAGTACGGCGCGGCGCTTTCCGACGCAGACGCCGTCGTGGGAAATCCTCCGGCCGATCTGATCCCGGATATGAAAAAGCTCGGCCTCCTGCAGCTCTTCTCGGCGGGCACCGAGCCCTATTCCCTGCCCGGCGTGCTGCCGGAGGGCGCGAAGCTCGCGAACACCTCCGGCGCCTTCGGCAAGGCGATCTCGGAGCATATGCTCGCGTCGCTTCTGACCCTTTCCAAAAAGCTTCATCTTTACCGGGACGACATGCGGGAGGGGCTCTGGCGCGACCGCGGAAGCGTTTCCTCTCTCACCGACATGACAGTGCTTTCGGTGGGCATGGGAGACATCGGATCGCAGTTCCTGCGCCTTGTCAAGCTTCTCGGCGCCCGTACCGTCGGGGTGCGGAAGCACTCGCTTTCCAGGCCGGACTGGGTCGACGAAAGCTATCTTGCAGAGGATCTGGATTCCCTTCTTCCCCGGGCCGACGTGGTGGCCCTTTCGGTCCCCGGCAACGCCGAGACGCGCGGCATGTTCGGCGAAGAACGGCTCCGCCGGATGAAAAAAGGCGCGTTCCTCCTGAACGTGGGACGCGGAAGCGCGGTGGACTCTCCGGCGCTGTGCCGGGTCCTGTCCGAAGGGCGTCTTGCAGGCGCGGCGCTGGACGTGACCGATCCCGAGCCCCTGCCGCCGGAGCATCCCCTCTGGCGATGCGAAAACGTCCTGATCACCCCGCACGTCAGCGGTTTTTACCATCTGCGGGAGACCTACGACAGGATCGTTTCCATCGCGGTGGAGAATCTCGTCCGGTTCCGGGAGGGAAAACCGCTCCTGACGCCGGTGGATCCCGCCACCGGTTACCGGGAAACGCAGACCTGGTCCTGAAAAAAGACGCAAAAATGCCTCCGGCGCGGCCGGAGGCATTTTTTGTACGTTCCGAGCGGTCAGATATTGCTTTTCGTTTCGGTTTCGGCGCGTTTGGAAAGCTCCTCCAGCGTGATCCGGAACGCCTCGTCGGCGTACCTGTCGCGGATCTTTCCGGCGTCCACCGGCGCCTTCGCGGCGAGGGAGGTCATCTCCAGGAGAAAGGCCGGATTTTTCACCAGCACCGGTCCGATCAGATGGGTGGCGAAGAGATTCTTTTCGGTATACCCCTCTTCCTTTTCCTCTCCGGCGTTCCCGAGGCCGAATTCCACGTGGAAGAGCGGTCTGTCGACCCCTTTGATCTCGCTCGCCTTATTGATGAATCCCACCAGCTTTTCCCCGTTCCGCGTCACGATCTCGTCCGAGACGAGGCGTTTTTCACCCTCGTCCGTCTCGAAGGAGGCGAGACCGAGGCCTTCCCGGCGAACGCCGTCCTTGCCGGTGACGCTTTTGCCGATCATTTCCATGGCGTTGCCGGTGAGGAGGATCGGGACGCCGCGCCGGAAGGCGTCGAGGAAGGTCTCCCGGTTGCGGCAAAGGTGCTCCATGGCGCGCTTCTGGCTGCTTTCGCGGCCGGAGCCGATATAGACGAAGCCGGCGTCGGAGAGATCGAACCGGTCGATCAGAGACCTCTTCACGATCTCGTTTTCGTACCCCGCGCGCGAAAGCGCCCGGGAAAGGATCAGGAGATTGGCGTAATCGCCGTAAAGATCCATCAGATCGGGATACAAATGATAGAGACGGATCATCCCTTCACTTCCTTTCCACAAGATTCAGGAACTTGTCCTTGTCCGAAAAACAGGTGATGGTGTAGATTTTTTTCGTGTCGTAGCTCTTCAAAAGCTCCGCCGCCTCTTCGATGGAACGGACGGCGGCGATCCTTTCCTCCGGGATCCCGGTAAAGGAGAAGCGCACCGCAAGTTCCCCGTAGTGCGTGCCCGCCAAGACGATATGCCGGACGTTGGGAGAGGCGAGCTTTTCAAAATCGATATCCCAGAACCAGGAGGTCTCGCTGGTGAAATACTTCCGGCTGACCGCGTCCACGATCACCAGGACCGAGACGTCCTCCGGATCGGCGGCGGCCACGGCGATGGACTGGTCGTAGGAAACGGAGTTTTCGTGTTTGGAGGTCAGGAGCTTTCCCTCGTGATCGCCGAGAGCGAAGGAGACGATCCTTCCCATGTGCGAGGCGAAGCCCTGAAGCGAGCGGGCGATCTTTTCGCCCGGCACGCCGGCTTCCCGCGCCGCGGCGAAGGCCGCGAGGATGTTGTAGGCCGCGTAGACGCTCGGGTTTTCCATGGGGATCTCAAAGCTTTCCTCCCCCGCCCGGATCACGAGGCTTCCCGCGGCGAGATCGATTTTTCCCAGTTCGTAATCCGGCGCGTGCCGCGCGTAATCGCAGACCGGACACCGGAAGGCGCCCACGTGGTTGTAGATCCGGTAATCGTAGCGCATCTTTCCGCCGCAGCGGGGGCAGAAGCGTCCGTCGTCGTAGACCGAGTCGCTCTCCGGCTTCGAACCGGGCTGCTTCGCGCAGCCGAACCAGACGGTGTTTTCCCGCCCCTCCGCAAAGAGGGAGACCAGGGGATCGTCGGCGTTGAGGATCAGTTTTTCCGCGTGCTTCACGCCTTCCTTCAGCGCGTCGAAAACCCATTCGGGATGGCCGTTGCGGGTCAGTTGGTCGCGGTAAAGGTTGGTGACCACGAAATGGGTGGGGCGGAAATGGCTGAAGGTATAGCGGGCGAAGCGTTCGTCCGACTCGATCAGAAGCACGTCGCTTTTCATCTTTCCCCCGAGCGTGCATTCCCCGAGGATCAGCGTGGCGACCCCTTCGATCTGATTGGAGCCTTCTTTGTTATAGGCGACGCGCAGTCCCGCGTCGGCGAGGATCTTCGCGATCATCTCCACGGTGGAGGTCTTGCCGTTGGAGCCCGACACCGCGATGACGTAAGGCGGAAGCTTGATCTTTCCGAGGATCTTCGGATCGGCCTTCAGCGCGTAGTAGCCCGGCTTGCTGGAGCCCTTGCCCACGAGCTTTCCTGCGAACCTGCCGAGCTTGGCAAGGAGGATGGCGATAAATTTACGCATCGAGTCACCTGACCTTTCCCGGGCGGGGGGCGTTTTGCCTCCGGCCCGACCTTTTTTATTGTATCGCATCCCGCGCGTTTTCGCAAGAGGTTTTCCCTTTCCCCCGCGGCTTTCCGCGCTTTCCGGCCGCTTTTTCTTGCAAGGGAGCCCTTTCTGTGATAGAATAAACGGCAGGAGGGCGGAACAGCCCGGAAAGGCCGGCGATCCCGCCGGTTCTGATCCGGTCCCGCCGGAGACGACTATGAGACTCTTTTTAGCCCTTTCCTTTCCCGACCCCGTCAAAAAGAATCTGGCGGCGCTGACCGCGAGCCTTCGCGTCGGCGCGGAAGACGCGCGCTTTACGCGGGAGGAGAATTATCATCTGACCCTGGTCTTCCTCGGCGAGCAGAAGAGCGCCGGACCCGCAGAAAAGGCGCTGGAAGACCTGCCGCGGGCAGGGTTTTCCCTGACTCTCGGCCCGGGCGGGCGCTTTTCGCGCCCGGACGGGGATCTGATCTTTCTCCGGGCCGACGGCGGAGAGCGGCTTCCTGCTCTCGCGCGCGAAGCGGAAAAAAGGTGCGCCGCGATCGGCGTTCCGCAGGAAAAGCGCGCTTATACGCCGCACGTCACCCTGGCCCGCGGCTTCCGGGCCCGAAGAGGCTTTGAACCCGAAAAGCTTCTCGCGGCCTTTCCTCCGCTTTCCTTCCCCGCGGAACGGGTGAGCCTGATGCTGTCCGAATTCAGGAAAGGAAGGCTCTGCTACACCGAGCTCCGGGGGATCGACCTTGAACGGTGAGCGCGAACCTATTTCCCCTGCCGGGATGGGGCGGGTGACCCTCGGCGGCGGGATCCTGGAATATACCCTCTACGGCGCGGGAGAGGAAACCGTCCTGCTCCTGCACGGCAACGGCGAAGACCATCTGGTTTTTCGGGAGATCATCCCCGCCCTGGTCGGGGCGGGATACCGGGTCCTGGCTCCCGACAGCCGGGGGCAGGGGCGTTCGGATCCGGGAGACGTGATCCTGGATTACGACCGCATGGCCGACGACGCCCTGTATCTCCTGAAGCGGCTGAAGATCCGCGATCCCCATATCGCGGGGTTTTCCGACGGCGGGATCGTCGCGCTTTCCATGGCGCTTTACGACCCCGGGCTTCCGAAAAGCCTCGTTCTGATCGGCGCCAATCTCTCGCCCGGCGGGATCAAGGCCGGCGCCAGGCTTTCGATGCTTGCGACTTATCTTGCGGCGCGGATCTCCTCCTTCTTTTCCCCGAAGCGCGCGCGGGAGGCGCTTCTTTACCGGATGATGCTCACCGAACCGCACATCCGGGCGAAAAGCCTGGCCGCGATCCCCTGTCCGGCACTGGTCCTTTCGGGGGAGCACGATCTGATCTCTCCCCGGCACACGACAAGGATCGCGGGGAACCTTCCCCATGCCGAAAACCGTGTCTTCCCCGGCGCGGGGCATTTTCTGCCCGGTGAAAGACCGGAAGAGCTGACCCGTGCGATCCTCGGTTTTATCGGTTCCGTCCGGACAGAAGCCGGAAAGGCGGAGGGGAAACGGCCGCTTTCCTGATATGAAATGCTTGATATATAAAGCCCTGCGTGCATTCTCTTTGCACGCAGGGCTCTTTGCCGCACGTTTCCCCTTTCCGTTCCGCTGTGGTTTCACCGTCTTTTCCCCGGTCGCTTTGCGGCGGATCCCTCCGCTTTTCCGTCCGGCGGGGGAAGAAAAAACGCGTCCGGAAAAGACTCCCGGACGCGGTCTGCGGTCTGCCGCGAAATCCTGCGGCGCGGGGCTCCCGAACGCGCCTTTTATTCTCCCGCGGCCTCCGAGGCGGCGGTCCATTCCTCGATCCGGGCGTCGAGCTCCGCCTGCTTCTCGGTCTGCTCCTCCAGAAGCGGCAGGAGCTTTTCGTGGTCGGCGGCGTTTTCGGCGACGGCCTTTTCGATCGCGGCGAGTTCTTCCTCCAGGCGGGCGATCTCCCGTTCCAGGGCGTTCGCCTTCTTTTTCGCCGCGCGGCGTTCCCGCTCCATTTCGTAAAGGCCGTCCTTTTTCCGGGGTTTTTCGGTCTTCTCCCGGGGCGGAGGCGGCGCGGCCTTTTCCTCCCGCTCCTTCTTTTCCAGATAGGCGGTATACTCCATAAAGGTGCCGGGGAAATCCGAAAGCTCCCCGTCGTGAAGCTCCAGGATCCGGGTCGCGAACCGGTTGATGAAGTACCGGTCGTGGGACACGAAGAGCAGCGTGCCCTCGTAGTTCTCGATAGCCTCCTCCATCCATTCGCAGGAGGCGATGTCCAGATGGTTGGTCGGCTCGTCCAGGATCAGGAGATTGACCTCCGCGTACATCAGGATGCACAGGCGCAGCCTGCTCCGTTCGCCGCCCGAGAGATCGCCCACCATCTTGAAGACGTCTTCCCCGATGAAGTGATAGCTGCCCAGCCGGTTCCGGGCGGAGCCGGCGCTGATGCCCAGAGCCTGCATGGTCTCTTCAAGCACCGAATTGTATTCGTTCAGGAAGCTGACCTTTTGGGGAAGATAGGCGATATTGACGTTGCTGCCCCAGCGGATGCGGCCGTCGTCCGGCTCTTCCTCTCCCAGAAGGATCCGGAGGAAGGTGGTCTTCCCCGTTCCGTTGTCGCCGATCAGGGCGATGCTTTCGTCCTTTTTGATATCGAAGCTCACGCCGGAGAAGAGCGTTTTTTCGCCGTAATGCTTGCGCAGGTCCCGGATATAGCAGACGTCGTTTCCCGACCGGTCGCTTTCCCGGAAGGCGGCGCCGAGGGCCCGTTCCTTCTTCACGCGCTCCACGGCGTTTTCCCGCATCTTCTCGATGCGTCTTTCCAGGGCTTTCGCCCGCTTCATCATCTTGCTTGCGCCCATTCCCCAGCCGTGCATCCGCTTGGCCGTGAATTCCAGGCGGGCGATTTCTTTCTGTTCCCTTTCGTACTGCTTCGCCTGCAGCGCGAGGCGATCCTCCTTCGCCTCGGCGTAGAAGGAGTAGTTGCCGTCGTAGACCTCGCTGTGCAGGTTTTCCAGCTCGATGGTCATATCGGTGACCCGGTCGAGGAAATACCGGTCGTGGGACACCACCATGACGGTGCCCTTGTATCCCATGAGGAATTCCTCCAGCCAGCGGATCGAGGACATGTCCAGATGGTTGGTCGGCTCGTCCAGGAGCAGGATGTCGGTCCGTTCGAGGATCAGCCGCGCGAGATTCACCCGGGTCTGTTCCCCGCCCGAAAGCACCGCAAAGCGCTTTTCCCGCATGCTCCTGTCGATGCCGAGACCGAGGGAGACCCGGTTGAGATCGGTCTCCACCTCGTAGCCGCCGGCCAGCTCGAAGGCGACCGAAAGCTCGCCGTAGCGCCGGACGGCGTAAGGCTCGCCGCGGGCCATGGCTTCTTCGCACTCCTTCATTTCCCGGGCGAGACGGTCCACCTCGGAAAAGGCCGAGCGCAGGACGTCCTCCACCGTGTCGCCGGGGGAGAATTTCGGCGTCTGATCCAGGACCCCGAGCCTTTTGGAAGACGGGATCGCCACGGTCCCCTTGTCAAAGCCGTATTCGCCGGTGAGTACGCGGAACAGGGTGGTTTTTCCCGATCCGTTTTTTCCCACCAGCCCGGCGTGACGTCCTTCGTATATTTCAAAACTGATATCCAACAATATGGGAGTGTCGCCGAAATACTTGTCCATTCCGGCGACGGCGATATCCACCATGCCTCATGTTCCTCCCGGGCTTCTTCCGGTCCGCAGCGCCGGTTTCCCGGCGGAAAAACCGGCGCTGCATGCCATTTTCTTTTATTATACCCGAGAAAGGCGTTCCTGTCAATTTCCGGTCTTTTCCGGAGCCGGAGCACGGCAAAAGCCTCCTCCGGCCCGGTTTCCGGCGACAAGGATTGACAGGCGGCGCGAGGTATGGTATAATACGCTCAGCGTGATTCGCTTCGGCTTTTCCGGCAGAAAACCGGCCCGAAAAAAGCCGGAACGCATCCTCACGGGACAAATCTGAACTGACAGAAGCGGAAATCCGTTTTTCCCTTCGCGCCGCTTTGTGCGCCGCGGAGGGTCCCCTGCGGAAAAAAGAGGGGCGATTTCCCACCCGACGCCGAAAGAGGGTACTGATTTTGTATAAATACGTGATCAACGGGGGGCACGTCCTCCGCGGCTCCGTGGCTGTGAGCGGTTTCAAGAACGCCGCCGACGGCATCCTGCCCGCCGCCATTATGTGCGGGGAACCCCTGCGCATCGAAAACATCCCCTGCATCCGGGACGTCCTTCTCTGGTTCGACATCTTCCGCGAGATGGGCGTTTCGGTCAAAACCCTGAACGCGCACGCCTTTGAGATCGACGCGTCCTCGGTCTACACCGGGAATCCGCCTTTCGAGCATATGCGCAACATGCGCGCCTCCTACTATCTTCTGGGCGCAATGCTGTCCCGTTTCGGAAGAGCCCTGGTTTCCCTCCCCGGCGGATGCGACTTCGGGGACAGGCCCATCGACCAGCATATCAAAGCCTTTGAAGCCATGGGAGCCACCATCGAGGTCAAGGGCGGCGTCATCACCGCCGAAACCGAGGACGGCAAGCTGCACGGCGCGCACATCTATTTCGACGTGATCACCGTCGGCGGCACCATCAACGCCATGCTCGGCGCGACGCTCGCCGAAGGGACCACGGTCCTGGAAAACTGCGCGCGCGAGCCTCACATCGTCGACGTGGCCAACTTCCTGAACTCCATGGGCGCCGATATCCGCGGCGCCGGCACCAACGTCATCAAGATCCGCGGCGTGAAGAAGCTTCACTCCTGCTCCTACGCCATCATCCCCGACCAGATCGAAGCGGGCACCTACATGGTTTTTGCCGCCGCCACCGGCGGAGATCTGACCGTCACCGGCGTGATCCCCAAGCATCTGGAATCCATCACCGTCAAGCTGCGGGAGACCGGCGTCACGGTGGAGGAATTCGACGACGCGGTCCGCGTCACCCGGACCGGAAAGCTGCGCCGCGCCAACGTCAAGACCCAGGAATACCCCGGCTTCCCCACCGATATGCAGCCGCAGTTCGCCGCCATGCTCTGTCTGGCGGACCGCACCAGCACCGTCACCGAAAGTATTTTCGACAGCCGTTTCAAATATACCAGCGAGCTGAAGCGCATGGGCGCCCGGATCCACGTGGACGGCAAGGTCGCCACCATCGAGCCGGCCGGAGAGCTGACCGGAGCCGTGGTGCGCGCCTGCGACCTGCGGGCCGGCGCGGCCATGATCGTGGCGGGACTGGTCGCCAGAGGAACCACCGAAATCGAAGACATCGTATACGTGGAGCGCGGCTACGAAGATATCGTCGGCAAGCTGCGCGCCGTCGGCGCGGATATCTCCCGCGTCAAGGTGGACCCGCCCGCCGGGGCTTTGTCCGCCATCTGAACGAGCCGAAACCGGAAAGGATATTGCGGCGATCCGCGGTATCCTTTTCGGTTTTTCTTTAGTGCCCTCCCGATGCGGCAGGGGCGTTCCGAAACCAACCGGAATAGCAGGTGAAATCCATATGAAATCAGGTGAAATTCCTATGCATCGCATCAAACGGCCGCTTTCGTTCCTGCTGGCGGTGCTGTTTTTTCTCCCCCTGTGCCTTCCCTCCTGCCAGAAAGACGCCGCGCCGGCCTCCTGGACGTCCGACCCCGGCCCCACCGACGACTACCCGGAGCCGGATACCAGCGGAAACGCCGAGCTGATCTCTTCCTTTGACGACGTGACGGTGGGCGGCGTATACGAGGCGAAGGGCGACCTTGTCATCGACGAAGAATACGAAGGCTGTACCCTGAATTTCCAGGGCACCACCGTCCGGGGGACCGGCGTTCTGATCATCCGGGCTTCGGCGGTCGCCGTGGAGTCCCTGGCCCTGGACGGGATCTCGATCCTGATTGAGGACGGCGCGGCTCTGGTTTCACTTCACAGCATCAACGTCATCGGGTCGGTGGAGGACCACGCTTCCTCCCTGTTCGTCAACTGCTCGATCCAGGGCGATCTCCGTCTTTCTTCCTCCTCCATCCTGGAGAATTCCTACGTGGCCGGAACCGTTTCCGCCGCATCCTGCCGGGATATCCTGATCGCCAAGAGCGTGCTTGACGGAAGCGTGAGCTTCACGGACGTCTCGAACAGCGTCCTCCTTCTCAACCGTTTTTCCTCGCGCGTGTCGCTTGCGGAATGCCGGTACTTCACCGTCGCCGAAAACCGGTTCGCCGATATGGAAACGCCTGTGGAAGCGAACGGCAGCGAAAAGCTCCTTCTGACCGGGAACTCCGGATATGAGGCGTCTCTGGTTTCCGGGGAAGGCTGTACGGCTTACGGTTCGGACGTCCCCGGCTCCGCAGAGAACGGCGCAGGCGCCGATTTTTCCCTGCTCCCGTCGGTCGAAAACGACCGCTTCGCGGGCTACATCGCCTCGGACGGGATCCGCGTCGGAAACGGGACCCGCCGACTCGCCGACTATATCGCCGAAAACGCCGTGGACGGCGCGACCCTGATCCTTCCGCCGGGCGCCTATTCGGTTTCCTCCTTCGGGCAGGCGCACATCGTCTTCGACCGGCTTCGCGATTTCCGGCTTTTCGGCTACGGGGTGCTTTTGATCTTCGAGGACACCGGGGTCTGCGGGTTTTACCTGAACGGCTGCACCAACCTGCGCATCGCCGGTCTGACCACCGATTACCGTGAGACCCCCTATGCCCAGGGCACCGTCACCGAAACCGCGATCGACCATTTCATCTGGAAGCCCGACGCGGGCTATACCTCCGATATTGCAAATCCCGACCGTTTCGATCCCGAAGGCGCCGCAGAAGCCTTCAAGCCGGGCATGGATTACCCGTATGCCGATCTCACCCTCTATTCCCGCGAGGAGCAGGAGGACGGCACCTTCCGGGTGACCAAAGCCGATCTCTCCCGCGTCGCCAAGGGAGACAAGGTGATCTTCCGCATGAAGGGGAGCCACGTCAATATCCTCTACGCCTGCCGGGACGTGGTTTATGAAGACGTCACGATCTATTCCGGCGCGATGTTCGGCGTGATGGACGCTCTTTCCGAGGGCGGCACCGTCCTGAACCGTCTGAAGATCACGCCGGGTCCCGTCCCCGAGGGCGGCACCGAGGAGCGTCTGATCTCCACCTGCGACGCCACACACATCACCGGCGCGCGTCAGGGCCCCGTTATCACGAACTGCTGGTTTGAAAAGATGACCGACGACGGCACCAATATCCACGGTCGCTACGCGCGGGTCGTTTCCTATTCCCCCACGGACAAGTATCTCTCCTATACCGGATACGACGGGGGCGATCTGCAGGTCCCGATCCGCAAGGGAGACCTTCTGCGGATCGTGACCGCTTCCGGGACTCTTGTGGCCTCCGGCAAAGCCTCTCAGAACGGGGAGGCGGGCAAATGCAAGGTCAGCCTCGACTTCCTGCCCGACCTGGACACCCGGGTCCTGAGCGAAACGCTTCTGATCGAGAATCTTTCGGCCTCGTCCGGCGGGTTCGTCTTCCGGAACAACTACGTCGCCAAGATCCGTTCCCGCGGGATCCTGATCAAAGCGCCGGGAACGGTGGAGCACAACACGGTGGAAGCCTGCGGCATGGCCGCCATTCTGATCAGCCCCGAAATCGAAGGCAACTGGGGCGAAAGCGGATTCGTAAGCGGTCTTACGGTACGGGAAAACCTGCTTTCGGGGACCGGCCTGTTCTTCACCGCGAACCAGCTCTCTCTCTACAGTCCCATCACGATCACCGGCGGGGCCTCCCGGAACGGAGACGCGGAGAGCCTGCCCGCCGCCGATATCCTGATCGAAGGCAACCGGGTGACCGGACGGATCTCCTCCCTGGCCCTGTCGGCCGCCGGTGTGCGCGGCCTCACGGTGAGAGGGAACAGCTTCGGTCCGCGCGCCGCCTCCGATCCCTTCACGGGGCGGGTCCTCAACGAGCTGGCCGCTTCGGGAGACGACGACCGTACGCCGGTCAGGATCTCCGATTGCTCGGGCGCCGTCCTGGAAGACAACACCGTATGCCCAAGCGTCGTTCTTCCGGCGCAGATCCTTCAGCCGCTTGACTGATCCGAAGGCCGGGAAACCGGCCTTTCCGGTTTTTTCCCTCCGCACCTTCCCCGCCGGGAAGGGCGGGAACCTATCTGAGGAGGCATTTGCTCATGGATACGAAGAAGATCCTCTGTGTCGGCATCGTCACGGTGGACGTGATCACCAGACCGGTTTCGGCTCTGCCGCCGGCGGGGATCGCGGCGCACGTGGATTCGGTCTCCATGCATGTGGGAGGCTGCGCTGCCAACGCGGCTGCCGCGCTGGTCAAAATGGGATTCGATCCCGCCCTGGTCATCAAGACCGGCGACGACGGGTTCGCCGGATTCGTCCGGAATACTCTTTCCTCGGTCGGCGTCGATCTTTCCTGCACGGTGACCGATCCCGCGCTCGAAACCGGCGCCACCACGGTCCTGGTCTCTCCCGGCGGGGAACGGTCCTTCCTTCACAATCCCGGCGCCAACGACCGTCTGCTTTCTTCCGACGTGCCCGATTCGCTCCTGGACGAGTGTGACATCCTCTTCATCGCGGGAACCTTCCTGATGGAGGATTTCGACGGGGAGGAATGCCGAAAGCTCCTTCTCCGCGCCAAAGAAAAGGGGCTTTTCACCTGCCTTGATACCGCGTGGGATTTCCGGGGATACTGGATGAAAAAGCTCGGGCCGTGTCTTCCCCTTCTGGATCTTTTCATGCCGAGCTATGACGAGGCGGTGGCCCTTGCGGACGGAGAGAAGTCTCTTCCAGGGCTTGCGGATTGCTTTTTCCGGAAGGGCGCGAAAAACGTGGTCATCAAATGCGGCGCCGACGGCGCGTATATCGCCGAAGCGGGAAAGGAGCCCTTCCTGTCCCCGTCTTTCCCGGTGGAAAAGCCCGCCGATACCACCGGCGCGGGCGATTCCTTCTGCGCCGGTTTCCTCGCCGCTCTTTCCCTGGGCAGGAGCTTTGAGGAGGCGGGCCGCCTCGGAAACGCGATCGGTCATTTCTGCGTCACGGGCGTCGGCGCGACTTCGGGGATACCGACCCTGAAAGAAGCCGAAAAATACATGAACGAGCACGCAAAACCGCCGATTTTTGGCTATAAATAACCTTGTCACAAATCTTACCGCATGGTATAATGTAGTATTGCAGATGCGGCGTTCCGCCGCTTCCGCGGGAAAGGAGGGATCGATGATGCTGGCAAAGTTCTGGGACCTGAAATGCTGCCTGAAAAAGCTGGAAAGCATGGGGCGTTATCCCGGGCTTTCGGAGCTTGCCTCCACGGTCCTGTATTCCCGCGGCTACCCCGATCTGGAAAGCGCCAGGGACGTTTTCGCCGACGGCGGCTTCGTCCTTCACGATCCGTTCCTCCTTTCCGGCATGCGCGAAGGCGCGGATACGGTCCGGCGCGCCGTCGAAGACCGGAAGAACATCGTCGTCTACGGCGATTACGACGTGGACGGCATCACCTCCACCTATCTGGTTTCCGATTACCTTTCCTCTCTCGGCGCCTCCTGCTCCTATCGCATCCCCGACCGGATCTCCAACGGATACGGCATCACCTGCGCCATGATCGACGACATGAAGAAGGACGGAGCCGAGCTGATCATCACCGTGGACAACGGCATCACCGCCGCGGATGAAATCGACTACGCCCGCTCGCTGGGGATCGAGGTCGTGGTCACCGACCATCACGAATGCCCCGTTCTGCAGGGCGCGCGTCTTCCCGACGCGGAGGCGGTGATCAACCCCCTGAAGCCCGGCGATCCCTATCCCTTCAAGCACCTGGCCGGCGTCGGGGTCGCCTTCAAGCTGATCGCCGCCGTGGACGGAGATCAGGAGAAGATTTTTTCCCGCTATGCGGACGTGATCGCCGTGGGCACCGTGGCCGACGTGATGGAGCTGAAGGACGAAAACCGCCTGATCGTCGCCGAAGGCCTGAAAAAGCTGGAAAACACCGACAACTGCGGCCTCGCCGCACTTCTGGACGCCTCCGGTGCGCGCTCCAAGCGCATTTCCAGCTCCACCGTGAACTTCACCCTCGCTCCCCGCATCAACGCCGCAGGACGTCTTTCCCGCGCCGACGTGGCGGTGGAGCTTCTGAAAACCGACTCTCTCCCGAAAGCGCGGGATCTGGCCGATATGCTCTGCGAACTGAATTTTCAGCGTCAGGAGAGCGAGAACGAGCTGCTTTCCGCGGTGGAGAGCATGCTTTCCCGCGACGGCTTCCTTCCCGAGCGCGACAAGGCCATCGTCCTCTGGGGCGACGACTGGTGCGGCGGAATCACCGGCATCGTCTGTTCCCGTCTGATGTGCGAATACGGCGTCCCCGTGATCCTGATGACCGTGGAGGACGGCGTGGTCAAGGGCTCCGGACGGAGCCTGCCCGGATTCAATCTCTACGAAGCCCTCTCCTCCCTTTCCGACTGCCTGGAAAAATTCGGCGGTCACGCTCTGGCCGCCGGCCTGACCATGACCCCGGAAAAGCTGCCGGAATTCAAGGAACGGTTCCTCGCCTATGCCGAAAAGGTCTACGAAAGCACCGACGTGCGCCCGATCCTCACCATCGACTCCGAGATCCGCGCCAGAAGCCTTTCGGTGGAAAACGTGGAAGGCCTCGCCGCCCTGGAGCCTTACGGCAACGGATGGCCGGCGCCGGTCTTCGCCATGTTCGGCGTGCGCATCCTGGAGGCTACGCCGGTGGGCAACCGGAAGCACATGCGCCTGACCATTGAAAAATGCGGGGTCACCCTGACCGCCATGCTCTTCCGGGTCACCCCGGAGGAATTCGCTCTGACGCCGGGGGATCTGGCCGATATCGCCTTTATGCTAGATATTTCCACCTTCCGGCGGGAAAAACAGATCCAGCTGATCACCCAGGATATCCGTCCCTGCGAAAGCGCGGGCAAAAGCGGATACGAGCTCTATCAGCGCTTCAACCGCGGCGAGGAGCTGAACCGCTGCGAAATCACCGCCATGCGGCCGCAGAGAGATGACTTCGTGGCGTTATGGAAGTATCTGAGACGGTACGCCGCGGGAAAATCGGTGCGCATCGCCGTGGGAGATCTCAATCTGGCCCTGCGCCGTTACGAAAACCGGGACGTCACGGCCGTCAAGCTCTATGTTTCCCTGGCCGTGTTCCAGGAATCCGGCCTCCTGTCCTTTGAGCTGGACGAGGGCGGGCGGATCGTCATCCATCCCGTTTCGGATCTTCCGAAGGAAAAGATCGATCTGGAAGCCTCCTCCATCATGCAGCGTTTGAACTGACGGGAGGCGCGTGGTTTTTTATGGAAAACTTTACCGCAGATATCGACCGCATCGTATCGAAATACCTGAAATACGGAAAGCCCTCCGAGGAGGCGAGCATCCGGAAGGCCTTCGCCATCGCGTCGGAGGCGCACCGCGACCAGAAGCGGAAATCCGGCGAGCCCTATATCGTGCATCCGCTGGCCGTGGCCGAGCTGGTGGCGGACATGTCCATGGACGCCGAGTCCATCAACGCGGCTCTGCTTCACGATACGGTGGAGGATACGCCCCTGACCCTGAAGGATCTGGAGCGCGAAGTGGGACCCGGGACCGCCATGCTGGTGGACGGGCTGACAAAGCTCGACAACATCCAGTATTCCTCCAAGGAAGAGGAGGAAATGGAAAACCTCCGGAAGATGTTCCTGGCCATGGCGCGGGACATACGCGTGATCGTGATCAAGCTGGCCGACCGGCTCCACAACGTCCGCACCCTGGAGGGGATGCGCGAAGGCCGGAGACGCGAATACGCTCTGGAGACCATGGAGATCTACGCTCCCATCGCCCACCGTCTGGGCATCATGAGGATCGAGCACGAGATGGAGGACCGCTGCCTCCGCTATCTGGATCCCATCGGGTATCAGGAGATCCTGGACGGTCTGGAGAGCAGGAAAGCCAACGACGACTTTCTCGCCTCGGTCCGGAACCGCATCACCGAGGTCCTGAAGGCCGAAAGGATCCCCTGCAAGGTGGAAAGCCGGGAAAAGAACATATACAGCATCTACCGGAAGCTGTTCGAGCAGAACCGGGTCCTCGACGATATTTACGATCTTTACGCCCTGCGCATCATCGTGGACACCAAAACCGACTGCTACAACGTCCTCGGCCTGATCCACGATATGTACAAGCCGGTCCCCGGCCGCTTCAAGGACTATATCAGCACCCCCAAGCCCAACATGTATCAGTCGCTTCACACCACCGTCATCAGCCGCGAGGGCGTAACCTTCGAGGTGCAGATCCGTACCTGGGATATGCACTACGTGGCCGAATACGGCGTGGCGGCCCACTGGAAATACAAATACGGTCTGAAGGGCAGCATGTCGGCCGACGACGAAAAGCTTGCCTGGATCCGCCGCCTGATGGAATCGCAGCAGGATTCCGACGCCGACGACTTCATCCACAACATGAAGTTCGACCTGTTCGACGACGACGTCTACGTGTTCACCCCCAAGGGCGACGTCATCAACCTGCCGGCCGGCGCCAACACCATCGACCTCGCCTACGCCATCCATTCGGCCATCGGCAACCGCATGGTCGGCGCCAAGGTCAACGGGCGGATGGTCCCCATCGACTACACGCTGAAAAACGGAGAAGTCTGCGAGATCCTGACCGCCAACTCCAGCAAGGGACCCAGCCGCGACTGGCTTTCGGTGGTCAAGACCAGCGAAGCGCGAAGCAAGATCCGCCAGTGGTTCAAGAAGGAAAAGCGGGAAGAAAACATCGCCCTCGGCCGCGAAATGCTCCTGCAGGAGATCAAAAAGCAGAAATACTCCCCTTCCATTCTGGACGAGGCAGAGGCCGTCGAAGCGGCGGCGAAGAAGCTTTCCTACCGCACGGCGGAGGATCTGATCGCCGGCGTGGGATACGGCGGGATCACCTCCCTTCGGGCTCTGAACCGCATCCGCGAGGAGCTCAGCGAATCCTCCCAGACGGCCGAACCGGTCAACCCGGTGGAAGCCGTGATGGAAAAGACCGCCCATCCCAAGGAACCGCCTTCCAGCGGCATCATCGTGGAGGGGATCGCCTCCTGCCTGGTCAAATTCGCCAAATGCTGCACGCCGGTGCCCGGCGACGATATCGTGGGCTTCGTCACCCGCGGCTACGGCGTCTCGGTGCATCGCAGGGACTGCAAAAACGTCGAAAAGCTCCTGAACGGCGGCGAGGCGGAGCGCCTGGTGGGCGTGCGCTGGCACGTGCCGCCGAACGCCACCTTCCCCGCCTCCATCTGCGTCACCGCGGTGGACCGGTTCGGACTGCTTGCCGATATCGCCAACATCATCGCCAACATGCGCGTCGCCATCTCGGGCATGAACGCCAAGGCGGCGCAGAATTCCTGCGTGGATCTTTACTTCGCCGTCAACGTCTCCGACAGAGAACAGCTGGAAAGCGTGATGAAGCGCATCAACGCCGTCCGCAGCGTGGTGGAAGTCAAGAGAAACGCCTTCTGACGGAGGGATATTTCCATGATCGCCGTGATTTCCAGAGTCTCCTCCGCCCGCCTTTCGATCGCGGGCGAAACCGTCTCCTCCATCGGGAAGGGACTCCTGATCTATTTCTGCGTCGAAAAGGACGACGGGATCGCCGACGCGGAAAAAATGGCGCACAAATGCGCGGGCCTGCGCATATTTGAAGACGAGAACGGCAAAATGAACCGGAACGCCGAAGCGGTCGGCGCGGAATTTCTGATCGTGTCCAATTTCACCCTGGCCGGAACGCTGGGAAGCGGTTTCCGCCCGAGCTTCACCCGTTCCGAGGATCCGGAAGAGGCAAAGGAAATGCTCGCCCGGTTCGTCGGCCTGATGCGCGGGGCGGGATGCCGGGTGTCCGAAGGCGTCTTCGGCGCCGATATGAAAATCGAAAACACGGCCGACGGTCCCGTGACCCTGATCCTGCGGGCGCGGGACGGAAAGCTTTCGGAATAAGGCCTCTGCCTTTTTCGACCGGACGACCCGAAAGGAAGGAATCCATATGAAGATCCAGTGTTTTGTGGTGGGGAAGCTTCACACCAACTGCTACATCGTCTACGACGAGGAAAACGGAGAAGCCTGCGTCATCGATCCGGGCGGAGATTACCCGAGACTGGCCTCCTTCATCGACGAAAAGGGGCTGAAGGTCCAGAACATTTTCCTGACCCACGGACATTTCGATCACATGCTGGTGGCGGATCGGCTGCGGGAAAAGACCGGCGCGCGCATCGTCATCCACAAGGACGACGAAAAGATGCTCCAGGCCGCCGACGACAACATGTATCTCTCCATCGCGCGGGAGCCCTTCCGTCCCTGCCGCGCCGACGTGCTGCTTTCGGGCGGTGAACGCACGAAGCTCAGCGGCGTGGAGATCTATTTTCTCCATACCCCGGGACATACCCCCGGCTCGATGTGCATCATCATCGACAACGTCATTTTCACCGGAGACACTCTGTTCAAAAACGACGTCGGGCGCACCGATCTGGAGGGCGGGAGCGAGCTGGAGATGAAATACAGCCTTCGCACCCTCTTCGATCTGGACGACGACTATATCCTCTATCCGGGACACGACAAGTCCACCACCCTCTCGGCGGAGAAGCGGAACAATCCCTATCTGCGCGCGGCGGGGATCCGCTGAATGAAGCTGCATCTCGTCGGGAACGACGCCGTTTATTCCATCGAGCAGATCGCCCTGACCCTCTTTCCCGAGCGGACCCCGCGGTATTCGCCGGAGCCCGATTCCGAAGGCGACCGTTCGGTCACGACCCTGCTTCCCGGCCGGGTGGAGACCCGGATCGTTCTGGACGGAAAAGAAGCCGCCGCGAGCTGCCCCGTTGCGGAAAGCGACGGCAAGCGGGGCGTTTCCTACGCCGTCCGCACCTCCTTTTACCGCGCCGCTCTCTCCTTTCTTCCCGAAAAGCCCTTATGGGGTTCGCTTTCCGGCGTCCGGCCGGCCAAGGCCTGTCTCGACGCGGCGGAAGGCGGCGTCGAAAGCGCGGCCGCGTATCTTGTCGACCGGTACGACGTATCGGAGAAAAAAGCCAGGATCGCCGCCGAGTCTGCGTGCCTTGCCGTCAGGATCCGGAAAGGACTCGGAGAAAAGGACGCGTCGCTTTATATCAACGTTCCCTTCTGTCCGTCCAAATGCCGGTACTGCTCCTTCATCACCCGCGCGGGGGCCGATCCCGGCCTTCTCGACCGGTACGTATCCGCTCTGCTTCTGGAACTCGAAAAGCTTCTTGCCGAAGAGGATTTTCATCTGATCTCCTGTTACGTGGGCGGCGGCACGCCGGCCATGCTTTCCCCGCGGGAGCTGGAACGGCTCCTTTCCGCCGTGCGGAGGATCCCCGGCGCGGACCGGGCGGAATTGACGGTAGAGCTCGGAAGGCCCGAGCGGATCGACCGCGAAAAGCTCGAAGCGCTCTCTTCCCTCGGCGTCGGAAAGATCTCCGTCAATCCCCAGGCGCTGGACGACCGCGTCCTGGCCCTGGCCGGGCGCGGGCATTCCGTGAGCGATTTTCTGCGGGCTTACGCGCTTGCCCGCGAGTATCCCTTTTCGATCAACTGCGACCTGATCGCCCTTCTGGAGGGCGATACGCCCGGAGGATTCCTTTCCGGTCTGGAAAGGCTCCTCTCCCTCTCCCCCGACGCCGTGTCGGTCCACGCGCTGGCGGTCAAGCGCGCCTCCGCCCTGGAGCGCGCCGAGGGACGGGGGCAGGTGGCCGAAACGATCGGCCGCGCGGCGGAGACTCTCCGCGCCCGGGGGTACGCGCCGTATTATCTTTACCGGCAGAAAAACACCGCCGACGGCAGCGAAAACGTCGGCTGGGCAAAGCCGGGGCACGCTTCCCTCTATAACGTCGTGATGATGGAGGAAATCGGCACGGTCTACGGCATCGGAGCGGGCAGCGTTTCCAAGATCTTCCGGAACGGAGAGATGATTCGCCGCCAGAACACCAAAGACCCGCAGGAATACATGCTCCGCATCGCGGAAGCATTCTCCCAATAGAATCCACAACAGAAAGGACAATGAATCATGGAAGACAACAAGGATCTGTTTGAAGAACTGAAAAGCGGCGTCCGTTATGCCGCCGAAGCCATCGGCACCGCCGGCAAGACGGTTTACAAGCGCTCGAAGCTCGCCGTGGAAGAAGCCGACGTGCGCCGCGAGCTGCGCGACACGCTGGCAAAGCTGGGAAGACTCTACGTGGATCTCCGCACCGGCGGAGGAGACGATCTGAGCCCGGCCGACGAGCTGGTGGAAAAGATCGAAAAGCTGGACGAAAAGCTTTTCCAGATCAACGCCAGGAAGGAATCGGAAAAGAAGACCAAGGATTGTCCCTTCTGCGGACGCAAGAACGACAAGGACGCCTCTTACTGCTCCGGATGCGGAGGGGCCCTGTGATCCGGGATTTCACTTTCCGCGACCGGTATTCGCCGGAGGATCTGCGGCGGATCGTGGAGATCCTGCGGAACCCCGACGGCGGATGCCCCTGGGATATCGAGCAGACTCATTCCTCGATCCGCAAGAACTTCATCGAAGAGACCTACGAGGCCTGCGACGCCATCGACCGCAAAGACGACGAAGCGCTCTGCGAAGAGCTGGGAGACGTCCTGCTGCAGGTGCTGCTGCACGCCCGTATGGCCGAGGAGCGCGGCGCCTTCAGCCTGGACGACGTGGCCGATGGAGAGGCGAAAAAGCTGATCTACCGGCATCCCCACGTGTTTTCCGACGTCACCGTTTCGGGAAGCGCCGAAGTCCTTTCCAACTGGGACGTTCTGAAAAAAGCCGAAAAGCGGCAGAAGGATCTGAAAGACGAGCTGGACGCCGTTCCCCGCACCTTCCCCGCCCTGATGCGGGGCGAAAAGCTTTCCAAACGCGCCGTCAAGGCCGGCGCCCTGACCGACTCTCTTCCCGACACGGTGGAGGAATGCCGGAAAGCCTTTGAGGCGTGGGAAAAGACGCCCGCCGACCGGACGGCGTTCGGCGAGCTCCTGCTCGTCCTGACCCGCGCGGCCTATCTCGCCGAAATCGACGCCGAGGAAGCCCTCAGCTTCGCCTCCGACGATTTCACCCGATCCATGCGGTAAAACAATTACCATAGAAGAAAAAATAAACAGGAAAAGGAGAATTTTCATGAACAAAGCTGAACTGATCGAAAAAACCGCCGCTGCCGCCGGCATGTCCAAAAAAGATACCGGCGCTCTCCTCACCGCCCTTTTGGACGAAATGACCGCCGCCCTCGTCGCCGGCGAGAAGGTCCAGCTCGTCGGCTTCGGTTCTTTCGAAGTGAAGACCAAGGCGGCCCGCACCGGCATCAACCCCGCCACCCTCCAGGAGATCGAGATCCCCGAAAGCAAGACCGTCGCCTTCAAAGCCGGCAAATTCCTGAAGGAAAAGCTTTGAATTCCACAGCGATATGCGCGTTGACAAATTTCTGAAGGTCTCCCGGATCATCAAGCGGCGCACCGTCGCGGGCGACGCCTGCGACGCCGGCCGGATCGTCGCAAACGGAAAGGCGGTAAAGCCTTCCTATCAGGTCAAGCCCGGCGACGTTCTGGAGATCGCTTTCGGAGACCGTATCCTGAAGGTCGAGGTCCTGACGGTGGCGGAACACGCTTCCAAGGACGAAGCGGCCTCGCTTTACCGGGAGCTTTGACCGGTTTCCGGTTCTGAATCCCGCCCTTGCCGCATAGAATGAAAGGAAATCTATTTCCGGAGGCAGCGGCATGGATCAACCGAACGACATCATTTTACGAGAACGCCGGGAAGCCGTGATTTCCGGCGTTCTCGACGTCCTGAGCTTCGACGATCAGCAGATCGAAGCCGAAACCACCGGCGGGTCCCTGATCCTGCAGGGCGGCGAGCTCCATATCGACGAGCTGGACAAGGAGAAGGGGTCCCTTCGCGTCAGCGGACGCGTGGACCGGCTCGCTTATGTGGAGCCGAAGAAGAAAAAGGGCTTTTCCCTCTGGGAAGCTCTCAAAAAATGAGAACAGAGCTTCATTTTTCGCTTTCCCACGAGCTCTTTTCCGCCGGAGGCGCGGCGCTTCTGGGCGGCGCGCTGTTTCTTCTTTACGCGCTCCTGTCATGGCCGCGCCGCCGGCTCCCGCCTCTTCCGGCTGGCTTTATCGATCTTTTCTGGTGTCTGATCAGCGCCGGCGCGTTCTTTCTTTATGATCTTTCCTATCTGGACGGAAGGCTGCGGCTTCCCGTTTTTCTTGCCGGATCGGCAGGATTCTTGCTATTTCGGAAATTTTTTCAATTCTTGCGGACTTTTTTCAAAAAAGCCACTTCCCTTTTTCGCAAAAGAAGTGTATAATTATCCGGTATAATGAAATTGCGCCGTTTTCAGGCGGCGCTCCGTAACGACGAGGAAGCTATGCAGAAAAACAACCGGAACAAGACAAAAGCGGGCGGGATCCTTGCCCTTTTCGGCAAGACCGTTCTGGTTTTGCTTGTGCTTTTTGCCATCGGCGGACTGGTGACCATCCGCGCAAAGATCGACAAAGCGCGGCAGGAGGTCGCCGTTCTCTCCGCCGAAGCGGATCTGCGCCAGCGTACGCTGGAGGAGCTGGAAAACCGCGCCGCAGAGGGCCCCGGTGAAAGGGAGCTTCTGGACGCAGCCCGTGAAAAGGGATATACGCTTCCGGGCGAGCGTGTGTTCGAAGATCCCAACAGCTGAAAACACCGTATTGCGGGAAGGAGAAAAAATGGATCTCAAGGTCGGCGACGTATGTGAAGGAACTGTCACCGGTATCACCAAATACGGCGCTTTCGTCTCCCTGGGAGACGGAAAGTCCGGGCTTGTTCATATCTCCGAAATCGCCGACACCTACGTAAGCGACGTCTCCGCCTTCCTCAGTCTGGGACAGGCAGTCAAGGTCCGCATCACCGGCATCGATCCGGACGGAAAGATCCGTCTTTCGATCAAGCGGGCTGCCGACAGGCCCGGACAAAGCCGTCCCGCGCCTTCCTTCCGCGCGCCGTCCGCCTCTCCCCGTCCCGCTCCGGCCGAAACGGCGCCCGCCGCGGCCGAACCGAAATCCGAAAAGGCCTCTCTGGACGATATGCTGAAACGATTCATGTCGGAAAGCAACGCCAATTTCTCCTCAGTCGGCGGGAAACAGCGCTCCGGATACGAAAGAAGAAGCGCCAAAAAGCCCGGCCGCCGGAATTACGACGACTGATGTGCCGCGATGTTCGGCGCGGTCCCGTTTCGGGACCGCGTTTTTCTTTTCATGCAGAAAGCATCCCCGCTTTTCAAGGCGGGGATGCTTTTTCGTTTCCGTATCCTGTCTTATACCTTCACGTCGAAATGCGCGCGGCATTTCGGACAGGTGACCCCGTGCTCTCCCTTGACGCGCGGAAGGCGCAGGACCGTTTTGCAGGAGGGACACTTTTTGTAGACGTGCGTCTTTCTGTCCCGGAACTTGTTTTTCTGCAGCTTGAAAAAGCGGCCGATCGCCCGGAAAAAGCCGATGAAGCGCTGATTCTCGGCCTGGCGCGCCGCGAGATTCCGGGAAAAGAAGCGAAAGATCACCCAGGCAAGCAGCGCGTACTCGATCACCACCAGGGTCACGGTGTGCAGGAAGAGATTCACCAGAAGAAGCGCCGCCGAAAGCCCGAGCAGCGTATAGCTCAGTGCGTCGAGTCCGTTCCTTCCGTTCAGAAGCGCGTATAGTCTTTCCCGGAACCGCATGCTGTCCTCCCCGCCGCGCTTTGCGCGGTCTTTATTTTTCGACGACCCGTTTCCCGGTCATGTGCTCCGGCGTCAGGGCGAAGCAGAGCACCGCGGGACCGTACGCCCGGATCTCTTTTTCGATATAGTCCGTATCACCGGTGAAAAGCAGGCTCAGACTCCGACTGACCGAAAGAGCCTTTTCCGGATCCTTCACGAATTCCACCCTGCCGAACACGATCACGCTCCGGAAAGAAAGCCACCATTCGCCGTCCTTCCTTTTGCTTTCGTCCATGACCGTAAACGACGCCTTTCCGCACCTCTGCAGCGCGTCGATCTTGTGGCCGGTCTTCCCACTGTGGAAATAGAGCCGTCCGTCTTCTTCATTATACCAGTGGTTGATGGGCAAACCGTAGGGATAACCGTCGTCGCCCAGGACCGAAAGCACGCCCCTCCGCGTGTTTTTCAGGATCGAAACGCATTCCTCTTTTGTCAGGGCCTGCTTTTTCCTCGCCACTTCTCTGAACACGGCGTCGTCCTCCCTTTCCCGTTCCCGCCGGAGACGGTATCCTTTTCTGCGGGACATTATAGCACGCCGCCTTCCCTCTGTCAACGAGCGGCGCGGGAAAGGCGCGCTCCGAAAGTGCGCGCCTTCGCGTTTTTCTCTGTGCCCGGATCAGCGCGTTCCGGAAAGCGCCGTGCCGTTCACGTAAAGGGTATAGCCGTTCGCAATCACGTTTTCGGCGCTGCCGTGGAACTCGGTCACGTAACTGTCCCCGGTCAGGGTCCAGACGCTGGTTTCGTCCAGCGTCACCGATACCCGGCCGGTCTCCGTCGAGACCGTGTCGCCTTTCGCATTGACGATCGCTCCGTCGATCAGCCCGTCGAAAGCCGAGCCGTCCTGAAGGGTCAGCGTGAGACCGGAATTGCTCCCGACCTTGATCGCGCCGGAAAGCTTCTGGGCGGAGGCGGTGAAAACCGCCTCGTTCTTTCCGCCGCTCCATCCGTCGTCGCAGACAGAAAGCAGAACGCCGTCCCGGTCCTCGTTCCGGATCGTCACGCCCGTCAGCGTGATCGAGGCGCTCGTATTGGTCACGTGGAATACATGTCCCGACTTGCTGGTCAGTACGCCGCCCTTCATGACAAAGGACGCCGTGCCGTTCGCCGCGTCGCCGGACATGGACTGGTAAAGCATGACGCTGTCCAGGAACGTCGCGTTGCTGTTGCGCTTCGTGTTGTTCGCCGTCAGGGTGCAGTCGATCAGTTCGACCGAGTTCAGCCCTTCGATGCAGACGCCTTCCGAGAGACCGGAGACCAGTTCCGCGCCGGACACACGGATCTCCGCCGTGGAATAGACGGCGGGAGAACCGAGACCGCTCGTGACGTACCGGCCGCCCTCCACGACGACCTTGCCGCCGCCCCTGTCGCTGCGGATCGCCGCCGAGGAACGGCCGGAGGTCGTGACCTGGAGGCCATAGGCGTAAGTCGTTCCGCCGCCGGTGGTCATGATGCCGCCGGAGCCGTCGCCGGTCGTCGTGATGACCGTATCGCGGATCGTCACGGTCGTTCCGTCGCCTGCCGCGCCGTTTCGGCCGCCGTTCCCGCCGTAGGAGAAGACGCCGTTGGCGCCGTTCGCATTCGTTTCGATCGTGCCGCCGGAAATCGTCGCCTTCGCGCCGTCCTTGACCAGAACGGCGGAGTTCATGCCGTAGAAGCTTGCGGCGTCGCCGCCGGTCGAATCGCCGGATTTCGTGACGGTCGGGTCGGTGATCGAAACCTCCCCCGAAGCGGTGATCAGAAGCGCGTTCTCATCCGCCGCAGCGCTGGTATAGGTCTTTCCGCTCTGGGCGTCCTGAGACGTGATTTCGCTGGCGCCTTTGAATTGAACGTTCCCCGCGTTCCCGCCGGGACCGCCCTGTCCGTCGGGCGGATCGCCGCCGTTTCCGTCCGGAGGCGGACCGCCGGGGCCTCCTTCTCCGTCCGGTTTGTCGGGCGGCGCCTCTCCGCTGCCGCCGGGGCCTTTGCCGTCCGGAGGCGGACCGCCGGGGCCGCCCTGCCCGTTCCGGTCGCCCGGTTCTCCGTCAGGCGGAGCGGCGGGAGGTTCCTGTTCCGTTTCCGACGCCTCTTCTGCCGGCGCCGTCGTCTCGTTCTGTCCGGTCTCGCCGGTCTGTGCGGAAGAATCGCCGGCGGGGGGGGTCCCGCAGGCGCAAAGGCTGACCGTCATCATCACGGCCAGCAGAAATGCCGTTATGTTTACAATACGCTTCATAGTCGATACCCTCCTTCGCGTTTGTCGGGTTCAGTATACGCACGACGGATTGAAAAAGGATTGAAATTTTCCGTGTTTTTTTCAAGACGCGCGCGAGGCTCGAGTCCTACGTCCCCTATCAGAAACGAGACCCCCCGAAAGAAGGATTCCCACCGCGTCCGAAGGACGCATCGCGTTCCGCGGGAGCGGAACGCACCGTCGAAAAATGCACGACGAAGCGTGCTTTTTCATGTGTAAGAGCGCACAAACGTACACTTTTTGAGGTAAGAACACACAAACGCAACGCTTTTATCCCGGCAAGCCGGTATTTCCCGCTCCCTACTGTATCCGCCCGACTCGACCGAATGCGCTTTGACACCAGTCGAAAGCAAGGCGGAAAGCCGTATCGTAATCAAAATCGTCCGGCAGCTCCGTCAGTTCAAGTATGGCGCGATCTTCTTCGGAGACCCGTTCTTTGAGATCACGCTTCGTCACGGCAAATGAACCGCTCTCCAGAAAAAGCAGATTCTGAAGCAAGAAAAACATACCTTTGCAAGTACCGCGAAACTTCGTGATGTTCTTCTCCCTGTCTGCATGAATATAGCGATGGCACAGCTCGTGATACAGATTTCCCAAGCTCAGTTTGACATAGTTGATTTCGTCTTCCCGCGTCGCAGACGGAAGATAGTCTTTCAATTCGCCCAGCAAATCTTTTGTCGTGTGGCGCAGCTGGCAAACCTCAAGGGGATTCCACCTAAGCATTTCATCCTTGCCGCAAATAAACCCGCAGGACTTTTCGTACTCTCCGATCCTCTTCAAGATTTCCCGGTATACGTCCATATCCGCAGTCGAAAAATCTTCAAGGATGATCATGACGTCAATATCGCTGTTTTCTGTCGCTTCATTGCGCATATAACTGCCCTGAAGTCCCAAATATACCAATCGGTCACAAAATGCGTCTTTGCATGCCTCAATCAGTTTTTGCAAATATTCTTCAACGTCAAGCATATTATCCTGTTTTTCCTCCGCAAATACCGATTAATTGAGATGATTATACCCGAAAAGTATGAGTTTTCCAACCGTTCAGAGCAACAAAGTCACCGCAAAGCCGCTGTTTCGGGCGGTTCGCGGAGGCGTGCTTTATCCTGCCGGATGGTGACGCCGCAGAAGGTAATGATGCCGCCGCATTCTGCGGCTAATGATGTTTCTCCGCTCACGCTCCGAAATGATGCTGCTCCCTTTGGTCGCAATGATGCGATGTTTGCCCATCATGCGCCGAAGGTACGCATCGTTGCCGCAGGCAGCATCATGTGCGAAGCACGCATCGTTTGCCCGACAGGGCATACATCATTCAAAAACGCGTGATTTGGCAGACAAATCACGCGTTTTTGCTGTCTAAGAGCGCGTAAAAGTGTACCAAAGCATAGAAAGAAAGCCTGAAAGTGTACCAGTAAATAGCCGGACAAACGGGAAAATGTCATTTACAATGATCTGCGATACGTAATCAGTTCGTTGTCCTGTTTGGTAAACTGAAAGCCAAGTTTCTGAAACAGACGGACTGACGGTAAATTTGTTTCTTCAATACTGACTTCTATTGTTTTGACAGCACTTGGTATCATAGAGAAGATTTTCTTCAATGACTTTTCTGCTATTCCAAGCCGCCTTAGTTTTTCGTCGACACATAAGCTAAGATACATCGTTTTGCTGTGGATCTCACTATGAATTCCTCCGGCAAGAATTCCATCCGTTGTTATTTTGTAAAAACAGACGCTTTCCGTTTCTGTTACGTATCTAAAATAATTGTCAGAAATCGAAATATATCTCGAAACGGAGGGTTCATTGTATATTTGGATAAGGTCATCCAAATCAGGATCAACCTGTTTTAACGGAACCAATTCAACCTGCATAGTTACCTCGCCGAATTCTGATTCTTCTTATCTGTTGCTGTTCGAATTTGCTTTTGCTGTTGAACAGGATGCAATCAACAATCTGCGAATATTCCCGCAAAGTTTCTCCGTGCTTTGATGTTCCTCTTCTGTGATCCTGCCGGTTTCCTTAAGGAGCTTCAGCCAATAGCTGGTCTCATTCGATTCTTTCAGCGCGATTTCAAGCTTGGCGATAAAATCAGCTTTGCTGTGGGCGTACTGTGCTTCATGAATGTTTGCACCGATTGATGTTCCCGCTCTCGCAAGCTGGTCGGTCATATATGTGCTTTTCGGCGTTTCAACACTGTCAACAAGATTTACAATTTCCTTGGCAAATTCAAAAGACAGATCAACAAGTTTATTCTCGGACACAGCAATCACCTCGAAGTCAATTATACGGTGATAAGCAGGTCGTGTCAATGATATATCGCTTCGCGATATGATATACTTGCTTCGCAAGCATGATATACAGTCGTTTCGCGTCTGTATGATAGGATATCCGTTCCATCATACGCCGAAGGCGTATATCACCCCCGCCGTGGATATCATGCCGAAGGTATATCACCCGTTCCGGCAGGAACGGATATCATTGAAAGAAGGCTGATTTGGTAGACAAATCAGCCTTCTTTCATGGCGGAGAGGATGGGGTTCGAACCCATGTGAGCTTGCGCTCTAACGGTTTTCAAGACCGCCCCGTTATGACCGCTTCGGTACCTCTCCCGATCGATCAGCCCCTGCATCATACCATACTTCCGGGGCTTTGTCAAACCTTCGCTTGACAAAGCCGCGTTCCGGGGGCTATACTGAAGCTGCCGGGAACGACGCCCGGCGGGAAGGAGAAGCTTCCATGGATTTTCAGCCGATGAAGGACTGGATGCGCCGCATGGTCGAATGGGGCGTTCCGGGGAACGTCGCCGCCGTCTACCGGGACGGAAAACGCGTCTTTTTTCACGCCGAAGGATATGCCGATCCCGAAAACCGCGTCCCCATGCGGGGCGACGAGCTCTTCTACATCTATTCCTGTTCCAAGGTAACCACCGTAACGGCCGCCCTGCAGCTTTACGAACGGGGTCTTTTTCTTCTGGACGACCCGGTTTCCGCCTACATCCCCTCCTGGAAGGACGCGCGGGTCAAATCGCCCGGGGGCGCCCTCCGCAAGCCCGTCCGTCCCCTGACCGTCCGGCATCTTTTTACCATGACCGGGGGACTCACCTACGATTTCGGGACGCTGGCCTTTGAAAAGGCGCGGCGCCTGACCGCGGGGAAAATGGACACCCTGAAAGTGATCGAATGCCTTGCCGAGGATCCGCTTGCCTTCGATCCGGGCGATCATTGGCAGTACAGCCTTTGCCACGACGTGCTGGCGGCCCTGGTGGAGGTCGTCTCCGGCGAACGGTTCGCCGATTACGTCAGGCGGCATATCTGGGAGCCGCTGGATATGAAAACCGCGTCCTATCACCCCTCCGCGGAGGAGCTGGCGGGAATGGCCGGGCAATACCGGGACGACGGCCCGGGGCCGAACGATCCGGAAGCCTGGACAAACGGACGCCCGCCCCGGATCAGGATCGCAAACGTCGGAAAAAGGAACGGATACTGCCTCGGCGAGAACTATGATTCCGGCGGCGCGGGCATCGCGGTCTCCGCCGACGATTACGCGCGTTTTGCCTTCGCTCTTGCGAACCGCGGCGTCGGTCTGACCGGCGAGCGGATCCTCTCCCCCTGTGCTGTCGAGCTTCTGCGGGAGAATCAGCTCACCTCTTCCCAGCTTGCCGATTACAACTGGCCGCAGCTCCGCGGTTACGGTTACGGGCTCGGGGTACGCACCACCCTGTCCCGGGCGGAATCGGGCTTTACCGGCATGCGCGGCGAATTCGGATGGGGCGGCGCGGCCGGCGCGACGATCCTTTCGGATCCCGAGGCGAATCTCGCCCTGTTCTACGCCGAGCACCTCTTGAATCCCCATGAGGAATTCTATCAGCCCCGCCTCCGGAACGTGCTTTACGCCTGCCTCTGACGCAAGGCAAAGGCGCCGGGAAAGGCGCCTGATTTTCCGTTCGTCTTTTTTTCGGGCGAAGGGTTGACAAAGCCCCGCTCCTTATGGTATAATCCCTTTTGTTCGGAAGAGGTTCCGTATCTTCCGACCCTGTCTTTCCAGACAGGTCCCGGTTCGCGGAGGTGGCGGAATTGGCAGACGCGCTAGATTCAGGTTCTAGTGAGCGCAAGCTCTTGTGGGTTCAAGTCCCATCCCCCGCACCATGAAAGAAACCTGATTTGTCCGGTAGACAAATCAGGTTTCTTTCAACTAAGTGTTCCGCTTGTGCGGAACGTGAAGTGTCCTTCGGACGTGAAGCGCGCTGACGCGCGTGAAGTGTGCTTCGCACGATAGGCGGAACACTTAACTTCACTTTGCGGCAACGCCGCAAAACTTCACCAGCGAGCGAAGCGAATGACTTCACTTGCCCATCAGGGCAAACTTCACCGAAAGGAAACGATCAAATCATAACTCGGAACGGCTACTCATTGCCCGAGGATTTCGCCGCGGCAAAGCCGCGATCTCACAAATGCACCATCAAAGAAACCTCTTTTGTCTACCGGGGCAAAAGAGGTTTTTCGTTGTCTGACTCGCTTGGTTGTGGTATAATCGCCTTGTGAAATCCGTATCTGTGGAGGGAACGATGGCGTATATAATCAAACCCTGCGAGGACTGTGACGCAGAGTATATTTTGGAAAAGGGCTTTGAAACTGTTCCGGCAGAAGAAAATGCCAAGCAGGAACTGCTCGTTTTCAAGGTTGTCGATGCGCAGGGGGCGATCATCGGAGGGTGCGTTCTTGATATTGACGAAATGAAAACAGCCGAGATTGACCGGCTGTGGGTCGATGCGCGTTACCGCAGCCTTGGCATAGGCTCTGCTCTGATTCGCCGGGCGGAGCAGGAAGCGCGGGGAAAAGGATGCAGGAGCATCGTGAATACGTACATATTTGACTTCCAGACCGCAAAGAGGTTATTTGAGCGGCACGGATATCGCCTTATAGGCACTGTGCGAGATTGGCCTAAAGGACATGAAAGCTACACCTTGATAAAAAAGCTGGATTGCTGTTCGTCGACAGTTCCCCTGGTTCAGGACTGCTTTGAGATCAAAACCGGGAGCGAGGAGGACGGAGAGATCATAGCCGACAGGCTGGAGGCATATAATCGTTCTTTCGCACCGCGCAGTCATGCGTACCTGGACGTTGATAGAAAGATCGTGGATGATAACGGCACAATGATCGCCGGATGCATCGCCGGCGTCAGCGGTTGGGACACTCTGCACATTGATGTTTTCTGGGTAGACGATGCGTATTGCGGCAGCAACATCGGCTCATATCTTCTCGGAGAGATAGAACACGAGGCAAAGGAGAAAGGCGCTTATCTTTCCAATGCAAGCGGGATGGACTTGCAGGCAGCTTTTTTCAAAAAGCACGGCTACGAAGTCAGCGCCGTTTTTGAAGATCAGCCAAAGTGGTATGTGCTGCATAAGTATCTTTGACCGAGAACACGATTGTCAGATTTGACGTTGCCTGCGGTGATGACGTGCGCCTTAGGTACGTGAGGGCAAACTTCGCCCTGATGTGAGTGAGGCGACGGGAACATATAATTTCACTTGGTATTTTATAAGGCGCGTTCTGTTCCTGCTAAAACGCAGTTTGAATATTCAACCTGCGTTTTAGCTTTCTTCAATGGACGCGTTATTGTTTTTTCATTTCTCACAAGTATAATAAAGTCAAGATCGGACGTCGGATCAAATGACTCAGAGAGGAAAAAAACAACAGTTATGTTAGGAGAAAAAATAAGGAAACTGCGCAAAGAGCGCGGCATCACGCAGGAAAAGCTGGCGGAGCATCTCGGAGTGACGTTTCAGGCCGTCAGCAAGTGGGAGAGCGGGGCGACGATGCCCGACGTGTTGCTGATCCCTGCGATCGCGTCGTTTTTTGGAGTTTCGACAGATGAGTTATTCGACTATAGTCTGTATGAAACCGAGAAAAAGATCGAAGCGATCGTCGATGAATACAGCAAATGCTGGGGCAAAAGCGGCACGTGCGAGAATCCGAAGCGATGCGAAGAGATACTCCGGGAGGGCCTGAAAAACTATCCGGGGAACGATATCCTTTTGAACTGCCTGATAGGCACGATCCCGATCCCGGAAAGGGCTGAAGAAGTGATCGAGATCGGGAAACAGCTTGTTCAGTCCACCTGGCGCGACGAAGTCAGAATCGACGCATACAGGATCATGGCGGAAGCTTATAAATCGCTGGGCGATTCTTCCATGTGCAGAGAGTGTATCGAAAAGATCCCGGAATTCTATTTCTCGAATCTTTCCGTCAAAGCCGACCTCCTTGAAGGCGAAGAAAAGTATGAAGCGGCAGTGAAAGAAAAACACATTTCGCTCGAACACCTCGTCGATATGCTTTATATCCTTGCGGATCATTATGAAAGACAGGGCGATAAGGAAAAAGCAAAGATCCAGTTGGAAATCGCAAGAGGAGTACTGAAAGCTTTTGAAAACGACTTTCCGACCGAATACACAAGATGCGCCTATAATCCGGAGGAAATCGACAGGATATCCGGGAAAATCGCGGATATCTGAAATCGCGCGTTTATCGTACTTGCCATCGGCTGCACACGGGAAAAATCCCGGCGGATCTTTTCGGCGCGCAGCAGCCGAAGAAAGAAACCTCTTTTGTCTACCGGGGCAAGAGAGGTTTTCTTTGTTGCTGTAACACAGTAATTCAGTTCTCCGCATTATTCTGGTGTACTTTTAGGCGTTCTTTCTATGCTTTGGTGCACTTTTACGCGTTCTTTCACAGCAAATAAGGCTCATAATCCCCGTGATTATGGGTCTTTTTGTTTGCTTTCTGTTCGATCACAGGAAATCTTGTTTTCGCGGCAGGTGCATCCAAGGCAAAGAAAGCAAAAAAACAAGACTATTTTCTTGTCTGTGACGAACACAGATGATATAATCGTCTCAGCAGCCGGTATCACGCTGTAATGCCGCAGGCGCGAAACACCGAGGAGGTACGGGCATGGATTACTCTATCATAGACGGAGTTGAAGGCATCGAAAGCCGCGACGTCGCAAGGCTCCTGAAAACGACCTACTGGGCAAACCGGCGGTCTCCGGAGCAGATCGAAGAGGCCATGCGCCATTCCTCCTGCTACGGCGTCGCCGTCGACGGCGGGAAAAAGCTGGTCGGCTTCGCCCGGGTGATCAGCGATCACGCCACCACCTTTTATCTGTGC
>JAFRWU010000032.1 GCA_017441705.1 Clostridia bacterium | reverse complement strand
TTTTGCGTTGGTGGAGATGAGGGGGATCGTTCTCGCGCTCGACGCGCTCGGTCAGGGCGCGGAAAAACGATCCCCCGGATCGTTTTTTGACACGCGCCCGTTCGATCCCCTCCCTTTTGACGCAACGCAAAAAGGACGCCCTTCCGGACGTCCTTTTTGCGTTGGTGGAGATGAGGGGGATCGAACCCCTTACCTCTTGAATGCCATTCAAGCGCTCTCCCAAGTGAGCTACACCCCCAGGCGCGAGGAAAATGATACCATACTTTTCGCCGCTTGTCAACCCCCCAATTTCAGAATTTATCATCTGCGGGCAAACGGCGGCGCCGGAACCTTCGAAGAAGGCCGGCGCCGGTTTCCTTGTTTTCACGCGATCCCGAAGGCCCGCGCCAAAACGAAGCGCTTTTACTTCATGCCGTTCTCATACTGCTCGATCATCTTCTTGACCATCTGGCCGCCGACGCTGCCGGCTTCGCGGGACGAAAGATCACCGTTGTAACCGTTCTTCAGGTTGACGCCGACTTCGCGGGCAGCTTCCATCTTGAACTGCTCCATAGCAGTCTTCGCATTCTGATTCATAGCCATTCTTCGTTCACCTCTTTCTGAAGCCCGCCGCATGCCTTTTGGCGCGGCTTCGGCTTACGGAGGATAGTATCGCCTCTTTTTCATGTTCTAACCGAGGTAATTTTTGTTACGAAGCACGGCTTTTCCCGCATTTTTGTCTGCGATGCGCCGGCGGCGGGAACGGGAAGAGACCGCGATCGGTTTCCCGTTATGCAAAAGCACCCCGCGCGTGCGCCGGCACGCGCGGGGGCCGTTTTTTTCAGGCGCCGTCAAAACGCTTTATCCCGGTCAGCGCATATACTTCGGCCGGCTCTTTCTCTCCTCTTTTTTCGCGCCGATCCACCGGAAGAGCTTCGCGCCGGGCTCCCAAAGGACCGGAACGAGCGAGACCGCGGCGGGGACCGCGAGGATCATCACCGCGATATTCCACGCCGTGAGGACCCGCTCCGCCCTTCTTTCCCGGTATTCCCAGAAGGGGACCCGGAAGGAAAGCGGCTGCTCGGTTTCGTCAAATTCCTTTTTCAATTCTTCCCGGAGCCTTTTCGTTTCATACCTCACGTCGTTTTCCCGGATCACCGTTCCGTCTCCCTCGTAAAAATACATGCTCACCACGTCGTAAGCGTAGCCTTTGACGTATTCCGGCAGGATCGTCTCGTAAAAGGTGACCGTCTCCCGGTCGGCAAGATACGCGTATGCCGCCGGCCTTTTCAGGCCGTCCCGCACCACGCCGCGGACCGATTCGTATTCCGCTCCCCGCCGGAGGATCATGCCCACGCAGTCCTCCGACCCGAAAAGCGCGTGCGCCGCGTATTCGTTCAGAACGATCTCCCCCGCGCCGAAGCCGTAATCTCCCCCCGCAAGGAAGAGAAACCTTCGCATCAGGAAGAAGTTTTCCTCCACCAGATACACCGGGCAGCTTAACTCCCGTTCTCCGATCCGGAACTCGCCTTCCTCCTCCCGGCCCCAGGTCGCGAGCAGCTTCGCCTCTTCGCTTCCCTCCCGGATCCTTTCGCTCATCCCGGATTTCGCGTAGACCGCCTCGGGCACCGTGATCGCGTGAGCCGCGTCGAAATACACCGAGATCCGCCGGTACTCGGTCCCGCTTTCTCCCCGCCATGCCCGGGACGCGTCGGTCCCCAGCGTCCCGCGGCAGCTTTCCCTGCCGATCAGCGCGGCGAAAAAGAGCGCGAAGAGGACCCCGGCAACGATCAGCTTTTTCTTCATCTTTTCATCCCACGCCTCCGCCCGAGCCGAGACGCACCCGCTGTCCGTCTCCGAGCGGGCCGTTGGCCAGCGTCACCACGTAATTCGCGTCGCTGATATCGCCTTCCACCGCCGCGTAGGAGCTGTCCTGATCCAGGATCTCCACCGCCACCCGCGCCACCGTGCTGCGCGTGCCGAGCGGCGACGACTTGCTGGTCACCGCGAACACGTAGGTCCCGGTGTTGTCCCGGTAGATCGCCTGCAGCGGGATCACCTTCTTGTATTCCGCGCTGCCCATCGGCAGACTGATCGAAAGATACTGTCCCGCCGCCGCGCTGAACCCGGTGATATCGAACACCAGATCCCGCGTTCCGGTGGGATCATAGGCCGACGGCACCACTTCCCGGAGCGTCGCGTGATAATCGCCGCCCTCCGCGTTCACCACGAAGGCCGTGCTCCCCGGCACCGCCCGTTCCGCGTCCTTCACCGGCGCGGGGAAGCGCAGGGTGTATTTATCGGCCGCCTCGTTCACCGCAAGGAGCACCGTCCCCGCCTCGTATTCCTGTCCAGGCACCAGAGAAAGCTCCGAAAGCACGCCTTCCGCCGGAGCCGTGATGGTCCGCGGCTTCAGCTTTTCCTCGGTCTCGGCGATCTTCGCCAGAAGCTCGTCGATGGCCTTTTTCTGATTGTCCAGCTCCAGATCTGCGATCTCGCCGTTCACCGCTTCGGCCGCCGAGGCGTTCTTCGCCGCCTCGATCTGGCCCTGGATCGAAAGCACCGTGCTCTGAGCCGAGGCGGAATCCGGCACGCCCGCGTATTTTTCATTCAGCGCGGCTCTCTTTTCCCGCGCCGCCGCAAGCGCGGCCTCGGCCTTTTCCACTGCGGGCTGCGCTTTTCTCTCCGCCGCGTTGTAGGTCTTCTGCGCCTCAAAAAGCGCGTTCTGCGCGGCAAGAAGCGCCGCCTCCCGCTTTTTCAGGACCTCTTCCGCTTCCTTCAGCTTCTTCTCCGTGTCGGCCGCGGAAGCCTTCGGCGTCTCCGCGGGCTTCTCGCTCTCGGACGCCGGTTCGCTTGCCGCGGGCTTTTCGCTCTCGGGCGCCGGTTCGCTCGCCGCGGGCTTTTCGCTCTCGGACGCCGGCTCGCTTGCCGCGGGCTTTTCGCTTTCCGCGGCTTTCTCGCTTTCCGCTGCCCGCTCCTTTTCCAGAAGCGCGCGGTAGTATTCCGCGTTGGTTTCGGCGTTGATCTTCGCCGTCTCGGCGTCGGCCGCCGCGTATTCCGCCTTCTGAAGCGCCGCGCGCGCCTCCGCCGTCTTGCTGTCGTACTCCTTTCGGGCCTTTGCCAGCGCCTGCTCGGCTTTGGTCACCTCACCGTCCAGGCTTTTCGCCTTGCCCTCGAACTCCTTCGCCTTTTTCAGGTCGCTCTGCGCCTTTTCCAGCTCGGCCGAAAGCCGTTTCATCTCGCTCGCGTTGCTCTGCGAGATCCCCGACTCCAGAAGCGCGCGGGTATACGCCGTCTGCTTTTCCGCAAGGCTTTCCTTCATCATGAGCAGCGTTCCGTCGTCCTTCGGCTCGATCATCATCACCGCAAGTCCTTCCCACACGCTCTGCCCCACGCTATAGCTTACCGACGTCACGACTCCCGGCGTATCCGCCTTCACCGTCACGACCCCCGCGCTTTCGGTCACCCCGTCCCCGCGGATCTCCGGTGAGATGGTCCCCATCACCACCCGTTTCGCCGTCACCTCGGTCAGCGTTGCGTTCATGATCGTATTGGAAAAGAAGGTCAGGATCAGCATCACGACCGCAAACCCGATCGCGGCCCACTTCACCCATTTTCTGTCCTTCTGTTTCATTCTCTTCTCTCCTTTCCCGTCATTTGACCCCGCCGGTCACGATGCCCTCTTCCAGATGCTTCTCCCCGCCGAGGAAAAGCAGAAGACACGGGATCGTGTAGATCACCGCCGCGGCGAAGGCCACCCCCACCTCGTTCTGGTTGATCACTGACAGATAGATCGAAAGCGGATAGAGCTCCTCCTTTTCCAAAAGCACCAGGGGCTGCTCCACCATGTTCCAGTTGTCGAAAAAGATCAGAAGCAATACCGCGAAGATCGCGCTTCTGCACTGCGGCAGGAAGATCCGCGTGAAGATCCTCCATTCCCCCGCCCCGTCAAGCTGCGCCGCCTCGGTGTAGGCCGTGGGGATCCGCATCATGTACCGTGTCAGAAGATAGACCGCGAACGGAGAAAAGATCCCCGGCAGCACGATCGACCAGGGCGTGTCGTAGATCCCGAGCCATTTCGACACCACGTAGTTCGGGACCAGCGTCACCTGATAGGGCATCAGCATCAATACCACGTATCCGAAAAAGACCAGGCTCCGGATCTTCCCGCGGTACCGGGTGAATCCGTAGGCCGCAAGCAAGGCCACCCCGGTCTGAAACAGCGTGATCGGCACCACGTACAGCGCCGAGTTCCAGAATTTCCGGAGGTAATCGGGGCTCTGGAACAAAAACACCTCGTAGGGCTCCCCGGACACCTTGTCCGGGATCAGCTTGATCACCACGCCGTCGCGCGCGTATTCGGCGCTCTTGTCGCCCAGCGCCGCGCCGTAGCTTTCCATGATCTCGCTTTCCGAAAGGAAGGAATTCACGAAGGTCGACACGGTGGGAAAGAGAAACAGCACCGCCGCCACCAGAAGCGCCGCGAAAAGGATCAGCCGCCGGACGATCTTCATCCGTTTCGCTCTCCGCAGCTTTTCATACCGTCCGCTACTCGTTTTTCGCATCCTTGCCGAGCCTCCTTTCCACCACGAACAGCACCGCGATCACGACGCTGGTCGCCAGCGCCAGAAGGATCGCCGCCGTGGAAAGCTTCTGATAATCCATCGAGCGGAAGGTGTTGTTCATGAAGTGCTGAAGAAGATAGAGGGTTTCGTAGGGATACGACCCGGTCAGAAGATAGACCTCCCGGAAGATCTTCATCGCCGAGATCAGGCTCAGGATCGTGACGAACAGCACCGTGGAGGATATGTAATGGATCTTCACCGAAAAGAATTTCCGGAAGGGCCCCGCGCCCTCCAGCTCGGCGATTTCAAGCTGTTCCTTCGGCACCGAGGCGATGGCCGCGGTGAACAGGATCATGTTGTACCCGAGGTTTTTCCAGAGATAGAGCAGAAGCACCACGAACCGGCTCCACGGCGAATGGAACCAGTCCACCGCCGTGATCCCGAAGCCCGCAAGAAAGGTGTTGATCACGCCGTTCTGGTGGAAAAGGACCTGCCAGATCAGGACCACCGACGCCACCGGCACCATCAGGGGAGAAAGGAACGCCGAGCGCAGGAAGCTTTTCCCCGGAAGCTCCCGTTCCAGAAGGATCGCGAGGAAAAGCGCGAGCAGCACCGCCGCCGGCACCGCGATCACCAGGAGGATCACCGTGTTCGCCGCCGCCAGCGTAAAGGCGTTGTTCTGAAAAAGCGCCTTGAAATTGTCGATCCCGGTGAACTCGCCGTTCACCGCGCTGGAGGTGAAGGCGTAATAGAAGACCATCACGAAGGGCGCCACGAAAAAGAGCGCCACCCCCGATATGCTGGGGGATAGAAAGAACCACGTCGCGCGCCGCCGGTTCCGCAGCTCGGTGGAAAGCCGCTTTCTCTTCGGCAGAAAGAGGACGTCCTCTCTGCCTTCCTCCGGCTTTTTCTCCTTCTCCCTCCGGCGGAAAAAGAATTTCGCCCCGTTTCTCTTTTCTTTTTCCTTCGTCACGTCTTCCCCTCCTTTCGGGACTCGTCGGCGCCGCGGCGCGGCGGATTCCCTGTATTCCCCCGTTTTCTTGTATTATGCGGTCTTTTTCTTTTATTCTATCACTGTTTTCGCTGTTTTTCAAGCTTTTCCCGAAGGGAAATCGCGGAAGGCGATCCCCCGCGGCGCCGGACGCGCATCGCCGCGCGTCCGGCCGTTTCCCCCTTCGGCGGGACCGGAATCCCCTTTCCGTGACCATCATAACACAGAGTTGTATCAAAGTTGTATCATAACCGTGAGCCGGGCGAAAAATTAACAAAAAATTTACAATTGTTTCCCTGCTCTTCCCTTCTTCGTCGGAAACACGACCTCCCCTTCCGGCAGAGGGATCCGTAAAGCCTCCCTCCTTGAAGCCTTCGCCCTTGCCGGGCGTCCGGCCGTTTCCCCCTTCGGCGGGACCGGAATCCCCTTTCCGTGACCATCATAACACAGAGTTGTATCAAAGTTGTATCAAAGTCAGGGCATTCTCCAAAAATTTACAGAAAATTTACAATTCTCTTTCGTTTCGCCCGATATGGCGTTTTTTCCCTTTTTATATAAGACGCCGCGGGAAGCATATTTGGTTGCATCCCGCGGCCGGTTTTTCAGTTTTTTCCGAAAACCTCCCGCTTCCGCCGGACGCGGGCGCGGGCGCATACACGAAACGTCCTTCGGGAAAGATCCGGTTTTCTCCTTTACCCCTGCTCCGCGAGATAGATCGAGACGCGGTTCTGCACGTATTCCGCGGCCTTCTCGGCGGTGAGTTCGCCCGCGAAGAAGCGCAGCGCCTCCTCCCGCATCACCTTCATGATCTCGTTTTCAGTATATAGGTATCCGTAGCTATTTTCCACCGTCGCCTTGAAAGCGGCAATTGTAGGGCCG
>JAFRWU010000002.1 GCA_017441705.1 Clostridia bacterium | reverse complement strand
GATCCCCACCTTCCAGGGTGAGCCGGAGCGCATTGCGGTGTGCGACGACATCGACGAAGAAACCGACCGGCTGTGGAAGAGCCTGAACGAGCAGAACAAGATCAGCCTGTATGTCCGCTACGTCGACCTGAAGACCGGCAAGGCGGAAAACCGGCTGATCAACAAGAACAAGTGATGGAGGGAGAAAGACGATGAAAGAGTTTGAACTGAAATACGGCTGCAACCCGAACCAGAAACCCGCGAAGATCTACATGCGCGACGGCAGCGACCTGCCCATCAAAATCCTGTCCGGCCGTCCGGGCTATATCAATTTCCTGGACGCCTTCAACAGCTGGCAGCTGGTGAAGGAACTGAAGGCGGCCCTGGGCATGCCCGCGGTCACCAGCTTCAAGCACGTCAGCCCGACGTCCGCCGCGGTGGGCATTCCGCTGAGCGCGGATCTGAAAAAGGCCTGTTTTGTGGACGATATCGAAGGGCTGGACGATTCGCCGCTGGCATGCGCCTATGCCCGGGCCCGCGGAACCGACCGGATGTGCTCCTTCGGCGACTGGGTGGCGATGAGCGACGTGTGCGACGTGACCACCGCGAAGATGCTCAAGCGCGAGGTTTCCGACGGCGTGATCGCGCCCGGATACGAGCCGGAGGCGCTGGAGATCCTGAAGACCAAGCGCAAGGGCAATTACAACATCGTGAAGATCGATCCCGGCTACCGTCCCGCTCCCGCCGAGCATAAAGAAGTCTTCGGCGTCACCTTCGAGCAGGGGAGAAACGAATTCAGGATCAACCGCGAACTGCTTTCGAATCTCGTCACCGCCAACAAGACCCTTCCGGACGACGCGGCCCGCGATCTGATCGTCTCGCTGATCACCCTGAAATACACCCAGTCCAACTCGGTCTGCTTCGCCGTGGACGGCCAGGCCATCGGCGTCGGCGCCGGCCAGCAGTCCCGCATCCACTGCACCCGGCTCGCCGGTTCGAAGGCAGACACCTGGTTCCTGCGCCAGCACGACAAGGTCCTCTCCCTGCCCTTCAGACCCGAACTCGGCAGGCCTGACCGCGACAACGTGGTGGACGGCTACATCAACCAGAACGAGGAGGACGTTACCGCCGACGGCGTCTGGCAGAAATACTTCACCGTCCGCCCCGAGCCCTTTACCCAGGAGGAAAAGAGAGCGTATCTCGACACGATCACCGGCGTTTCGCTGGGCTCCGACGCGTTCTTCCCCTTCGACGACAGCATCATCCGCGGCAGAAAGAGCGGTGTCAGCTACGTGGCCGAGCCGGGCGGATCGATCCGCGACGATCTGGTGATCGCCCGCGCCGACGAATACGGCATGGTCATGGCCTTCACGGGCATGCGCCTGTTCCATCATTGACCCCCTCCGGGAAGGATCCCCGGAAAGAGAAAAAGAACGGTTAAGGAGAAAAACGATGAAGGTTCTTGTGGTGGGCTCCGGCGGGAGAGAACACGCCCTGGTCAAAAAGCTGAAGGAAAGCCCGCAGATCGACGCCCTCTACGCGCTTCCCGGAAACGGCGGCATCGCGCGCGACGCGATCACGGTCCCCGGCGACGCGAAGGATATCCCGGGCGTGGTCGCCTTCGCCAGGAGCGAAAAGATCGACTACGTGGTGGTGGCGCCGGACGATCCCCTGGTTCTGGGGATGGTGGACGCGCTGGAAGAGGCGGGGATCCCCGCCTTCGGACCGCACAAAAACGCCGCCATCCTGGAGGGAAGCAAGGTCTTTTCCAAGGAATTCATGAAGAGACACGGGATCCCCACCGCAGCCTATGAGATTTTCAGCGACGAGGGATCGGCGCTCCGCTATCTGGAGACCGCCCCGATCCCCACGGTGGTCAAGGCCGACGGCCTTGCCCTGGGCAAAGGCGCGATCGTCGCCATGACGCGGGAGGAGGCGAAGGCCGCCGTGATTTCCATGATGCGCGACCGGGTCTTCGGCGCGAGCGGAGACCGGATCGTCATCGAGGAATTCATGGAGGGCCCTGAAGTGACCGTCCTTTCCTTCACCGACGGCGAAACCGTGATCCCCATGGTGTCCTCCATGGATCACAAGCGCGCCCGCGACGGAGACGAAGGTCTGAACACGGGCGGCATGGGGACCGTGGCGCCGAATCCCTACTATACGTCCTCCGTGGCGGAGGAATGCATGAAAACGATCTTTCTTCCCACGGTCAAGGCCATGCGGGAGGAGGGAAGACCCTTCCGCGGCTGTCTCTATTTCGGCCTGATGCTGACGAAGGACGGCCCGAAGGTCGTCGAATACAACTGCCGGTTCGGCGATCCCGAAGCTCAGGTGGTCCTGCCGCTTCTGGGAAGCGACCTCTTTACCGTCATGCGGGCCTGCACCGAAGGAAAGCTCGCCGAAACCGAGGTGCGCTTTTCCGATGGCTGCGCCGCCTGCGTCATCATGGCCTCGGACGGTTATCCGGTCGCCTATGAGAAGGGATTCCCCATCTCGATCCCCGCGGACGGATGGGACCGGGTCTGTGTGGCGGGCGCCAAAGAAAAGGACGGGACCCTCGTCACCAGCGGCGGCCGCGTTCTGGGCGTGATCGGAAAAGCGCCGACGCTCCGGGAAGCGCTGGACGAAGCCTACGGGCTTGCGGGCCGGATCAAGTTTGAAAACGCCTATTACCGCCGCGATATCGGAGCCAGAGCGCTCCGGGCAAAGGAGGGCTGACCCGTTGGTTTACAGAATATTCGTCGAAAAGAAAAAGGAGCTCGCTCATGAGGCGAAGGCTCTCCTTTCGGATCTTCGCACCTTCCTGGGAATCAAGGGGCTGAAGGACGTCCGGATCTTCAACCGGTACGACGCGGAAAACATCACCCCGGAGCTTTTCGATTACGCCGTCAGAACGGTGTTTTCGGAGCCGCAGCTGGATATCGCTTCGGAGGCTCCCGATTTCGGGGACGCCGAGGTCTTCGCGGTGGAGTATCTGCCCGGTCAGTTCGACCAGCGCGCCGATTCCGCCGCCCAGTGCATCCAGATCCTTTCGCAGGGCGAACGTCCTCTGATCCGTTCCGCCAGGGTCTATGCACTCTCGGGCGATCTTCGCGGGGAGGATATCGCGGAGATCAAAAAATACGTGGTGAATCCGGTGGAGGCGCGCATCGCGTCCCTGGACAAGCCGGAAACGCTGGAAACGAAATACGATCTTCCCACCGGGGTCGAAACTCTCGCGGGCTTCATCGCGCTTGACCGTCCGGCGCTGGAGGCTTTCGTCAAGGCCTACGGGCTCGCGATGGACGGCGACGATATCGCCTTCTGTCAGGAATACTTCCGCAGGGAAGGGCGCGATCCCACCATCACCGAGATCCGCATGATCGACACCTACTGGTCGGATCACTGCCGCCATACCACCTTCCTCACCGAGATCGACGGCGTGTCGTTCGAGGATCCGCTCCTGAAAAAGGCTTACGACGACTATCTTGCGACACGGAAGGAACTCGGCCGCACCAAGCCCGTCTGCCTGATGGATATCGCGACCCTTGCCGCGCGCTGGCTGAAAAAAGAGGGAAAGCTTCCCAGACTCGACGAGTCGGAGGAGATCAACGCCTGCACCGTGAAGATCGAGGTGGAGGCCGACGGCAAAAAGGAGCCCTGGCTCCTGCTTTTCAAAAACGAGACGCACAATCATCCCACCGAGATCGAGCCCTTCGGCGGCGCGGCCACCTGCATCGGCGGCGCCATACGGGACCCGCTTTCGGGGAGATCCTACGTATACGGCGCCATGCGCGTCACCGGCGCCGCCGATCCCACCGTTCCGGTTTCCGAAACCATTCCGGGAAAGCTCCCCCAGAGAAAGCTCGTCACCACCGCGGCGGCGGGGTATTCCTCCTACGGCAACCAGATCGGTCTCGCCACCGGCGTCGTGGATGAGATCTATCATCCGGGATACGCGGCCAAACGCATGGAGATCGGCGCGGTGATCGCCGCGGCTCCCGCCGAAAACGTCAGGCGGGAAAGGCCCGCTCCGGGCGACGCGGTGATCCTTCTCGGCGGCAGCACCGGCCGCGACGGCATCGGAGGCGCCACGGGCTCCTCCAAGGCGCACGATTCCCACTCGGTGGAGACCTGCGGCGCCGAGGTGCAGAAGGGCAACGCGCCGGAGGAACGCAAGCTGCAGAGGCTTTTCCGCTCCCCCGAAGCCTGCCGGATGATCAAGCGATGCAACGATTTCGGCGCGGGCGGCGTTTCGGTCGCCATCGGCGAGCTGGCCGACGGATTACGGATCGATCTGGACGCCGTGCCGAAGAAATACGAAGGCCTCGACGGCACCGAGCTTGCCATCAGCGAATCCCAGGAGCGCATGGCGGTGGTGGTGGCCGCCGAAGACGTGGACCGGTTCCTCGCCCTGGCAAAGGAAGAAAACCTGCAGGCCTGCCCCGTGGCGACGGTGGAAGAGGAGCCGCGGCTCGTGATGCGCTGGAACGGAAACACGATCGTGGATATCAGCCGTGAATTCCTGAATTCCAACGGCGCGCCGAAGCACGTCGAGATCACGCCCGCCCCGCCCGTGCCTTTCGCCAGGACCGTGACCGGCGGCTTTGCCGAAAACTACCGGGCGCTGGCCTCCGACCTCAATATCTGCTCGAAGCGGGGCCTTGCCGAACGCTTCGACTCCACCATCGGCGCGGGCACCGTTCTGATGCCCTTCGGCGGCAAAAACCAGATGACTCCGGCGCAGGCGATGGTGCAGAAGATCTCGATGGAGACGAAGCATACAGACGACGTTTCCTTCATGTCCTGGGGCTACAACCCCTTTATTGCCGAAAAGAGTCCCTATCACGGCGCTTACCTCGCGGTGGTGGAATCGGTTTCCAAGCTGATCGCCTCCGGCGCGCGGTTCGAGGACGTCTATCTCACCTTCCAGGAGTATTTTGAAAAACCCGGACGCGACGGGAAACGATGGGGAAAGCCCTTTGCGGCCCTGCTCGGCGCCTTCGAAGCCCAGAAGGATCTGGGGATCGGAGCCATCGGCGGAAAAGACTCCATGAGCGGATCCTTCGAGGACCTGGACGTTCCGCCGACCCTGGTTTCCTTTGCGGTCACCACGGGCAAGGCAAAGGACGCGGTTTCGCCCGAATGGAAGAAAGCCGGGCACAAACTGGTCTGGCTCGCCCCCGAAACCGACAGGGAAGGGCTCCCCGAAAAGAAATCGCTCCTCTCGCTGTTCGACCGCGTCTCGTCTCTCATGAAAGAGGGAAGGGTCTTCGCGGCCTGGACGCCCGGGAACGGCGGCGCGGCCGAGGGCGTGATGAAGATGGCTTTCGGCAATTCCCTCGGCTTCCGGTTCGACCCGCAGGTCCCGCTTGAAAAGCTTTTCGGTTACACCTACGGTTCCTTCCTTCTGGAGACCGAAGAGGACCTCCCGGACGGGCTGACGCTCGGCGTGATCACGGAAGAGAAAAAGCTCGCGCGCGGGGAAGAGGAGCTTCCGCTCTCCGATCTGCTCTCGCTGTACGAAGGGAAGCTGGAAGGCGTTTATCCCGCCTACGTCCCGGAACAGAAGGGAACGACCGAAACCTTCACCTATACCGCGAAGGCGTGGCCCGAGCCGCTGCGGAAAGCGGCGAAGCCGCGGGTCCTGATCCCGGCCTTCCCCGGCACCAACTGCGAATACGACAGCGCCAAGGCGGTCCGGGACGCCGGCGCCGATCCGAAGATCATGGTGATCCGCAATCTCACGGCCGCCGACATCCGTGAAAGCGTGGAAGCGTTCGCGGATGAGCTCGGGAAAGCGCAGATCGTCTTCATCCCCGGCGGCTTCTCCGGCGGCGACGAGCCGGACGGATCGGGGAAATTCATCACCGCCTTTTTCCGCAGCGCCGCGATCCGGGAGGGCGTCGCCGATCTTCTGGAAAACCGCGACGGCCTCATGTGCGGTATCTGCAACGGCTTCCAGGCGCTGATCAAGCTGGGGCTCGTGCCCTACGGGAGGATCATCGATACCGATGAGAACAGCCCGACCCTTACCTTCAACTCCATTTCCCGCCACCAGTCCCGCATCGTGCGCACCCGCATCGCCTCAAACAAATCCCCGTGGCTCAGTCTGACCGAGCCCGGCGAGATCTACTCGGTCCCGATCTCCCACGGCGAAGGACGCTTCCTCGCGCCGGAAGCCCTGGTCCGCGCGCTCGCGGAAAACGGCCAGATCGCCACCCAGTACGTGGACGCGGACGGATTCGCCACGCGCGACATTCTTTGGAATCCCAACGACTCGCTTTTCGCCGTGGAGGGGATCACCTCGCCCGACGGACGTGTGTTCGGCAAAATGGGGCACAGCGAAAGATGGGGCGAAGGCCTGTACCGGAACGTGCCCGGCAATTACGACATCCGCATGTTTGAAGCGGCGGTCCGCTATTTTCACTGACAAACGGAGGAACCTATGAACTTTTTCGAAGAACTGAAAGACTATGACCCTGCGGTGTACGCCGCCTGTTCGGACGAGCTTTCGCGCCAGAGACACAACATCGAGCTGATCGCCAGCGAGAATATCGTATCCAAAGCGGTCCTGCTTGCGGCCGGAGGCGTCCTGACCAACAAATACGCCGAAGGTTATCCCGGAAAGCGATATTACGGCGGCTGCGGCTACGTGGACGTGGTGGAGGAGATCGCGCGCGACCGGGCCAAAAAGCTCTTCGGAGCCGATCACGCCAACGTCCAGCCGCACTGCGGCGCGTCGGCGAACCTCGCGGCCTTCTTCGCCGTCCTGAATCCGGGCGATACCGTGATGGGCATGAATCTTTCCGAGGGCGGGCATCTTTCCCACGGCTCGCCGGTGAACATCTCCGGAAAGTATTTCCGCATCGTTCCCTATGGCGTCAATCCCGATACCGAAGTGATCGATTACGACGAAATGGAAAGGCTGGCGAAGGAATCGAAGCCGAAGCTCATCGTCGTGGGCGCCAGCGCCTATCCGCGGATCATCGATTTTTCCCGCTGCCGTGAGATCGCGGACGAGGTCGGGGCGGTCCTGATGGTGGATATGGCGCATATCGCGGGACTGGTGGCCACCGGCTATCATCCGTCTCCGGTACCCTACGCCGATATCGTCACCACCACCACCCACAAGACTCTGCGCGGTCCCCGCGGCGGTATGATCCTGTGCAGAGAAGAATACGCCAAGGCCATCGACAAGGCCATTTTCCCCGGCACGCAGGGAGGGCCCCTGATGCACATCATCGCGGCAAAGGCCGTGGCGCTGGGCGAGGCCATGACGCCCGCCTTCCGGGAATACTGCGGACAGATCGTGAAGAACGCGGCGCGTCTGGCTTCGAAGCTCACCTCCCGTGGCCTGGAGCTGGTGTCCGGCGGCACCGACAACCATCTGATGCTCCTGAAGCTGATCCGCAACGGAGTCACCGGCAAGGAGCTGGAAAAACGCCTGGACGAGGTGCATATCACCGCCAACAAGAATACGATCCCGCGCGATCCGGCAAGTCCCTTCGTCACCAGCGGTCTGCGCATCGGCACGCCCGCCGTGACCACCCGCGGCTTCAGGGAGCCCGAAATGGATCTGATCGGCGACTGGATCGCCGACGTGATCGAGGATTTCGAGGGAAACCGGGAGCGCATTTCCGACGAGGTCCAGGAACTCTGCGCGAAATACCCCATTTACGAATAACGGGGATCCTCCGGGATCCACCGATCATGAAAAAGAGACGGAGGAAACAGGATGGCTTATCTGACCGACATCGAGATCGCCCAGCAGTGCGCGATGCGACCCATCACCGAAATCGCCCGGAAAGCCCACGTGGACGAAAAATACGTGGAGCAGTACGGCAAGTACAAGGCAAAAATCGACCTTTCGCTTCTCTCCGAGACCGACCGGCCCGACGGAAAGCTGGTGCTGGTCACCGCGATCACGCCGACCCCGGCGGGCGAAGGCAAAACCACCACCACCATCGGCCTGGCGGACGGACTTTCCCGCATCGGCAAGGACGTCACCGTCGCGCTCCGGGAGCCCTCGCTCGGCCCGGTGTTCGGCATCAAGGGCGGCGCGGCCGGCGGCGGATACGCGCAGGTGGTGCCCATGGAAGACATCAATCTGCACTTTACCGGCGACTTCCACGCCATCGGCGCGGCCAACAACCTTCTGGCCGCGATGCTGGACAATCACATTCAGCAGGGCAATTCCCTGGGGATCGACGTGCGGAAGATCACCTGGAAGCGCTGCGTCGATATGAACGACCGCCAACTCCGCTTCCTGGTGGACGGCCTCGGCGGCAAGGCGAACGGCGTTCCCAGAGAAGACGGCTTCGACATCACCGTGGCCTCCGAGATCATGGCGGTGTTCTGCCTGTCCTCCTCCATCACCGATCTGAAGGAGCGTCTCTCCCGGATCATCGTCGGCTACACCTTCGACGACAAGCCGGTCACCGCCGGCGATCTCAAGGCGGTGGGCGCGATGGCGGCCCTTCTGAAGGACGCTCTGAAGCCCAACCTGGTGCAGACCCTGGAGGGGACTCCCGCCTTCGTGCACGGCGGCCCCTTCGCCAACATCGCCCACGGCTGCAACTCGGTGATCGCCACGCGAATGGCTCTCAAGATGGGCGATTACACCGTCACGGAAGCCGGCTTCGGCGCGGACCTCGGCGCTGAAAAGTTCCTGGATATCAAATGCCGGATGGCCGGGCTCGTGCCCGACGCGGTCTGCGTGGTCGCCACCATCCGCGCCCTGAAAATGCACGGAGGACTCGACAGGAAATCCCTCGGCACCGAGGATCTCGAGGCGCTGGAAAAGGGCATTCCGAATCTCCTGCGCCACGTTTCCAACATCAAAAACGTGTATAAGCTGCCCTGCGTGGTGGCGGTCAACCGTTTCCCCACCGATACCGACAGGGAAGTCGACTTCATCATCGAAAAATGCAGAGCTCTCGGCGTCAACGTGGTGCTTTCCACCGTATGGGCCGAAGGCGGCAAGGGCGGCGAGGCGCTCGCGCGCGAGGTCGTTCGCCTCTGCGAGGAGGAAAAGGGCGATTTCACCTTCTCCTACGGGCTGGAAGGCACGCTGGAGGAGAAGATCGAGGCCGTGGTGAAAAAGATCTACGGCGGCAAGGGGATCCAGATCCTGCCCGCTGCGAAGAAGCAGCTGGACCAGCTCGCCGCTCTCGGCTTCTCGAATCTCCCCGTCTGCATCGCCAAGACCCAGTACAGCTTCACCGACGACCCGACGAAGCTCGGCGCGCCGGAGGATTTCGTCGTCACGGTGAAAAACGTAAAGGTTTCGGCGGGCGCGGGCTTCGTGGTGGTCCTGACCGGCGACATCCTGACCATGCCGGGCCTCCCCAAATCTCCCGCGGCGGAGCGGATCGACGTGGACGAAAACGGCAGGATCACCGGACTCTTCTGAACCTTCTTTCCCGGCGCGGCCGATACGGCCTTTCTCCAAACCGATCCGGAAACGCGTGTCCCGGCGCTGTGCCGGGGCACGCGTCCGTGCAGAGACGCATGACCCGGACCCGTCCCGCCGGCTTTTTTCACGGCTGCGGCCGGATTTTCCGGACGGGAACCGGAAAACCTTGAAAAACGGTGGAAAATATGAAACGATTTCTCGGCCTGACGCTGATCCTGACGCTTCTTCTGCTTTTCTGCAGCTGCATGATCAGACAGGATACCGCTCCGGATGCCGGCCGGACGCAGGAAACGGAGCAGCCTGCGGAAACGGAAACAGGGGCAGAGCCGGCCGGGAGCGGCAGCGAAAACAAGCCCGCGGCGGAGGGGACGGAAGAGGAAACTGAGCCTCCGGAAACCGGACCGGAGGAGATCCCGGCCGAAGAAAGCGAGACTGCGGAAAGCGAACCTCCGGAAAGCGAACCTCCGGAAAGCGATGCGGAACCGGGGATCGAGATCGGAGAGGACGAAAGCTGGAAGCTCATTCTGGTCAACGCGGACCATCCGCTGCCGGAGGACTTTCGGGTCAGCCTGAAGGCGCTCCGGAACGGTCATCACGTGGATGAACGCATCTATCCGGAGCTTCAGGAGATGTTCGACGACGCCCGCGCGGAGGGGATCTATCCTCTGATCAACGAATCCTTCCGCACCGCGGAGCGCCAGCAGGAGATCATGGACAAGTATATCGCGCGGTATGAGTCGAACGGCATGAGCCGTGCCGAAGCGGAGGCGAAGGCGAGGACCGTCGTAGCCCTGCCGGGGACCAGCGAGCATCAGCTCGGACTCGCGCTGGACATCATCGCGGAAAAGGACGCCGATTCCGCGGCGACCTGGAAATGGCTGAAGGAAAACGCCTGGCGCTACGGCTTTATCCTGCGCTATCCGGCCGACAAGGAGGAGATCACGGGCATTTCGTATGAGCCCTGGCATTTCCGGTACGTCGGCAAAGAAGCGGCGAAGGAGATCACCGAAGCCGGCGTCTGCCTGGAGGAATACCTCGCGGCGAAGGGGCAATGATCGGAGAACAGGAATCAGGCGGCGCGCCGGGACCCCGGACGCGCCTTTCTTGTAGAGTAAAACCACTCGTT
>JAFRWU010000031.1 GCA_017441705.1 Clostridia bacterium | reverse complement strand
TCACCTTATCTTTGGGGTTATAGGTAATTCGATACAGCCAATCCTCTTCTTTGTCGGCAGGCTCCAAAGGAGCCTCTTCTATCTGTAATGATGACAGCGAAGCAAGATCCTGCATATTCCAAACGTAAACTTTGACTCCGTTTGATGATTCCATCAAAGCGACAGAGCTTTCCTGTATTCTATCAAAAATGGATTTTTCTTTTTCTTTTGATGCAGAACAAGCAGTTAAGGCCATAATCACTATTACAGTAATCAATATCGTTATTGCTTTCTTCATCGCTTTTTTCCTCCACAAACGCCGATTTGTCGCTTGGATAATACCGAAATATTCAGGTACTACCACAAGGCTGATGGTTCAGTAAGAGCCCCAATATCGAATCGGAGCTCTTAGTAAAAATGTGCGATTTTCAGGCCTGTTTAGCGGTTTTTAACTGCTTTGGTGTACTTATGGTGTATTTGTGTATGTTTTTGCCTCAAACCGACAGAGAAGAACATCCTGTTTTTTCGGCAAAACAGCACATGCCTTGGTGTACTTTATCAGTACAGTTTAGCGCCTGCCGGGATGCTCGGGTCTACCATAAGAAGATGAAGTTTTTCTTCTTCGCCTTCCTTATGAACGGCGCTGATCAGCATGCCGCAGGAATCGATGCCCATCATCTTTCTGGGCGGGAGATTCGTGATGGCGATGCAGGTCTTTCCGATCAGCTGCTCGGGCTCATAATAGGCGTGAATTCCGCTTAAAATGGTGCGATCTGTGCTGGTTCCGTCGTCCAGCGTGAACTGAAGGAGCTTCTTGCTCTTAGGAACGGCAACGCAGTCCTTGACCTTCACGGCACGAAAATCAGACTTGGAAAAGGTCTCGAAATCGACGAGATCCTCAAACAGCGGCTTGATCACGAGGCTAGCAAAGTCAGGCTTTTTCGCATCAAAGATCGGCATGGACGGATCGTTTGTATTGACCGCCGGAGCCTCTTCAGACGCCGTTTCTGCTGCTGCAGCCTCCTCGGATTTCTGTACACCATTCCTGTCCTTTGGTGTATCCAAGGGTTTCATTGTCGGGAAAAGAAGGACGTCTCTTTTGGCTCCGGGGGCGATTCGCAGAGGGAACGGACGGGCGATCCCGGAGCCATCTCCGCCGTGGGGAGCCGGCCGCATGACCGGCTCTCCGCCGTTCAGGGAAGAAAGTCTCCGAAAAGGAGGAAGAGCGGGTAATCCCGGACGGGGACGTTCTGGAGCGTATAGGAATGCCTGCCGTCGATCCGGATCATGGAGTCCGGGAAAGAATAGATCTTCCCGTCCATCGGATCCGCCAGACGCGGGGCGGAAGGCAGGGCGGAGCACTGGAAGGACACCGTTCCCTCAAACGAGGTCGTCATCAGATCGGACGGCGTCCAGTACGCGAAGGCAGAGGATCCTTTCTTCGCGAAGCCGCAGGTCGTAAGGTCCCGGATGCCGAGATCCCTTCCGAAGATCCGTTCGGACGCCTGCGGCAGGGAGACGATCGGCAGGTCCGTGACCTCGGGCGACTCCGCGAGGAGCGCGGCCAGGCGCTGAAGCGCGTAATAGGACTTCTTCGGCTCGTAGGTCCCGGACGCGCGTCCGTTTTCGTCGAACACCGCCCCGAGGACGCCGAAATACCCGTAATCCAGATAGCTGGAGAGGTCTCCGACTTTGCCGTTCAGGGCTTCGATCATGTCGACCGTCGAGAAATAGCTCGAGAACTTGACGCCGGCTTTCAGGTCGGCGACCGCGTGACGGAGCAGCTGCTTCGCCTGTCTCTCTTCCGTCCACGCCCCTTCGCGAAGGGCTCCGTGTCCGCCGCTGCGGCTCTGGCTTCCCGATTCCCCCTGGATGATCTCGATCTTCGGGTTGTACCGGCGGCAGAGCGCGCGGAGGGCGCCGACCCGTTCCTGCACGAGGGTCTCGTCCGCCGTGTATTCATGGAAGGTCAGGGCGTCGATCTCCGGTCCCATGCCGGCCTCGAACGCCTCCGTGAGCCACGCGAGGGAGGGCTGGCACACGCATCCGCCGATCACCTTGGCGTCCGGATCGCCGGCGCGGATCGCGTGCGCGGTCGCCACGGCGAAGACGCCGTATTCCGTGCCGTCCGGGCCGGTCTTCCAGCACCAGTCGGGCTCGTTCCAGATCTCGTACCAGCGCACCCTGCCGGCGAAATGGCGCGTCAGGGCCGTGACGTAGGCGGTCCAGGCGGCTCTCTGCTCCGGCGTCTTCACAGGAGGGCATCCGACGGCGCCGAACACGGTCTTGGCCAGATCGTCGTACAGTTCGTTGCCGTAGCAGAGGCAGATCCAGGGCCGGAGCCCCCGGAGGATCAGATTGTCGACGATGCTGTCCAGCCAGGAAAAATCGTATGCGCCCCGGACCCTTTCCGTCCTCTGCCAGCCGGACTGCAGACGGATCCATTTGACCCCCGTTTTCGCGATGGGATCGTAGGCTTTTTCCGGATCGAAGACGTCCCGGTCGAGTTTTTCGAATCCGATGCCGAGACGCGAATCGGCCACTTCGCTGCAGGCGACGGGCCGGATCTCTCCTGCGGGTATGAGTCGTTCCATATTCCCTCCCAAGACTTTCGTCTGATGATTTCCGGCCATTCCGGAGACCGGTTTCCTGATTTCCTGACGGGTCCCCGATCGATCCGTCAGATATCTGCCGAGTAGAAGGGCTCTGCCGCCGGGACCGAGAGAGATTTCACCGGGGGATCGACCGTGACGCCTTCGGCCTCGATCTTCCCGACGCCGGTCCAGGTGCGGATCAGGTGATCCGTCCCGATTCCCCGGAAGGCGACGTTATGAAGGGTGATCCTTTCAAAATTTGCGGCCTGAATGGGATCGACGGGGCCGACGCCCGGGGCGAGGGAATAGGTGGAATCCCGCATCTCGAAGACCGTGTTGACCTTGCCGTCGGAATAGATCACCATGGGCATCCGCACGTTCCGGATCCGCATGTCCTCAAAGCGGATGCTTTTCAGGGACTGACCGGTCTGCCATTTGTCGGAGCCGGAGAAATTGAACTGGAAGAACCGGTCGACTTCCTCCACCGTGGTGTCCCGGACGAGGATGCTGCCGGGGAGAAAGGGGGTGGAGATCTCGTGCGTCGCGAAATAGGTGAAGAAGGCGAGGGTGTTGTGCCGGTGCGTGTCGTTGGTGGGAAGACTTGCGGCCTGCTCCTCGCGGCTCATGGTGTAGCGATGGCCGTAGATCCCGGGACCTTGGGCCAGGCATCCCTCGATCAGCACATTGGTCCCGCCGAAGCGGAAATGGCTGCAGGCCGAATTCAGATCGCAGTTCCGGACGATCACGTTCAGATTGGCGAAGCCCGCGATACAGTCGTCGCCGGTGTGGAAAACCGAATCCTCCACCGTCACGTTCCGGCATCCGCGCACGTGGAACCCGTCGTGGCCCGCCTCCACCCGAAGCTCTTTCGCCTCGATGTTCTCGGAAAAGAAGATGCAGTGGGCCCAGTTGGCGCTGTTCCGGATCGTATAGCCCCGGAAAGTCACGTTTCTGCAGTGGTAGAGGTTGACGGCGTGGGGGCCGCGGTAGCCTTCCTCGCCCTGGGGATCGAAGGTGTCGCGGCCGTCGATGACGCTGCCCTTTTCGCCGATCAGGGCGACGTCCTCGGCGTTCAGGGCCTTGATGATCGCGTGGTTCCACCGGGAAAGGGCAGCGGCGCCTTTTCCGTCCTTTGACACGGGCTCCAGCTCGTCCTTTTCCAGGCAGATATAGTCCTCCGGATCGCGGCTTCCCTCCAGCACGGCGTTTTCCAGAAGGTGGAGCGTCACGCGGGAGCGGAGACGGAGCGAGCCGACCCGCCACACGCCGGCGGGGATCCTGACCTCGCCGCCGCCCGCAAGAAACGCGCGGTCGACGGCGTCCTGGATCCTCCGGGTGTCGTTTTTGTCCCCGGCAAGCGCGGGGGAGGGAGAATAGATCGAAGACATGCTTTTGTCCTTTCTCCGGGAGGGAAGACCCGGACCTTTTTTTCAGTATAGCGGCAAACCGGCGAAAATGCAAGCCTTTCCCCGCGTTCCCGAGGAGAAGACAAAAACGCGGGGCGCTTCGGGTCCGGAGCGCTCCGCGTTTTTCACGGGGAGTCAATTCTTGTTTTTGTCCTTTTCGGCAAAGGCGCACGCTCCCGGGCAGGAGGCGCAGTCGCCGCAGCAGGAGGAGCCGCCCTTTTTTCTCCGCCGGAAAAGGAAGAACGCCGCGGCGCCGAGCGCGGCGCCGATCAGGATCAGGAGCAGGATATCCCAGCCGTTCATTTTTCAGCCCCCCAGTCCCAGCGCGATCAGATGCACGACGAGAGCCGCGGCCCACGCGACGGCGCACTGCCAGAAGACGACGCCCAGGGCCCACCGCCGTCCCAGCTCCCGCCGGATCGAGGCGATGGCCGCGACGCAGGGCGTGTAGAGCAGGGAAAACACCAGAAGCGACGCCGCCGAGGCGGTGGAGATCGCGGTGGAGACGCTTTCGCCGAAGAGGATCTCCAGGGAGGAGACCACGCTCTCCTTGGCCATGAAGCCGCTGATGAGAGAAGTACAGATCCGCCAGTCGCCGAGACCCAGCGGCCGCATCAGAGGCGCGAGCACGCCGGAGATCATGGCGAGGATGCTGTCGCGGGAATCGGTCACCGGATTGAACCGGAGATCGAAGCTCTGCAGGAGCCATACGACCGCCGTGGCCACCAGGATGACGGTGAAGGCGCGCTGCAGGAAATCCTTCGCCTTTTCCCAGAGCAGCCGCGCCACGTTTTTCAGCCCGGGCAGGCGGTAGTTGGGAAGCTCCATGACGAAGGGGGCGGGCTCGCCCTTGAAAAGCGTCCCCTTGAAAAGGAAGGCCGCAAGGATCCCGAAGAGGATCCCGAGAAGATAGAGGCCGATCATGATCAGAGCCCGCCAGCGGGAGAAGAAAGCGTTCACGAAAAAGGCGTAGATCGGGAGCTTGGCCGTGCAGCTCATGAAGGGGGTGAGCAGGATGGTCATCCTTCTGTCCCGTTCGCTGGGCAGGGTGCGGGTGGACATCACCGCCGGCACGGTGCAGCCGAAGCCGATCAGCATGGGCACGATGCTGCGCCCGGACAGGCCGATCTTGCGCAGGAGCTTGTCCATCACGAAGGCGACCCGGGCGATGTAGCCGCTGTCCTCCAGAAGCGAGAGGAAGAAGAAAAGGGTCACGATGATGGGAAGAAAGCTCAGAACGCTGCCGACGCCGGCAAAGATCCCGTCGATCAGAAGGCTGTGGATGATCTCGTTGACGCCGGCCGCGTCCAGAAGGGAATCGATCCCCGCGGAAAGAAGCTCGATCCCCTTTTCCAGCAGCGACTGCAGTCCCGCGCCGATCACGTTGAAGGTCAGGAAGAAGACCAGTCCCATGATCAGGATAAAGGAGGGGATCGCGGTGTATTTGCCGGTGAGGAATCTGTCGATCTTTTCGCTTCTGACGCTTTCCCGGCTTTCCCGCGGCTTTTTGACCGCGGCTCCGGCCACCTTCTGGATGAAGGAAAAGCGCATGTCGGCCACCGCGGCGCTCCGGTCGAGGCCGCGCTCCTTTTCCATCTGGATCAGGATGTGCTCCATCGTCTCGGTCTCGTTGGCGTCGAGGCCCAATTGGGAAAGGATCATGGGATCGCCTTCGATCACCTTGCTGGCCGCGAAGCGCACCGGAAGCCCGGCGGCCGAGGCGTGATCCTCGATCAGGTGACTGATGGCGTGCAGGCAGCGGTGCAGGGCGCCGCCGTTGTCGTTCTCGTCGCAGAAATCCTGCCGGAGCGGACGCTCCTGATAATGCGCCACGTGCAGCGCGTGATCCACCAGCTCGTCCACGCCCTGATTTTTGGCGGCCGAAATGGGGATGACCGGGACGCCGAGCATCTCCTCCATCAGGTTGACGTCGATGGTGCCGCCGTTGGCGGTCACCTCGTCCATCATATTCAGCGCGACCACCATCGGCACGTTCATTTCCAGAAGCTGCATGGTAAGATACAGGTTGCGTTCCACGTTGGTGGCGTCCACGATATTGATGATGCCGCGCGGCTTTTCGTTCAGGACGAAATTGCGGGATACGATCTCCTCGCTGGAATAGGGCGACATCGAATAGATCCCCGGAAGGTCGGTGACCAGGGTGTGGGGACGCCCGCGGATGGCGCCGTCCTTGCGGTCCACCGTCACGCCGGGGAAATTGCCCACGTGCTGGTTGGCGCCGGTCAGCTGATTGAACAGAGTGGTCTTGCCGCAGTTCTGGTTGCCCACCAGAGCGAAGGAAAGAAGCTCGTCCTCGGGAAGGGGATCGCCGCTTCCCTTGGGATGGAAGGCGCCGCCTTCGCCGAGACCGGGGTGCGGGATCCTCTGCGGGATCTGCGTCTCCCCGGCGGCCGCTTCCTTTTCATCGAGGAGCCGGATCCCGATCTTCTCCGCCTCCGCCAGGCGGAGCGTCAGCTTGTATCCGCGGATCAGAAGCTCCATGGGGTCGCCCATCGGCGCGAATTTGACAAGCTTGACCGTCACGCCGGGGACCATGCCCATATCCAGAAAATGCTGCCTGAGCGCGCCGTCTCCGCCCACCGTTTCGATCCGCGCGCTCTTTCCGGCGGCAAGCTCTCTTAAGGTCATCGAATACCTCCCGGACCGGTCGGAGCGGGGCAGCGCCTGCCCGCGGAACGCGCCCGCAGAGGGTCCCTGCGCCCTTCCGATCCCGACTTTATTATACACCGGCGGAGGCGGAAGTCAAGCGCGGGAGCCGGCGCGTCCCGCGCTTTTTTTCGCCGGTGCGCCGCCGCCGGGAGGAAAGGGGAAGATCTTACAAAATCAAGCGATGATTGTATGATAAAACAACGAATTGATTCTTGCAATCGGAGAAGGAATCCCGTATACTGGGATCGTACGAAAAGGAAGGGACGGAGGTGTGCGAATGCTCATCGGCATGGGTGAAATCATCAGGGAGCAGAGGCGGCGCGCGGGAGTCAGGCAGGAGGATCTGGCTTCGGCTCTCGGCATCACCTGCCAGGCGGTTTCCCGGTGGGAGACCGGTCTGAGTTATCCTGATCTGGAGCTGATCCCCGCGATTGCCGATTATTTCGGGATCGGGATCGGCGAGCTCTTCGGCCGCGGGAGAGAGAGGAACTTCACGGCCGCCGCGGATATCGGCGGGACGAAGATCGCCTGCGGGATCGCCGACGAGGAGGGAAACGTCCTGGCGGAAGAATCCTTCCCGACCGCGACCGGGGAAGGCGGCGGCGAAGTCTCCGCCGGAAGGATCGCATCGACGATCCGCGCTCTGGCGGAAAAGGCCGGGGTCGACAGACGGGAGATCCGCGGGATCGGTCTGTTCTCGGCGGGGCCGGTGGATCCGGAACGGGGGACCGTGGAAAACCCCTACACGCTGCCCGGATGGGAAGGCTTTCCTCTGACCCGGCGGATATCGGAGCTCACGGGTCTTCCGGCCCGCCTCGACAACGACGCCAACGGCGCCCTGCTCGGCGAGGTGCTTCTCCGGGATCTCGCCGGGAAACGGGTCCTGGCCGTGACGCTCGGCACCGGGGTCGGCGCGGCCTTTTACGACGGAGAAAGGGTCTGGCGCGCGGGAAGGTTCCACCCGGAGCTCGGTCACGTGATCGCCTCCTCCGGGGGGGAGGTCTGCTATTGCGGAAGGCGGGGCTGTCTGGAAAGCCGCGCCTCGGGCAAGGCGATGAACGCGCGGGCGGAGGACGCGGGATTTCGCCGCTTCGGCGGGCTCGTCTCCGCGGCGAAGGAGGGGGATCCGGCGGCGGAAGCCCTGCTGAAGGAGATCCTGACCGATCTGAAAAACGGGCTCTGGAATCTCGTTCTGGTTTTCAAGCCGGAGATCCTGATCCTTGCGGGCGGCATCACGGGAGAGTATTTCCCGCTTTTCCGCGACGCGATCGGAGAGCTTGCCGACGGCAGGGAGGATTTCGTCCCGCCCTTCCGGATCCTGCCGGCGTTCCAGCAGAGAAACACGGCCCTGGCGGGGGCCTCGATGCTGTACAAGAGAGGAGAAAAGTGATGAAAAAGTACGAAAAGCTGAAAATCGTGATGGTGGGAGCCGGAAGCTGTTCCTTCTGCCCGGTAACGCTCCAGGATATCCTGCTCTCCGACCTCATCGGTTCGCTGCCCCTGACGGTCAGCCTGATGGACATCGACGGCCGCGCTCTGGAGGTCAGCCGCGCCTTTGCCGAAAAGGCGATCGCCCTTTCCGGCCGGAAGGCCGCCCTGGAGGTCACCACCGATCTGGACGCCGCCCTGCGGGACGCCGACTTTGTGGTGGCCGCCATCGAGGTGGACCGGTATCACTACTGGAGCATGGACTTCCATATCCCGAGACGCTACGGCTTCCGCCAGGTGTACGGCGAAAACGGCGGGCCGGGCGGCATGTTCCACACGCTGCGCAATCTCGGCCCCACGCTGCATATCGCCCGCCGGATGGAGGAAATCTGCCCCGACGCATGGCTCATCAATTACACCAACCCCGAGGCGAAGCTGGTGGAGGCCGTCCTGAAATACACGAAGATCCGCGCGGTCGGCGTCTGCCACGGATACGACATGGGCGTGGAACAGATCGCCCGCATCCTGGAAAGGGAACCCGGCGACCTGAGCGTCACGGCGTACGGTCTGAATCACTTCGGATGGGTGACCTCGATCCGCGACAGAAAGAGCGGGGAGGATCTTTATCCGCTCTTCCGGCAAAAAGAGCGCGAAAGCCACTGGCTGGCAAGCTGGGACGAGGTGGGCCTTTCCCGGATGATGCTGCGCACCTTCGGCCTCTATCCCTATCCGGGCACCAACCACGTCGGCGAATACGTCGCCTGGAGCGACGCCTTCCTGGCCAGCGCCAAAATCCAGTATTTTTTCGATCCGGCCGCGGAGAAGCCCTGGGAGACCCGGAAACCGCCGCGATTCGTCTACGATTTCTGCTCCAATCCCACGGCGATCCCCTTCTCCGAAAAGGATCGCGACAAGGACGAGGAATACAGGGAACGCTTCGTCATCGGGGAGGAAGGCCTTCGCCGCTCTTCGGAGTACGGCATCCCCATCATCGAAGCCATCGCCTTCGACAGAAAGACCGAGATCCCGTCCCTGAATCTTTTGAACAAGGGTCAGATGCCCGGCATCCTTCCCGACATGTGCGTGGAAGGTCCCTGCGTCCTGGACGGAGAGGGGATCCGCCCGGTGCCGGTGGAGCCGCTTCCCGCGGCGATCGCGGCCATGATCAACCGTCAGGGCGCCATCCATCGGCTGGTCCTGGAGGCGTATCTGGAAAAATCGAAAAACAAGCTCCTTCAGGCGATGCTGCTCGATCCCACGGTGTCGACCTACGAAAACGCCGTGGCTCTGATCGACGAGATGTGCGAGCGGCAGAAGGAGATCCTGCCGGAGCTTGCCTGGTGAGGTGGGACGTGTGAAGGGATTTCTGCTGTTCGACGATTATGAAAAGATGAGCCGCGCCGCGTGCGAAAGGATCGTCTCGGTCATCCGGGACAATCCCCGGGCGGTGCTGGTGCTGGCTACCGGACATTCGCCGATGCTTGCCTACCGGATGGCGGTCGAAAGGATCGGAAGAGGAAACGCCGCCCTTTCGGGCGCGGTATTCGTGAAGCTGGACGAATGGACCGGCCTTTCCCGCGAAAACGAGGCGACGTGCGAGTATTTCCTCGAAAAGGAATTCCTCGGCCCCCTCGGGATCGGGGAGGAGAACTATCTGCATTTCGATCCAGAAGCTCCCGATCCCGACGCCGAATGCCGCCGGGTGAGAAAGGCTTACGAAGGGCTTCCCGACCCGGATCTGGTGATCCTCGGGATCGGCCGGAACGGGCATCTCGGCCTGAACGAGCCGGCGAAGGAGCTTGAAATGAGCGCGCACAGGGTAAAGCTCGATCCCGTCACCCTGGGACACGAGATGCTGACCCGCGCAGGGAAACCCGTTTCCGAGGGAGTCACCCTCGGGATCGGAGAGCTTTTCCGAGGGAAAAGGATCCTTCTTCTGGCGGACGGAGAGGGGAAGGAGAGGGGACTCGCCTCTCTTAAGAACGACCTTCTCGACACGTCTTGCCCGGTCTCTCTTCTCAAGCTCCACCCGGGGCTGGAGGTTTTCGTGAACCGGGAAAGCTTCGGCCTCTGAAGCTTTCCGCCGGCCCGGCCGGAGGCCTTTTCCGGAGAAGCTTCATAAAGATACGGCCCGCTTCGCAGGAAAGCGAAGCGGGCCGTATTCCGTATGTCCGGGAGGCGGACGGTCCGACGGGAGAGAGTCCCGGGATCGCCCGGCGTGCGTCCGCAGCCGGTCTTGCCGGAGAACAGATCCCGTCTGACCGTCCGGCTTACGCGAATACCGTCACCGAAAGGCCGGGGAGAAGGACCTTCCTCTCCCGGACCGCCGGGGCGATACGCTTCACCGGCTTCTCCGTTTCGGTGATGTGATCCGAACGCCCGCCGGCCGAAAGACCGTCGAGGGCTTCAGTGAAGCCCTCCGGCAGGAGGACCTCCTTCGGCGCGCCGCCGCGGTTGACGATCCAGAGCTTTTCCCGCCCGTCTCCGTCCTTCGTGAAGAGAGCGAAGAGAAGCCCGTCCCCGGTTTCGGCGGGGCAGGCGGTCGAGGGGCGGTACTGCCTCCGGAACAGGGCGAAGACTTCGCCCATCGAGGAAAGCCAGGCGCCGTCCTTCGAGGCCTCGACCAGATTCTGGCCCCAGGTGTTCGTCATGTTGTTGAAATTCGCCAGAGCGAATTCTCCGCCGTAGGAGACGTAGTCGAGAAGGCGGCGGGCGCCGTTCAGCGCGTAGTTCCAGCTGATCTGATGGCGGGAAAACACGTCGTCGTAGTCGTTGGTGATCACTCCGCGCCAGCGGAAATCGGTGCGGATGCCGGGCTCCGCGAAGGGCTCGGGGCTTTGGCAGGAGGGAAGCCATTCGGTGTTGGTCAGCTTGAGATCCCTTCCGGTGCGCGCATTGTATTCCCGGATGACGGGCAGGATCTTCCGGACGAAATCCGGATTCCCGTTGCGGTAGATGACGTAATCGATCTCTTCTCCGCAGATCTCCAGGATCGCGGGCAGAAGCTCGGGAGTATAGCCGTAGGCGGCGCAGAGGAATTCCGCGCCGGGGGAGACCTCCCGGATGGCGCGGGCGAATTTCACGCATTCTCCGGCGTACTGCACCGCGGTCCATTTCCGGTTCGGCTCGTTGTCGCATTCGAAGTATTTCACGCCGTAAGGCGCGGGATGCCCGTCCAGGGCGCGCAGCCGTCCGTAGCCCCTGTCGGCGGGGGCGTTCAGGTATTCCGCCATGCACATGGCGTCGAAGGGGGTGGAGGTCATCATGTTGAAGCAGATCTGCGGCTCGAATCCGCAGAGCTCCGCCAGCTCCATGAATTCCCGGAGACCGACGTCGTTTTCCTCCAGACCGCCCCAGTAAAAGCTTTCCTGCGGCTCCCGTCTTTCCCTGGGCCCCACGGAGGAGCGCCAGTTATAAAAGCTGGTGAAGCATCCGCCGGGGAAGCGGACTACGGTGGGACCGGCCTCCCGGACCTTTTCGACGACGTCGCGCCGCCAGCCGTGAAGATTGTCCCGGGGCATCAGGGAGACCCAGGGAAGGATCAGATCTCCCTTCCACGAAAAGGAGAGGGAAAGCGGGAAGACGCCGGTTTCGCCGGCGGTGAAGCTCCAGACGTGCTCTCTGGTCACGCCGGAGATATCCAGCTCGGTCTCATGCGGCCCGACGGCGATCCGGAGCGGGCGGGGCTCCAGAGGGTGCTCTTTGGAAACAAAGCCGTTCAGTCCGGGATCGCTCCGCCACATGCCCGCGCCGCAGAAAATGCGGAAGACGTATTCCCGCCCTTTTTCCAGATGGATCCCGTCCTGCCGGATCCCGAAGGGACCGCCGCCTTCTCCCGCGGTGAGGATCCGGCACATGGTCCCCTTATGGGTCTCGGTGCCGACGGTGAGGGAGCTTTTGGTGCCCGGAAAGACCTCCCAGCCGTATTCTTCGTATCCGCTGTGCCAGAAGGGAGCCCGGGAGTCGTAATGCGCCTCGTCCAGTCCGAGCCATTCCCAGGTGGCGATCTTGTAGGGGGACACCTCGCGGAAGGAGCGGTTTGCGATCATTTCGGCCCACATGCCCGGGACCTGTCTGCCGAATCCGGATTCGATGAAGGAACCGAGGATCTCCTTCGGCGCGGGAAGGGCGTTGAATGCGCCGCTTTTTTTGATTTCAGTCACGTCTTTTACCTCTCTTGATTTGATGACGCCTTCAGACGGCGGCCGCCCGTTCCGCGATCTCGCGGGCGACGAAAACGCCGCTTGCGGAGGCGTGGGAAAGGGAATGGGTGATTCCGCTGCCGTCGCCGATGACGAAAAGGCCGGGATGCCGGGTTTCCAGCCGGTCGTTCACCGCGACCTCCATGTTGTAGAATTTGACCTCCACGCCGTAGAGCATGGTGTCGCCGCCGGCGGTGCCCGGGGCGATCCTGTCGAGCGCTTCGATCATTTCGATGACGTCGTCCAGGATCCTTTTCGGCAGGACCAGGGAGAGATCGCCCGGCGTGGCGTTCAGCGTGGGCGCGACGAAGGATTCCGCGATGCGGCTTTCGGTGGAGCGCCGGCCCTGGATCAGATCGCCGAAGCGCTGGACGATCACTCCGCCGCCCAGCATGTTGCTCAGGCGCGCGATGGATTCGCCGTAGCCGTTGGAATCCTTGAAGGGGACCGAAAAGTGCTTGGAAACCAGAAGCGCGAAGTTGGTATAGGGGGTCTTCTTCGCCGGGTCCTCGTAGCTGTGGCCGTTCACCGTGATGATGCCGTTGGTATTTTCGGTCACCACCGCGCCCCGGGGATTCATGCAGAAGGTCCTGACCAGGTCGCCGTACTTTCTGGTGCGGTAGACGATCTTGCTCTCGTAAAGCTCGTCGGTGATGTGGGCGAAGATCTCGGCGGGAAGCTCCACCCGCACGCCGAGATCCACCCGGTTGGACCGGGTCTCGATCGCGAGCGCGGCGCAGGTCTTTTCCATCCATTTGCTCCCGCTGCGGCCCACCGAGATCACCAGATACCGGCTTTCAAAGGTTTCGCCGTTTGCGGTGATCCGGAAGCCGGAGCCGGTCCTTTCCACGCCCTCCACCGGGGAGTCGAAGCGGAAATCCGCCCGGCTTTTCAGCGCGTCGTAGAGGTTTTCCAGCACCCGGTAGTTGATGTCCGTGCCGAGATGCCGGACCGACGCGTCCAGAAGATGCAGGTCGTTTTTCAGGCATTCGGTCTTGAAGCGCGTTCCGGCGGTGGAATAGAGCTTCGTGCCCTCTCCGCCGTGGCGGAGATTGATCTCGTCCACGTAGCGCATCAGTTCCAGAGCCTTCTTCTTTCCGATGTATTCGTGAAGAGAGCCGCCGAAGTCGTTGGTGATGTTGTATTTGCCGTCCGAAAAAGCGCCCGCGCCGCCGAAGCCCGACATGATTGAGCAGCTTTTGCATCCGACGCAGCTCTTGATTTTGTCGCCGTCGATGGGGCATCTGCGCTTTGCGAGCGGATGGCCCGCCTCGAACACGCCGATTTTCAGCGAGGGCATAAGCTTTGAAAGCTCGAAGGCGGTGAAAATGCCGCCGGGGCCTGCGCCGATCACCAGTACGTCGTAGGTCATTTCCTGCCTCCTTTCAGGGTGAGAAAACAAAAAGAGAAAAAGAGACGGGCGCGTTTTTCCGGCGTCCGCCGTCTCACACATCATACCAGAAAAAGGCCGGTTTGTAAAGCCGGAAAGAGACCGCCGGAATTGACGGGAGCGCCGAAAAAAGATATAATGGAGACGGACGAAAAATCGCGCCGCTGGCGGAAGGGAAGACCGGTTTGAAATTTGTGCATCTGGCCGATCTCCATCTGGGGAAACGCGTCAACGAATTCTCCATGCTGGAGGAACAAAGCCATATTCTGGACGGGATCCTGGAGATCCTACGGGAGGAAAGGCCCGACGGACTGCTTCTGGCGGGGGACGTCTACGACAAGCCCGCCCCCTCCGCCGAGGCGGTGACCCTTTTCGATTCCTTCCTCACGCGCCTTTCGGAAGAGGGGATCGAGACCTTTCTTATCAGCGGCAACCACGATTCCCCCGAACGGCTCGCCTTCGCCGCGGAGCTGATCGCGAAAAGCGGGATCCACGTCTCGCCGGTCTACCACGGAGAGATCGATCCGATCCTTCTCGACCGGGGAGAGGAAAAGGCCGCGGTTTTTCTCCTGCCATTCCTGAAGCCCGCCGCGGTGCGCCGCTTCTTTCCGGACGCGGAGATCGCGGGAGAAAACGACGCCGTCCGGACGGCGCTTGAGGCGCTTGCCCCGACGCCCGGACGGAAAAGGATCCTGCTCGCGCATCAGACGGTGCTCGGCGCCGCGCCGTCCGATTCGGAGGAGATCACGATCGGCGGGGAAGCGGGCGTTTCCGCGGAGGTTTTCCGGGGGTTCGATTACGTGGCCCTCGGTCATCTGCACCGTCCGCAGAGGGCGGGAAGCGACAGGATCCGCTACGCGGGGTCGCCGCTGAAATACTCTTTTTCGGAGGCAGACCACGAAAAAAGCGCCGCCGTGATCGAATGGACGGGGGACGGAGAGATCGGGGTCCGCTTCCGGGAACTCAGACCGCTCCACGATCTCCGGAAGCTCCGGGGGACCTACCGGGAGGTCACCGACCGCGCCGTTTACGACGGCCCGGGCCGGGAGGATTATCTTCTGATCACCCTTACCGACGAGGAGGACGTGCCGGACGCCGCGGCCAAGCTGCGCGTTTTTTACCCGAACCTGATGAAAATGGAATACGACAACCGCCGCACCAGGGCCGAGCAGAAGCTCGACGGCGCGGAGGAATCGCCGGAAAAGACGCCCCTGGAACTCTTCCGGGCGCTCTATGAAAAGCAGAACAACGCGCCTATGACCGAAGAGCAGGAGGCGATGCTCCGCCCGATCATGGAAAAAATCTGGGAGGACGAGCTATGAGACCCTTGAAGCTGATTCTTTCGGCCTTCGGGCCGTACAGCGGGGAGACCGCGCTGGAGATGGAACGGCTGGGCGACCGGGGGCTGTATCTGATCGCCGGCGACACAGGCGCGGGAAAAACCACGATTTTTGACGCCATCGCCTTCGCCCTCTACGGCGAGGCCAGTGGAGACGGCAGAAAAAGCGGCATGCTCCGCTCCCAGTACGCCTCTCCCGGCACGCCGACCTACGTGGATCTCACCTTTCTGCACGCGGGGAAGACCTACCGGGTGCGCCGCAATCCTGACTACGTCCGTCCCCTGAAGCGGGGCGAAGGCACGACGACGCAGACGGCTGACGCAGCTCTGACGTTCCCCGACGGGCGCGTGATCACCGGCGTCCGGAGCGTGACCGAGGCGGTCAGGGGGATCCTCGGCGTGGACCGGGACCAGTTTTCCCAGATCGCCATGATCGCCCAGGGCGATTTCCGCAGGCTCCTTCTGGCGGACACCTCCAAAAGACAGGCGATCTTCCGCGATCTGTTCCGCACCAACCGGTATAAGCTTCTGGAGGAACGGCTGAAGGAAGAGAGCCGCTCCCTGGAAAAAAGGATGCAGCAGGACCGGCGCGATCTTTCCGCGATCCTGGAGGGAACGGCGCCCGAGGGGGATGAGGAGCTCCGGACCGAATGGGAGCGGAGCCTCCGGGGAGAGGCGGGCCCCGGCGAAACCGGAGAGCTGATCCGCCGCTTCATCGCCGAGGGAGAGAAAAGAGAGAAGGAGACCGCCGGGGAACGGGAGGCGCTGGACAGGAAGATCGCGGAGACGGCTTCCCGCCTTGCTTACGCCCGGGAGACCGCGCGGTACGAAAAGGACGGGGAAGAGGCCGAAAAGGAACTGGCGGAAGCCGTTTCCGCCGGGGAAGCGGCGAAGGAACGGATCCGCGGAGAGCGGGAGAAAGAGGAGGAAACCGAGCGGTTCGCCCGGGAAGCGGCTCTTCTGGAGGAGGAGCTTCCCCGCTACGCAGCCCTGGAGGCGCTGGAGGCGGAGAAGGCGGCGGAGGACGCCGCCCGGGAAGACGCGCTCCGGGATCTCGGTGAGAAAAACGAAAAGGCGCAGGATCTTGCGAAGCGCCTGGAAAAGGCGAAGGCGGAGCTCGCCTCCCTGGAGGGAGCGAAGGTGGAACGGGAAAAGCTCCGGCGGGAGGAGATGCTCTTTCAGGAAAAAAAGAGAAGGTTCGCATCTTTCGAGGAGGCGGAAAAAGACGCCGCCGAGCTCGAAAGACGGTACGGAAAGGCAAAAACAGACTACGCCGCCTCTTCCGAAGCGGCGCGCCTGGCGGACGAAAGGGCCGCGCATCTCCGGCAGATCTTCCGGGACGAGCAGGCGGGCCTGATGGCCGAAGGGCTCGCCGACGGGGAACCCTGTCCGGTCTGCGGCTCCCGGACGCACCCCAGAAAGGCGGAAAAATCCCGCGAAGCGCCCACCGAGGCCGAAGTCAAGGCCGCCGGGGAAGAGGCAGCGGCGGCCGAAAAGACGGCTTCCCGGAAAAGCGAGGAGGCCGGCGCGCTGCGCGGGCGGTGGGAAGGCGCGGAAAAGCTCCGCCGGGAAAGGCTTTCCGCCCTGCTGGAGGGGGCGGAGGCCGACGCGATACCCGGCGGGAACGAGGCCTTCCGCGCTCTGCTCGCCGGAGAGGAAAAGACGCTTCTTGACCGCGCCGCCGCGGCCGACGCCGCCGTCCGGCGGCGGGAAGAGGTGGAAAGCGCCCTGCCCCGGGCGGAGGAAAAGCTCCGCGCTCTGAAGGAAAAGGCCGGCGAAGCCGAAAAAGCCGCGGACGGTCACGGGGTCCGCTCGGCCGAGCTTACGCGCCGCATCGGGGACGAAAGGAATAAGCTCCGCCACGCCTCCCGCGGGGAGGCGGAGAAGCGGCACGGCGCCCTTCTTTCCCTGATCGGCGAAAGGAAACGGGCGCGGGAGGAGGCGGAGGAAGCGCTCCGGAGGGAGGAGCTGCGCGCCGAAAGCCTCGGGGCGAAGAAAAAGACTCTGGAAGTGCTGCTGCGGGACCGGGAGAAGATCGATCCGGTCTTTGAAGAGGAAGAAGGGAAAAAGCTCAAGGCGCGGCGCGATGAGCTCCTGGAGTTTGAAAAGTCCGGACACGCGCGGCTCGAAGCCAACCGGCGCGCCCTTTCCCTCTGGGAAAAGACCGCCGGGGAGCTTCAAAGGGACGAAACCCTCTGGCAGAGCGCCCGCGCGCTTTCGGACACGGCGGCGGGAAACGTGACGGGCAAGGAAAAGGTCGCCCTGGAGACCTACGTACAGGCGGCCTTCTTCGACCGGATCGTCAGACGCGCCAATCTGCGGTTCCTTTCGATGTCGGAAGGACAGTACGAGCTGGTCCGGCGGACCGCCGCCGAAAACAAGGTGAGCCAGACCGGGCTGGAGCTCGACGTGGTCGATCATTACAACGGGAGCACAAGAAGCGTCTACACCCTTTCGGGCGGCGAGACCTTCCTCGCGTCTCTCTCTCTGGCGCTCGGGCTCTCGGACGAGATCCAGTCCGGGGCGGGCGGCATCCAGCTCGACACCCTCTTCATCGACGAGGGCTTCGGATCTCTGGACGAGAACGCTCTGCGGGAGGCGGTCAGGACCTTGTCCCGCCTCGGCGAGGGAAGAAGGCTGGTGGGCATCATCTCCCACGTGGCGGACCTCAAGGAGCAGATCGACCGCCAGATCGTCGTGACCAAGGATCCGGCGGGCGGAAGCCGCGCGAAGATCACCGGCGTATGACGCGGCCGCGTTCTGAAGAAGGCGCCGCGGCAGGACGGAAGCAAATCAGGGAATTCAAGAATAAAAAAGGAGGGCTTGATCGATGATCGTCATGTCCAACAATCAATGGAAATGCGACGGCAACCTGGAGGCGTGGAAGAAACAGGGGCTCGACTGTTCGGCCGAAGTGCGGGTAAAGGGGCTTCTGCGCGCCTACCGCAGGATTCTGCCGGATCTGGCGGGCCTGCAGGAGGTTTCGATCCGTATGGCCGATCTCATGATGGCGGGCCTCTACGAGGTGAAGACCGACGGAGGAGACGTCGCCCGCTACGACTACGTATCGGGCGGAGACACGCCGCTTTTCTACCGGATCGACAGATTCAAGCTTCTGGAATCGGGCTTCTTCCGCTATCCGGAGGAGATCCCGGGGCTGGAGGGCTCCTTCAACAACAGCGAGACCAAATCCTACGCCTTCGGCGTGTTCGAAGACCGAAAGACCGGGAAGCGGGTCGCCCTGATGTCCACCCATCTCTGGTGGAAATCCTCCGACCCGGCCTCTCCCGAATACCAGAAGGAT